>NZ_JACCCY010000004.1 GCF_013409575.1 Macellibacteroides fermentans | reverse complement strand
TATACATCAGATCCTGAAATGCGGAATTCCCCTCCTTCTCGCGGATAGGTTCGCCATTGGGAAAATCGTCGCTCCAGTCGGCAAAGAACCAATGGGGCACATAAGCCAGACTGGCGTCCGGTTTCAGGTATTGTTCGTACCAGGATAAAATACCCCGATAGGCAGGCAACAGCGTTTTAAGATAGGCCTCGTCGCCGCGATACATCCAGTAATCGTGACCCATACATATCCACCACAAGGAAAAGGACGAAATAAACTGGTGCAGGTACGAAGGGTACCGGCTCATGGTGATGCCATCGGCTACGATGGACTGACGGCCCTGCTCCAGGGCATTCTTCACCATAAACGTATCACGCGTATTGAACATGGTAACCATTGCCTGGATACGTGTATCGCCAAAATATTGCAACTGCTCGTAATAGGGACAATCCATATAGGTCTCGTTAGCACACAGGCGGGCCGTACGCCAACCGATGGAAAGCATCTCGTTCAGTTCGGGAAGTGCAGGTGCCGCGAAGGTAATATCTTGTTTGAACGGATAGCCCGTAAAAGTGCCGTACAGGTCGTCCACCACCAGAGGCTCATCGGCGGTGGTGATGGTAAGCTGCACATAGCGCCAGGTACGCCACCACAAGGAGGAGAAAGAACGGCCGTCGCCACCGTCGGGCAAGAGCCTGTCTTCGTAACCGATCATCTTTTTACCTTCGATACTGTCTCTGTGCCCTTTTACCGGGAGACTATAGGATTTGGTAGTCTTATCCACCTTATCTTCGTACATGGCCTCAGCATAGGTAATCCGTATCTCTGCCCCTTTTCCTTTGCTGAACAGCAGGGTGAGGTAGCCGGTAGTGAGCTGTTTCTGATCCAGCAGCAGCACCGCTTCGGTATGTGCCGGTATATGTAAAGCAACCTTTTTCTGTGGAAAATCCTTGGGACAAGTGATGCCCTGCACCCTGCGTACGGCCTGGAAACGCTCCGTTTTCATCTCCATAGGCGGAATCGGACGCGGTACCAGCAGTCGGCCGGGATAATCCCTCGCCCCTTTGGCAGCTCCTTCCATTCCCGCACGTGCCTTCTTCCATCCGGCATCGTCGTATTGGGGTTGTTCCCATCCCCACGGATAAAGGGCGGCATCCAGCTGTTCGCAGGCACCAACGGCATAGTAGCCATGTACCGGCTTCCACCACGGTGCATAGGCCTTGTTGGTGGTACACAGCCAGCTTGCATCGGTATTCACCACCTCTTCGGTGGCAGAGTTGCCCTGTATCAGGAAACCGGTCTGATTAAAGCTTACCTGGGCCAGCGGCTTCTGCTCGGCAAAGTTCCACACCACGGCAGCCAGCACGTTGGTTCCTTTCTGAAGCCAGGGCGACAGGTCCACTGTCTCGTACGACCAGTTATATACATCTCCCCGGGCCGGACCCAGCGAAACCATCGTTCCGTTCAGGAACAGCTTATACCGGTTGTCGGCTGTTACATGCACCAGAAAACGTTCCGGCAGGGTATCCAGTGAAAAGGATTTACGGAAATGGTATACTCCATAGGTATTCGCCGCCTCGTCGGGTACGGAAATCCAGCGGGCCTTCCATCGGCCCTGCAGCAAAGAGGGGTTTATATCGTTTTGGCTGACTCCCATGAGCCGTGTCTGCGCAAACATAGGCAGACTTAAAAGCAGGATAAACAGGCAGAGAAGATGTGTTTTCATAATAATTGAGATATCAGATTTAAAAAAACGGAGTCCAAAGATAGGCTTTTTGAAAAAAAGGGAAGCAATTATTGCTTGATTATAATCAATCTTAACTCAATTTAAGGTTATCCGCAACAAATTCATATCCGTTTAAATTTATACCTTTGCAACCTAAATTTATCGATTCATATGAAAACAGGAATCCTATCCTCCATCCTTTTTCTGCTCTGTGCCATGGTGCTTTTCAGCTGTCAGGAAAAAACGCAGTATTTCGAAACTGCCGGTAGTCTGCATACCCCTTACCACATCAAATACAGCTATACCAAGGCATTGGACAAAGAGATACAAGAGGCATTGAAGGGGTATTATCACTCCATCAATCCCTTCGACTCCACCTCCATCATATCGCAGGTAAACCGGAATGAAGCGGTGGAAGTGGATTCTCTCTTTGGTGTTGTTTTCAACAAGGCGATGGAAATCTCGCAAAAGACCGATGGAATGTTCGATGTAACCTGTGCCCCGTTGATCAATCTCTGGGGATTCGGGTTCAGCAAAAAAGACAGTGTCACACCCCAGGCGATAGATAGCATCCGTTCTTTTGTAGGATATACCAAGGTGCACCTGCAGGGCAACCGGGTGGCGAAGGACGACCCACGTATTCTGCTTAATTTTTCGGCCTTGGGCGACGGACTAAGCTGCGACGTGATTGCCAACCTGCTGGAAAGCAAGGGTATCGAAAACTATATGGTCGAAATTGGCGGCGAAGTGATGGCCAAAGGGGTGAATCCCAAAGGCGAATGCTGGCGTATCGGGATAAACAAACCCACCGACGATCCGGCCGGACTGAACCAGGAGCTGGAGGAGATTGCACACTTGTGCGGTAAAGTGGGATTGGCCACCTCCGGAAATTACCGTAACTTTTATGAAAAAGGCGGTAAGAAGTATGGTCACACCATCAATCCGATTACGGGATATCCTGCCGAACAAGACATCCTGAGTGCCACCATCATCGCACCCGACTGTACTACAGCCGATGGCTATGCCACCTCGTTTATGGCACTGGGATCCGAAAAGGCACGCGAACTTAAAAAGAGGGTTCCGGAAATTGAATACTTTATTATTTACACCGATTCTGTAGGCAACTACAAAACCGAACATTCCGAAGGCTTCACCCAATACCTGGCGAATAAAGGGCGCTAAAGAATAAAAGAGAGTCTATAAAATCAGGATATGGTCTCGTATCAAATTAACAAAAGTACCTGCTCAAATCCGGATTAATCAAGACTCAAATCAGTAAAAGTCACAATCCCCCCTATTGGAAAATCTTCCCTTAAGTGAAAATAAAACTTCTCTTAAGGGTAATTTTTTTTATCCTTAAGGAAAGTTTTACGTTCCCTTAAGGATAAAAAAACATACTGAAATCGTTGACACCGAAGCGTTATTCCTTTATCAAATAACCAGTCTCTGAAAGGGTAACAATAAAATTATAAGAAAAATAAAAGAGTCAATACAGCGTTTTTAAAGCCGACAGCATCTAATAGAAAGAACCATAAATTTGTTAGCTTATGATAAAGCAAGTTTTCCTTATTAACCTGATTCTTTGGTGTTCAATGACTTCTGTCACATCGCAGGTAAGCACCACCGGAGATAAAGCCCTGATGGAAAAAGGGTATATCCACATGAAAGACGGCTCTGTTGTAAAAGGTAAGTACATCTACTCATCCGATCTGGAAAAGATCCGGATCATGCAGGGCAAAGAGTCGAAAATTATCGACGCTTCCGAAGTTGAAAAGATCACCCTTAACAAACCGGAAGCAGCAACCAGACAAGCCAGGGAGAAAGGGGATGCCGAATTCTTCGATATCCGCCCCGGGGAATGGTTCAACCTTTCCGAAGGGGGAGTGATGATTGGCAATCCCGACAACGAGCACAAGGCTCCTTTTCTGTTTCATTCTTCCATGAATTATTCGTTCCGCAACAACCTTTCGGCAGGGGCCGGTATCGGTGTTGAATTCTACAATGAAACCTATCTGCCTGTATTTGCCAACCTGCTATACAAATTCAACAACCGCAAGGTGTCGCCTTTTGTATCGCTTCAGGCCGGTTACCTCATCGCTCTGGAGAACAAGACCCGCATCAGCGGCGGTTATTATCCTTACGACTACCTGAGTTCCTACTGGCCGCAACCCATCACCAGAGACAACCTCGATGCTCAGGGTGGTTTTCTTATCAACCCATCCGCCGGGCTGTTTTTTAAAACCAGTCATGGATATGGCATTACGCTGTCGGCCGGATACCGCTTCCACCAACTTCGCTTCAGCGACAAGAGCGATTATAAATTACGGGCCGATTACAACCGGTTATCCATCAAATTAGGTATTCTATTCCATTAAAAAATCAGCTATATGAAACGAATCTACACACACTTGTTCTGCCTGCTTTCTCTGTTGGGAATGCTTTCGTGCACAGACAAGTACACCGAGATATTTACCGCCAACGCACCGGTATACATGAGTTACGACGATCTGCGGAGTGCCGTAAAGACATCATCCGCCCAGCCGATGAAGCATCCGGGCAAGATCTATTTCAAGGATAATTACATCCTTATAATAGAGCAGATGAAGGGTATTCATTTGATTGATGTATCCACTCCTTCCTCCCCCAAAAACATCGGTTTTATAGAGATACCGGGCTGTACGGACATGGCCATACGTAACCAGCTGCTTTTTGCCGACAGCTATGTAGACCTGGTGGCACTGGATGTATCCAACTTAAGCAACGTAAAAGAGAGTTACCGGCTAAAGGACGTATTACCCTACCGGGTTCCCGCTACCGACAACGAATTTCCGGTAACCAGAATAGATCAGAAAAAAGGGGTGATTCTGGAGTGGGAGGTCATCACCGAGAAAAGGGAGCTGGAACCTAGCTATTATCCGAATTATCCGATGTACGACAACCTGGCAAACTCAAGTTCGTCGGATAAACTTTCGGCCGGAGGGATCAGCGGGAGCGGTTTTGGAAAGAGCGGATCCATGGCCCGGTTCGGGTTATACGACAAATACCTTTACATAGCCGACACCTATATCCTGAATATATTCGATGTAAGCGGTACGCTGGTAAATGTGGGCAAATCGAGTCTGAACGGCAATATCGAGACTATGTTTGTGTACGACAAGCATCTCTTTTTCGGGACTCCCAACGGAATGCTGATCTACTCGCTGCAGGTTCCCAACACGCCTGCACTGGTTAGTACCTTCTGGCATGCCACCAGCTGCGACCCGGTGGTGGTGCAGGATGGATATGCTTACATCACGCTGAGAGGCGGACAGGTTTGTCACGCCGACTTCAACCGGCTGGATGTGGTTAAGCTGTCGGCCGACTATAAGACAAACACCCTCGCAGCCTCGTACAACCTTACCAACCCCTACGGACTGGCAATCGACAATAATACGTTGTTCGTATGCGACGGCAAAGCGGGACTGAAGGTATACGATGCAACCGACAAGCAGGCTATCACATCGCATCAACTGGCGGCATTTCCGGATATTAAAACCTACGACGTGATTCCGGTAAACGGATATCTCTTCATGGTGGGCGACGATGGATTTTATCTATATGACTATGCCGATCTGCAACATATCAAGCAGATAGGACATATTCCCGTGGTAAAAGAGTAACCGCACGGCGTATGCCGGGGTTTAAATTTGACTAAACAATGTTTGAAAATATCTAAACTTTACTTTTTAAACAAATAACAAACTTCTTCTGGACATAAACAGACATCCTTTTTATACTAAACCCGGATATTTGCTGTGAACTATGAAATTCACTCAAGATTTAGGTTAGTATGAATATACAAAAGATTGTATTAGGTATCTGTTTGTGCTTTGTAACACCCGGCTACGCACAGCTGGGTGTTATTGCACAATCCAAACGCATCCAGGTAGTGCCACAGCCTGTGGCACAGGTAGATCGTCCGGGAACTTTTATGCTTACCCCCGCCACCCCCTGGCAGGTGGAAAATGATGAACAGGCTGAAGTGGTGAAGCGCTTCGGGCAACAACTGCAAGAAGAAGGTTCCGGATGGAAGTTGGAGGTAATCCGATTAGAGAGTGCCGGAAAGCTTCCTGCATCGAAAACAACGATGGCATTACCGGCAGCTGCTTCTGCGGCTTTGGTCTCCGGCACACGCCCGGTAGCAATACAACCTTCCAGCCCACAGGTAATAAGTCTGACTCACTGCGATTCACCCGCCCACAGCCTGCAGGTAATCAGTCTGACTCACTGCGATTCTCTGGCCGACGAGGGATACCGGCTCCGCATCACCCCCGATTCTCTTCATATACAGGCCTCCGGAAAGGCAGGCTTCTATTATGCGCTGCAGACCATCCGTCAGCTGCTGCCCCCCGACCTTCGGAAGGATACGAACAGCCAGACGCAGGAATGGGAGCTTCCCTGTGTGGAAATTACCGATCAGCCCCGTTTCGGGTACAGGGGACTCATGCTGGATGTTTCCCGTTATTTTATTCCCAAAGCAACCCTCCTGCGAACCATCGATTGCATGGCGCTGCTCAAACTAAATAAATTGCACCTGCATCTGGTGGATGATAATGGCTGGCGACTCGAAATCAAACGTTATCCGCGTTTAACCCAGGTAGGAGCCTGGCGGGTGAAAAGGGATGAACCTTTTCCGGCCAGAAAAAACCCGCTTCCCGGCGAACAAACAACCCAGGGGGGATTCTACACCCAACAGGAGATGAAAGAGATTATTGATTACGCCGAAAGCCGGCAGATCGAAATTATTCCGGAAATAGAAATGCCCGCCCATACCAACTCCTCCCTTGCCGCTTACCCCGAACTGGCCTGTCCGGTGGTGAAATCCTTCATCGGAGTGATTCCGGGTCTGGGTGGTAAAAATGCAGAGATTATTTATTGTGCAGGCAACGACAGCGTATTCTCCTTTATCGAAAATGTGCTGGACGAGGTGATGGCGCTGTTTCCATCGCGCTACGTACACCTGGGGGGCGACGAAGCTGCGAAGACCCACTGGAAAAACTGTCCGCTTTGTCAGCATCGCATCCAGAAAGAGAATCTGGCCAACGAAGAGGAATTACAAGGATACTTCATGGAACGGGTAAGCCGTTACGTACGCAGCAAAGGAAAAACCGTGATGGGATGGGACGAGCTCACCAACAGCAAGCTTCCCGAAGGAGCAGTAATTTATGGCTGGAGAGGCGATGGCGAAACTGCACTGAAAGCTGCCGAACTGGGACATCCGTTTATACTCACCCCCGCCCGCACCCTCTACCTGATACGTTACCAGGGTCCCCAATGGTTCGAGCCTCTCACCTATTTTGGGAACAATACCCTGAAGGATGTGTACCAATATGAGCCGGTAAAAGATAAATGGAAACCGGGTTACAGTCAACTGCTGCAAGGGATCCAGGGTTCGTTGTGGACGGAATTCTGCAGTACTCCCCAGGATGTGGAATACCTGATTTACCCACGGTTGGCCGCCCTGGCCGAGGTAGCCTGGAGCGAAAAAGGGAAAAAGAACTGGACCGGCTTCCTGAGCCGACTGGACCGTTTTAACCTTCATCTTTCGCATAAAGGAATCGATTATGCCCGCTCCATGTACAACATCGACCATAAGGTATTGCCCCGCAACGGTGAACTGGAGGTTTCCTTAAGCTGTATCAGACCGGACCTGGAGATTCGTTATACTACCAACGGAGACGCACCCGATGGCCGGTCGGCCCTCTACTCAACGCCTCTCACCATCGCCGGCAATTGCAACATGAAGGCGGCTACCTTCAACGGATCCGAACAAAAAGGCGAGGTCCTTACCCTGCCGGTACATTTCAATATAGCAACAGCCAAACCGGTGACCGGAGAAAACATCAACACCCGTCTGCTTACCAACGGGCTGAGGGGAAGCGACCGCCATACCGACGGTGAATGGTGCGGTTGGTACGCGCAAGACGGATCCTTCGTGGCAGACCTGGGAGAGCGACAAAAAATCACCCGTGTAAGTCTGGGGTCCCTCAACAACTTCGGCATGGGGGTACATCCGCCCCGGTATGTAAAACTCTATCTGTCGGACAACGGTCAGAGCTACCACCAGGTGGCCACCATCCAACGCACACAGGCGCAAAACTTTGCAGAGGGTACTCAAGCCGTAGATATCCATCTGGATGTACACCCTCAGAAAGGGCGCTTCCTGAAAGTTGAGTTCGGCAACCCCGGTAAATGTCCGGCAAACCATGTAAGAGCACAGCAAGACACCTGGGTATACTTCGACGAATTGATTGTAGAATAGTTTTACCGAAAAAAACTATCTTTACATCCTGAAAGAAGACCAGTTAATCAACTTACAGGATAAACCATGAATCGGATACAAAAGAAACTAGTATTACCGGCAGCGGCATTGCTGTCAATTTTTACGGCAGAAGCTCAGAAACAGCCCAATATAATTGTCATCCTCATGGATGACATGGGCTACGGAGATATCGGAACCCAGGGAGCTATTGGATACGAAACACCCAACCTCGACAAGATGGGCAACGAGGGCATGCGTTTCACCCGTTTTTACTCCGTACAGGCGGTAAGCGGAGCCTCGCGTGCGGGACTGCTTACCGGTTGTTATCCCAACCGTATCGGGTTTTCAGGAGCACCCGGTCCGGATGCGGTTACGGGGATCAATGAAAACGAAAGCACGATGGCTGAGGTGCTCAAACAAAAAGGATATGCCTGCGCCGCCTACGGCAAGTGGCACCTTGGTCACCATACCAAATTCCTCCCCACACACAACGGGTTCGACGAGTATTACGGCATTCCCTACTCCAACGACATGTGGCCCCATCATCCAACCGGAACCTATCCGGATTTACCTTTATACGAGGGAGACAAGGTGATTGCATACAACCCGGATCAAAGTCAGTTTACAACCAACTTCACCGAACGGGCCATCCAGTTTATTGACAAAAACAAAAAACGTCCTTTCTTTATCTATCTGGCCCACCCCATGCCCCACGTTCCGCTGTTTGTTTCGGATAAGTTTAAGGGAAAAAGCAAACAGGGACTGTATGGCGATGTGATAATGGAAATTGACTGGAGTGTGGGGCAAATACTGCAGAAACTACGCAAAGAGGGTCTGGATGAAAATACGTTGGTGGTGGTAACCTCCGACAATGGTCCCTGGATTAATTACGGCAACCATGCCGGAAGCACAGGCGGTCTGAGGGAAGGCAAGGGCACCAGCTTCGAGGGCGGTCAGCGTGTACCCTGCCTGATGCAATGGAAAGGAACCATTCCTGCAGGATCTGTATGCAACAAACTGACCGTAAACATCGACCTGCTGCCTACCTTTGCCCATATCAGCGGTGCAGCGATGCCGTCTCATAAAACGGACGGTGTAAATCTGTTCTCATTATTGAAAGGAGATACTAAATCTACTCCACGAACCAGCTTTCTATATTATTACAGAAGAAACAGCCTGGAAGCTGTAAGTGATGGCGAGTTTAAGCTCATCTTCCCTCACCCCACACGTACTTACGAAGGTTTTGCCCCCGGAAACGATGGCATGCCGGGCCGGGTGGACGAAAATAAGATGTTGGAAGAGAAGATATTGATCGATTTACGCAGAGATCCCGGCGAGCGTTACAACGTTCTTTCGCAATATCCCGAAGCTGCCGGCAGACTGGAACAAATGGCCAACGAAGCCAGGGAAGACCTGGGCGACGATTTACAAAAGAAAGAGGGAAAAAACAGAAGGGCCATCGGAACCCTTTAATCCGTACAATCCACACAGACAGGCCTCCGAAAGGAGGTGCTGTCCCTTTTAGTTTAATGTAATGGGATTTTGTTAAAGAGAATCAATAAAATAGATTGCAAAACCATTAAATTTCTATTATTTTTCAATAAAAAATAGAGTTCCGATGCTATTTTTTAATAAAAAGATGTTGAAAATACAAAAATATATCACATCTTTGTAGTCAGTATATCTGTTACGAACAAACCATTTGTTGTCATTCCCGTGGGGGTGACGAACCTTTGGTATGTTGCACAAGAAGCCCTTAAGCCAAAAGAACCCTTTAAAATTTTAGAAATGAAAACGAACATTCAAGCTAAGTTAAGCAAACTAGCCCAGATTAAGTATCTAAGCCGTTGGATTATATTTACTGCAGATCTTACTACCTCCACTGCGGTAACATTATTCACCATCTTTTTTATGCGTTATGCCATCAATCTGAATGTAGATTTGGCCATGTTCTTGCGGATGGGGACCTTTTCCATTTTTGCAAGCATTCTGTCATTTGCCGTTTTTCAACCCTACAAAGGAGTGGTACGCCATTCCACCCTGCAGGAATTGTGGCGAATCGGACTAGCTGCAGTGGCGAAATCGACCCTGTTACTGCTATTAGTCTACATGCTTGGATCGCCCAAACCCATGAAATTCTGGATGATGTGCTTCTTTATCGATACGCTGACTACCAGTGCATTACTTGTGGGACTGCGTGTAACGCTGATCAACATCTACAATTTTATATTAAACAATACGGGCAAGACCCAGCGCAGCCTGCTTATCTACGGAACCACTCCCCAAAGCATCACCGCAGCAGCCCTGATGCCCCACGCCTACCTGAGCGAATATAAAGTAGGAGGCTATCTGGTGGTTGGTCCCAAGGGAAAAGAGCTTAGCATCGGAGGGTTGCCGGTTTACTACGTAGAAGACAAGCTGGCACTTACCACCCTGATGAACCGGAATGCCCTGGAAGGGATTCTGTTTGTAGGGGTAAACGATGCCAAACAAGAGCAAGACCGGTTGATACGTTATTGCGAGAAACTGAATTTACGGACTCTTATCCTCCCCCCGATGGAAGAATTGATGGATGGAAAGGTACGCCGTACGGTTCGTCCGGTACGCATCGAAGACCTGCTGGGACGCGACGAGATTAAGATTAACATGAGCGAGATAGGCAACAGCCTTGCCGGAAAGACTGTGATGGTAACCGGTGCCGCCGGATCCATCGGCAGCGAGATATGCCGGCAGCTTGCTAAATTCCATATCAAGCACCTGGTATTGTTCGACAGTGCCGAAACACCCATGCATAACCTGCGTCTCGAGCTTGAAGAGAAGTTCCCAACCCTGCCTTTCACCCCGGTGATTGGTGATGTGCGCAGCGAAACCCGTGTAGATTCCATTTTCGGCTGCTATCAGCCCAACGTGGTGTTTCATGCCGCTGCCTATAAACACGTGCCTCTCATGGAGAGTAATCCCTGCGAAGCCATCCGCGTAAACGTTCGGGGTACCCGCAACGTTGCCGATATGGCCGTAAAATACAATGTGGAACGCTTCGTGATGGTGTCTACCGACAAGGCCGTGAATCCCACCAATGTAATGGGTTGCAGCAAACGTCTGGCAGAAATATACGTTCAGAGTCTGGCAACCGCCCTTAAGAACGGAAGCAAGCAGGGATCCACTAAATTTATAACCACCCGTTTCGGAAACGTACTGGGCAGCAACGGATCGGTGATACCCCGTTTCCGCGAGCAGATTGCCAACGGAGGACCGGTTACGGTGACGCATCCGGACATCATCCGCTACTTTATGACCATCCCCGAAGCCTGCCGTTTGGTACTGGAGGCCGGAACCATGGGTAAAGGTGGCGAAATCTTCATATTCGAGATGGGCGAACCAGTAAAGATTGCAAACCTGGCACGACGTATGATCGAATTGGCCGGATTCGAACCAGATAAAGACATCCGCATCGAATATACCGGTCTGCGTCCGGGCGAAAAACTCTACGAAGAGCTACTCAGCGACGAAGAGAATACCTTGCCTACCCCGCACGAAAAGATCCGTGTAGCCAAAGTAAGGGAATACGACTACAGAGAAGTAGAGCCCCGCATCGATTTCCTTACCGAAAACGCACGCTCCGGAAAGGTGCTGGACACGGTACGCATCATGAAACAGATTGTGCCCGAATTTATCAGTCAGAATTCCGTTTACGAAAAATTCGACATCAAGGAAAACTCCGAGGAAAAAAAGAATGTAAAGAAGCTGATTATCTGATTCTGAGATAAAATAAGATCCACATACAGGAAAGGTTGCCCAAATGAGGCAACCTTTCCTGTTTATTCCTGTCATATTTTAAATCCGAATCATCAGTTATATACATACAATGGTTTCTTACATTGGCAGTACTTCTTATCGATTGCAACCCGCGCCTCATTTTCAAAATCGGAGATAAGCCGATCGGCTTCTTTCAGAAATTGTGGCAGATCTGCGGGCAAATTATATAAATAATTGATCTCTACTGATTCTAAAGGAGCTGATTCGTAGGGCCACATTGCGTTGATATTCGTAACAACATCCTGCAAACCCTTCAATAAGTTAAACTTCTCCAATACAACATCTGCCGGAAATAACGAAGCAGAACGTGAAGACCAGAACTTATCAGAAATGTATACAACCAACAAACCAGCCAATATAAGTAGGATGCCAGGTATAGAGAGGGACTCATCTTTGATAAAGACCGTAAATGAAATAAAACCACCGATAAAAATCAGCAACAAAGCAAATGCAACACCCCAATTTGTCTTCCGTACAGAAGATTTTTCCTCATTGAATGCATTTCTAAGCTCCAACAAGCGAGATCTGCTACTCAACACCCCGCTCTCCAATAATCTGACCGAACTGATCTGAATCAATGCAAAATCATCATTCGGCAAATCAAGATTGTCCCAATACCGTTTCGTGTTCATACCCAACTAATGTTCAAATAAAATAGTGTTCCAAAAGCCTTTACCACCTTTAAAATAAGGAAGTTAATATGGCAACAATATAGTAAAAAAAACAATATAACTTCATTATTTTTCAATTTTTTATTAAGAATAGAATGCAGAGCATCAGCTCCCATTATTTGAACATCCTGCATAAAGGAAAAAGATCACAATCTTACTTAATAGAGAAACCGATATTCTAAAGAACAAAAAAGGAGCCTCTTTCACCAAATGAAAAGGCCCCTTCAATAAAAAAACCCAGGAATGTAGTAAAAAACTATTTTTCACCCGTTTTAAAAGTCCAGGTCGGACTATTTGCCACCCGGTTCCCTTCATGTTTGGCCACCACATACCAATAGTAGGTAGTGTTAGGCTTCAGATTGTCGGTCACCACCTCCTTCAAGATCACATCCTCACTCAATAAATTCTGCACCGTCGAATTCGATTCAAACAGGTAGATACTATACAACAGCTCTACACCGGCCTTTTTACCCTCCACATTCCATTTCAGGGTAATGGCCAGATGCTGATCCACTGCACCGTTGCCCGGTACCGGATCATAAATAGATATATTTCCCGTTTCGTTGTAATCCTTGAAAATCAGGAAATTCATATTCGTCACTTCATTCTCGTACACCGCCACCTTCAGCGAATTGGCAATATAATCCTTCCGTTTCAGGTTCACCTCGATATCACCCTCCTTCACCTTCGGGATAGAAAAGCGCCCCTCCGCGTCGGTCAGTAACGTAATACTGGCAGGCGTGGTACTTATCATAACTCCCGAGAGTGGTTGATAACTCTCCCCATCCAGCACCTGTCCTTCGATGGTCCCGTAATTCAGTACATCCAACTTATCCGATTCGCACCCGAAGCAGGCAGAAATAAACAACAGGCATCCCACATATATATACTTATTCATACCAAACTATATTACTTCATGTTCAAAAAATATAACCTAACACCCAACGAGACACCCCAATTCAGGTCATTCCGTTTGCCAACACTACTCCCGTCGAAACGGTCGTCCAGGTAATAATTCACACCAGACGATAACGTAAGTCCGCATTTCTTGCCAACCATGTATTCTATACCCAGCGCACCATTCAATTTGGGCAGGTACTTTCTGGCAGACAATCCCACCCCGTCGCTGTTATAATCATATCCACCGCCCAACAGTACAAAGGGCGAGAAACGTTCGAAGGGCAGCAACACATAGCGCAGTGAAAGATCGCCAAAATAAGAATGATCGTTCACCACCCCCGGCACTCGCAAGTTCCGGAAACCCCATTCGGAATCAAGCGAGAAGTAGCGGTTCAGCGCCACGCCCAACGTAAGCGAAACCTTGGGCCGGACCTCGTCGTTAGAGAAATCGCCCGAGTAGTAACCTGTACCAGCCTGGGCACCCACCGAAAGCCAGCCACGCCTCTCTGCATCCAGGTTCCGGCCGATAGGATCCAGCTGATACGCCATATCTTTCTCATGCTCGTAATTGGCAAATGCCACCGAAGCAGAATCGGCCGGCGACTTCAGCGACCACAGCCGTCCCTTCACCCCTTCAATAATCAGGCTCTCCACCGCCTTCTCGATGGCCTCTGTGATACAGATCTCGGTAGGTTCATTGTAGGTGAATCCCGTCTCCGCCTCCAGCAGACGCTTGGCAGAAACATATTTGAATACCCCCGCCGACACCTCCTGCGACAAGATCGACTTGGTTGTGTAGACCGTCTTCAGCACCTGGCCGTTGGACGTAGACACCGCCCGGATGTAAATACTCACCCGGTCTTCGCGGTACTGTCCGGACAACGAGATACCCATATAACGCACCCCGGACCCACCCGTTAGCACGTTGGTCTCGTAAGAGATGATGCCACCCTCCAGGATAACACCGGCAAACAACAAGGGGGGTAGCAGCACATCCTCGTTCTTCTCATATTGCGCCCGGCTCGATCGGATGATCTTCCTTTCATTCAATAAATTGGAAATATTTTCACGTTCGATGGGAATAAACCAGCCCGATTCCTCCAGCACCCGGATCAAAATCGTGGTAGCCCCCTGTGTAACAGCGGTCGACCAATTCGCGCCATTGTCGGAAGGCTTGTACTGGCCCGTCTGGTCCCTGAACTTATAAACAGCCGTCACAATTTTCTCCTTCGGTTCGGGCAGGTCCAGCAGAATCCGTTTTGCGGGCGATTCCGGACCCAGGCTCGCTCTTCGGGGCTCCAAAGGCTGCTGCATGTACGTGCCACATGCAGAAAGAAACAGCGCAACCAGTAGGAAAAAAGCCTTCAATGGCCTGTTCTTTTTATTCATACTCTATAGTTAAAGCAAGTAAATACTACATATACGGTACAGAAACGGTAGTACTGCTACCACTCTCCTTATCCAGGATATTGATACGGATCCCATCACTCTGCGTACCAATCTCGATCTGGTAATTACCCAGAATATACGTACCGGAAGTAAGCGCCTCCTCGCCAAACTGGTTGGCAATGATCTTACGGGCAAGCTGACTCAGAATCTGCTGATTCAAACTCTCGGCAAAATCCTTCATCGGATCAGTCTTCGTCTGCTCATACAAATACGATTCATCCGTGTGAGTGTTCTGAGCCTGCGCCGAGCTCAGCAACCAGCTGTAGTTATAGGGATTTCCGCCAAAGGCAGGATTCTTGGGCGTATACACAAAATCCTGAGCAACCCCCTTCACCCCGGCAAGCAGCAAGAAAAAAACCAACACATTATACAAGATTTTCATATGATCCATATTTTTCAAGATTCAACAAAGCAAGCATTCTTTTACCCTACTGCTTATGGGAACCCACGCTTAATAAATACCCGACCCCGAAAGATCGTCGCCGTTCAGCTCCCTGTTTATCTCCTCATAATTAATCAGATACGACTGAGCCATCTGTACGGCCTCCGCCGTCATATACTCGATCACATCCAAGCGAGGCTGAAGAAGTGCCTCATACACCACATTCTCGTTGATCATCACCACAATAAACGTTGTTGTGAGCCGGTAAGGTTTTTCGTTAATGGTGATGGTAAAATTCCGGGCATTGAGAGGCGCCTCCCACGAAGCAAAAAACAGATCGTAAAAATCCTTCCCTCCCTTGGTTTTGGTATTATCCACCAACAACCCGTCCAACTCCATCTCCACATCGTCCGAGCGATTGGCCGATTTCTTTACCTGCTCCACCAACCGGGTGAGCTTTTCGGGTACATTCGTCCCCTTTATGGAATCACCCTGCTGCACCCGGAACCCGGGCGAGACAGAGTGACCCATTAAAAGAGAGGCCAGTACGATGCCAGTAAAAACGATCATAACAATTCCATTTAATCCGTCCATCAAACTATCTTAAAGGGAAAGAGAAATAAGACTGCTCAATCACAACCCGCATATCCCTTCCGGTTTGAGTAACTTTAATTCCTTCGCCCGAGCCGGGCAAAACCGCATTGATCTGAAAAGACAGGTTATTCCCAATTTGTGTCACCCTGTTCTCGGACCATCCGGACCCCGCTAATCCCCGCGCGTCAAAATGCAGGAACTCACCTACCTGAACCAACCTGTCACACAACGAATTTTCGGAATAATTCTGTTGCGTGTATCCGTCAATCCAGTTCGACTCGCCCACCTGCCAAGCAACCAACCCATTGTTATACCCTATCTGCGTTAACGAAAGCATATTACAGGAACCCTGCTGAACAGTCAGCACACGGTTATTATAACCCAGCTGTGTTATACTAACCAGGTTCCCATTCCCACAGTCCGGTTGCCGAAACGTCTGTATATTCAGCTGATCCGCCCCTTGCAATGGACTGATCTGCCGGATCGTTTCCATAAGATTTCCTCCTACGTTGTTTACAACCTCCTGCGAGCTTCCCTGGAAGAATACACCTAAAAGGCAGATCAAAAAAAGAATAATTGTTCTCATAATTTACCTCCTACAATTAACCCTGAAGGGCCTTTCGGCAGCACCCACCGGCAACCCCCTGCTCCCTGTGGAACAGGGGATACTTTTATCATCTACAAACCTCAATTACCACGGAAATCCAGGTCCTCCCATCAAATTAGGATTCTGAGGAACCATCATAGGTGCATTAAAGGTAGGCGTAGCAGTCTGATAAACCGTAGCCGTATTGCCATTTCCATTCTGCAAAATATCTACGGTAGCACCAGCTACACCAGACCACAGACGAACGGTGTTTGCCTGACCGATCTGATCTATATCCAAGTGATCGCCCATAAAATAGCCATAAGGATCGGGATTAAAGAAGCCGCCACCAATGCCTACAACTTTATTACCGGTACCCCTTTGCAGAATATTAAGATCGCCATCTTCGCCACCCTGCATCAATTTCACTTTGTTTTGAGTACCATACTGATCAATTACAGCGGATAGGTTGATACCGTTCTGTCGGAAATCCACCGTATTTAAAGTAGACATCGGATGTTGATTGATAGTAATCGTACTGTTTTCACCCAACTGCCATACTTTCGCAAAATTATCGATACCCCATTGGTTGATGGTAGTCGTATTATCCAATCCACCCTGGGTGATTTCGGCAACGTTGTCGATCATTGTCTGGAATATATTGGCATGATTGCCTTCACTGTTGCCATAACTTTGTATGATAGTTGCAGTGTTATTTTCACTCATACCCAGGTCCTGCATGATAAAGGCCCAGTTTTCGCCGGCAACCTGTTGAATTGTAGCGGTATTATTATTTCCTAAGCTGGTGATATCTGCATGGGGCTGTGCATAAGCCATTGCGGTTACAAACATTGCAACCACTACAAAAGCGATACGTTTCATGATCTTTTCAATTAAATTGTTAATAAAAGGATATTGAATAAGAAATTTTTTATAGCAGACCATCCCCCTATACGAAGTAATAAATACACGTATATTCATACCCATGCGTAACAAGGGCATAACCTCTCTGTTAAAGAAGCATACAAATAGGAATGTCTGTAAGATTGGGAAAAATAAAATCAGCACCCTTGGACAGGTGCAATCATAAATCACATACTAAACATTGTCACATAATAGAATTTAAATAGTCATAAATTTCTCAAAGTTTCATATCCGTTATCTCCGACAATAACAGACCAAATCAAGAATATTTCTTACAAAAGCAGGGTTTAGCCTAAAAAGATAAGGCAATCAGTGCTCATAAGAAATTGAAATAATGCTCACTAGCAAATAGGGTAATTTGAAACTAAAACACTTTGAGGTTATCAATAGTTTAATAAAAATTGATGTTTAACAATTAAATTTTGTTAATTAATTTTTTAATATATTCTTTTTTCTCTCCGTAATTGCTTTGGCTTTACAGTCTAAAGCTATTTCTTTCTAAACGATCATTTTAATATATTCTTTTTTCTTGATAAAAAAGAATCAAAAAAATCAAGGCTGACGCGGCGGGGACTAAAAACCATACTCTCAGCCGCGCGGAAAGAACTCGCTGCGCTCAAACAGCTTTCCGCTTCTCCGGCTTCCTTCCTGGTTTTCTTTACGTCCCCTCCGCTGAGGCCAAATCAAATACCCCCCTCTTTTGTGAATACGCTGCGCTGTTCAGATTGATACCCGTTCCTCCGGTTGCCGTTTCAAGCGTTGACTTCTCTTTCTTGAATGCGCTACGTTGTTCTGGCTTACTGGGGCAGTAAAGAGGGCTATCTAACCAAGCTAGTGGGATTAGGGAGAAGGTACAGGTAGTTTGGGGTGAAAGATGGGAATGGGCAGATGGTAGGGGCAGGTTGGAGGTGATAGGAACGGGCGATGCCGGAGGCGAGCCGCAAAGAAGGACCCGACCTCGGCTGGGGGAGCGTTAAAAAGCTGACTGATGGAAGCGGTTAAAACGGAAATCTGTTTGAGCGAAGCGAGTTTATTTCCGTTCAGCCTCCAGCAGACAGCTTTAGCTCAACCAGGCGCAGTCTTGATTTTTGCTTCTTTTCATCAAGGAAAAGAAGGTGCTACCCTTCACAAGGGTAGAAGCCCCCCTTCTCATGGAAAGAGAAGAAGGGCCCCCCTTCACAAGGGAAAAGAGAGCTACTTTACTTTGCTGAAGATAAACTTACAGTTGTTGGCGTCGGAACCTGTTCCATGTCGCCAAAACCATGTGATTACAGGAGTGCCGTCGGCTGTTTTCCATCCCGAAACATTCACTATCTGATGATAATTAAAGGGCACTTCCATGAAAGTGGTATATTGGTAATCTTCGGATGGTCCATGCTCCAGCCACCACAAGAACTCCTCTTTCTGGGCAATAAGCCGGCTGCCATTAACGGGCGTACCCGCTATCCCCAGGTATCGGCCATCCATGGTCTGAATGGTGAATAAAGACATAGGCTGTCTGTTCATATTCAAAGCGGTCTTCTTGTATGTAATCCGGAACTGTTGCTTCTGAGAATTGCTCAGTTCCACCTTGCCCGCGGCATTAACAAAAAGATGGGGCTGATTGGGTTTTTTACCCAGCATGGTCTTTATGGTAAACGTACCATCGCACATAGATACAGTACCCCCATACTTCACATTCGCAGTCGCCTCATACTTGGCACCGGTCACCCGTTCCTGATCGTGGTTCCATATCAAAACCTTGTCGCAAAGCATCCGGGCCTGCTCCTTGGTACAAAGCGCATTGGGATTTTTGTCGCCGCCTATACCGAAAGCCGCAATATCTGCTTTGGTCAGCCTGCTGCTCCGGTTGTCGCGCTTGCTGTCGTACTCCATCAGCTTGAAAACAAGATCCGTCATCTCACCATAAGTAACCGTACCCTGCGGGTTGAACTTTCCGCCGGGAACAATCCCCCAGTAAGCCAACCGGCCCGCATAAAAACTTTCCGTATCGGTAAAGAAACCCTGTACGGGAGCTTCCACTACCCCTTTCAACGTAAACTTCACCGACCAGTTGCCATAAATATTCTCCATGATATCATGCACAAGAAACTCCGCCATTTCGGCACGGGTAACCGGTTTGGTCCAGTCGTCGGCCACCTCGCCCCACTCACCGGCCGTACCGATGTAAGCATCGTTATAGGCAAACCACTCTTTGGCCCAGGGAGAAGCCACCACATCCGGCTTATCCACTTTGTCAAGGCGCGATTTATACAGATAATATTCACCGTGTCTGAGCTTTATCTTTAACCAGTCGCCTTCAACGACAAGCACTTCATACACTTGCGATCGCAGCACTTCACCCACTACAGGCTCGTTTGTCTTCATTCTGTAAGGCGTTTGAGTAAAGTCTTTTGATGCATAATTCACCTTATACAACATTGGTTTGGCTGACTTCTGCCCGGTAGCGGGAACAAAATTAAACATCGTGCACACTAAAAAAACTACACTGAAAAATCGATTCCATTCATACCACTTCTTGCCGCTTGGCGACACATTCATCTGTTTCTTCATACTATTTTTATCTATTTATAAAAGGAGAAGTCGCGTATCCGCCCCCATTCCCAAAAAAACCGGAAAGTTAAACATAATCCGTTAATAAGCAAAATATCTTTGTCATTATCCCTGTTCAGGATCATTCATTTTAAGTCTTCAAAGTATCCAGAGTATATTTTTCCCATAGTGAATTGACACAAATTACAAATATCCGAACCACTTTTCGGCCAAATACACATTTATTCGAACCACTTTTGCAAATGCAAGATATAATGATGAAAAGAATATACCAGATTATAAAGCAATGAATCAAGAAAAAGAAGAGAAAAGAAGGCCTCTTTTACAAATACTGAAAATAATCAATAAATTTATATATCTTTGCTAAGTAACCAAAACACAAGAAAAGTTACATATTTTATTAATTATTAAACAGAAATTTAATTATGGAAGAACAAGGAAGTATCGTTACTATTCATTTCGATAACGGAAAAGTATTAGAATCTTATTCAAGAATCAAAACCCAAGAGATGAAAGAAATTGTAAACAACCTTATCAACGAATACCGACAAGCCACCACCGAAGGAAAAGCCTATTTCAAAGACCTGGTGATAGAAAGACTCTCAACAAGCGAAACAACAAGAATACCAGCCGAAAAGCTATCTTCTTTAATTGTAAACATCAGTCCCCTGCTAGGCCATCCTCTCTTTTAATACAACGTTAATCCCTTGAAGTAAACCATACAACCGTAGTGTGGTAAAAGATCAAGAAAGCCTTGCCCTAAACGGCAGGGCTTTCTTTTAATGTAGTTCATATATTTGTGAATATAAAAAACAGGTGTTATATTTGTTAAATATTGAAGCAATTGTTGTCAATAAAAAAGTATGGGAACAACAACTAACAAATACACACCTTATTTCCCCATTCACCCGGGCGAAATACTTAAAGACGAAATCGAATATCTCGGGATATCGCAACGCCGCCTTGCCTCAGAAATGGGTATTTCATACACATTACTAAACGAGGTACTGAATGGCAAACGGCAGATAAACGCCGAACTTGCCATGCTTGCCGAAGCCGCTTTAGGATTAGATGCCGATACTTTGGTGCGTATGCAAGCACGTTACAATATGCAGGTGGCACGACAAGACAAAACTTTTTCCGAGCGTCTCGCCAAAATACGCAAACTCACGGCAATGCTTTGAAAGGCGATTTACGTAACATGAAACTTTCTTCATGTTAACGGAAGCTATTTATTTTAGCATGAAGCAGGTAACCGGCACCGGATCAGAACAACCAATTATGACGATAGAAACAATGTATTTTGAACATCCGGATAGCCTGCACCCAGGCTACTGAGATAGGCCCTGAAGAATTTGAAAAAAGAAGGAAGTTAATTGTTAATCGTAATTTAATTAGTATCTTTGTAAGAATAAATCAAAAAAAGAAGCAGGCGATGGCAACCAATCACAAAGTAACTTATTGGGTTGAAATGTCGGACTACGATCTTGAAACCGCTTCAGCCATGTTGACTACCGGTAGATACCTTTACGTAGGATTCATGTGCCATCAGGCTATTGAAAAAATATTGAAAGCCCGTATATGTTCTATTTCCGAAGAAACGCCTCCTTATATTCATAACCTTTCAAGATTGGCTGAAAAAGCATTTATCAATGAAGGACTTACAGACGATCAATATGAAGTTATAGACTTGCTTGATCCACTCAATATAGAAGCACGATATCCCTCTTACAAAGAGAAGCTGATGAAAAGTCTTACACAAGAAAAGTGTATCACATTAATTGAACAAACAAAAAAACTGCAGCAATGGATAAAAACGAAGCTATAATATTAGCCAAACGCTATAAAGAATTAGTCTCACAGCATTTCCAGATAAAAGCACTTTATTTGTATGGTTCATATAGTAAAGGCACCCAAAATCCGGATAGTGATATAGATATTGCTGTAATTGTAGATCATATCGAAGGTGATTATTTTGACTATTTGCCTTTATTATGGAGACTTAGACGAAAAATAAACAGCATAATTGAACCCGTACTCCTCACTGAAGAAGACCAAACAACCCCTCTTTATGCTGAAATCCTTAAAACAGGACAAATTATTTAACTCAAAAAGGAAAAAACAACCTGATACACCCCAAACTAGTGGACAAAATACGAAATGTATTGTCGGAACCCTTTGTCTTCCCCGATAACATCCTCAACAAGTTGCAAGCAGATCCAACCGTATGGAATAACTATCAACAATTCTCCGATACATACAAACGCATCCGGATAGCCTACATCCAGGCCGCAGAGATACGTCCCGAAGAATTTGAAAAGCGCCTCAACAACTTTATCAACAAAACAAAAGAGAATAAAATAATAACCGGCTTCGGCGGAATCGACAAGTACTATTGAACCAAACAACAGCTTTAGTCCGCACTGCACAATCTTGATTTCTGCTTCTTATTATCAAGGTAAACAAGAGTCCCCTCTTATTGAATTATCAATTTATTTGTTAATTAAAAAATAAAGTTTCATATTTGCGGAGCCTTAAATACAATTAAACATCCTTTATTAACTGAATGAAAACAAGGATTTCATTAGGTTGCAGCCGGTTTACCGTGGGTGATTGTTCCCAAAGGCGCATCTAATAGGGGTTCGAAAATTATTACACTATGGATTTAAGAAATATTCTGATCGGATTTGGTGTTGCGGTAACATGTTTTGCTTTTCAATCTTGTTCTGAAGACGAAAAAGGCGGGTATACGCCTGTTAATTACAATGTGAATGGAAAAGTAGAGAAGGGCCCGTTTGTAAGCGGATCCACAATCGATATACAACCGATGGATGCCAATATGCAACCCCTGGGAAGTATTTATTCCTCCACAATATCCGATAATACGGGAAGTTTTTCTTTCGGTTCGAAGGAGTTCGAAACACCCTTTGCCCAGCTCAAGGCCAGTGGATATTTCTTTAATGAAGTAGATGGCCAGTTGTCTCAGGGAACTTTAACGTTGCTGGCCGTTGTTAACTTGTCGGATCAATCCACTGTAAATGTAAACATCCTGACGCATCTTAAATACAAACGGATTATCAACTTGACCGGACAAAACAAATCTTATTCAGATGCCAACAAACAGGCTCAGAAAGAGCTGCTTACCGCATTTGGCCTCCAGCGGTTTCTGGATGTAGATGTTTCCCAATATTCTATAACTACCGGTTCGGACCAGGCCGGGGCACTCCTTGCAATTTCTTCCTTATTGTTGGTGGACAGGTCCGAAGCCGTTCTAACCGAATACCTGGCTAAGCTTAGCGAAGAGTTCGGGCAGGAAGGTAAATTCTCGGAAACGTCCCTGCAACAAATTAAAAAGGACCGTAACAAATTAAACAGCAAGTTGATATCTATCGCAAGCAATGTTATTTCAAGATACAACAGTTTGGGCAAAACGGTATCGGTTAAAGATCTGGCCTATTTCTTCGACTGGAACGACGACGGTATCGCAGGTAACGAGATTGCCGGGAACGATACCCCCGTAACGCTGGAAACATCCCGGATAACCGTACCCAAAGAAGGGGGCGAATATTCCATTAAAATAAACACGAGTATTCCACTCACCCTCACTCCCACGGAACCAAACACCAGCCAGATGCCAACCGAAAATCTGTTTGACAAATTGTACGAAACACCCGGCCTATCATCCATGAAGGTTGAAAAAGCGCTTGAAAATAATGTTTTGAAAGTAAACATAAAGCCGTCGGCCTCCAGAAGAAACGTAACCGACTCCGTTGCAATTTATGACTTTCGCGGCCAGAAAGTCGCCATTCTTACAATAAGTCAGGAAGGAAATCCGAATGCCCCACTTCCCAAACTAGGCGAGGCTGGTGTGCAGGCTTTTTATGCGTATGCCTCGTCTTTGTCGGAAGTCATAACAAGCTCCAACACCCTGGAAGCGAAATACTCCGGAATTACGACCGATCCGGCATTCCGGGCACCGCTGTCTTCATCCAACGGAAATATAAACGATATTTTTTCTAAATATTATCGGGCTATCAATCGTAATCTTATCATACTTGAAGCAGATGCAACGAGAGAATCGGCTTATCCGGACTATTTAAACACCTTCAATGCAATCTGTTACTACAATATGGTTGTGTATTGGGGAGGCGTTCCGTACCTGACAACGGTACCAGATTTAAATAGTTTATATTTACCTCGTACTTCGGAAAAAGATATTTTCCAAGCCCTTACTTCAAATTTAGAAACAGCCATTAGCAAATCAGACGAAAAAAAGAACCGGTTTGCCACTTCCGATTTAAATGATCTTCTTTTTGTCTCAAAGGATGTTGCCCGGATAATCCTTGCCAATATCCATATGTACCAAGGCGAATATACCAAAGCGAAATCACTGTTGGCGAAAGTTGTTTCAAACAACTTTTATCAGCTGGAAAGCACCACAAGTTATACCCCAACCAGCAAAGAGTTGATATTGGGACTTTTCAATACCCCCATTTTAACCTATACGGATGTACTACTCTCGTTGGCTGAATGTGAAGCGCATCTGGGGAATGACGCCGCTGCCCTCAACTACCTGAAGATGGTAACCCGTGCAAAGGGAATAGCCGAAACTTCGGATGTAATTACAGGAATTAAAGAAGCCCGTAAAATAGCGCTGACAGACCAGGTCGGATACTTTGCCTTTTTAAAACGGAACGGTTTGGCAAAGTCGGAATTGAAGCTCGAAGACTATCAACTACTATTCCCAATCCCACAAAGAGAAATAGATTTAAATCCGGGTATGACGCAAAACCCGGGATATTAATCATAAAAATGCGATTTACTTAACAAGAGACAATTTTAAACATATATATTTATTTATTTCTATTATTATAAACATATATGTGTATATTTGCACCAATATTTAAACATATATATTTATGATAAATAGAGCTAACAAACTATATCTAGAGCAGATTGATCGAAAAATCAAGGCTTTTAGTGGAGTACTTCCTGATAGTAAACCTATGGGGGGCTGGATTGAAGCCGTTCGAAAAGCAATTGGGATGAATATGCGTCAACTAGCTACCAAAATGAATAAAACTCCACAAGCAATCAAACAAATTCAGGAAAGAGAAAAAGCCGGTACTATAACTTTGAACAGTCTGGAAGAAACGGCCGCAGCAATGAATATGAGACTTGTTTATGCAATTGTCCCCATGGAAACATCCAGCTTATCAGAGCTAATACAACAACAAGCCGAAAAAATGGCAAAGGAAATTGTCATACGAGCAAATAAAACGATGTCATTAGAAGATCAAAAGATAAGTGAAAAGAGAATTAAAAATTCTATTAAAGAAATATCTGCAGAGCTTGCAGAGAATCCCGAGAAATTATGGGAATAAATTTAAGTTACATTGAAGGGCAAACTCCTATAGATGAAGACGAAAAATCAGGATTAAAAATAAAAACCATCACAACAAGAAATGAACTTGATGAATGGGAACAATTAAATATTGAAGACGCAATAAAATGGTCTATAAAAATTAAGAAAACTGCTGAAGATTTAATCACTGCAGATTTTGTTAGAGATCTGCATACACGAATGTATGGGAGAGTCTGGAAATGGGCAGGACAATTCAGAAACACTAATAAAAATATCGGAGTAGATAAGTACCAAATCGGAACTGAACTAAAAATGCTTTGCGACGATTTTCTGTACTGGCATATCAATAACACCTTTACCCCCCACGAAAGAGTAATTCGGTTTAAACATAGAATTGTTTCAATTCACTGCTTTCCGAATGGAAACGGTAGGCATTCACGTCTTATTGCAGACATTCTTATTAGCAAATTATACGGAGAGCCCGTTTTCAAATGGGGAGGATCACAAAATCTATCCTCCGAATCCGAAATACGAAAAACCTATTTACGCGCTCTTCGGGAAGCAGACAAAGGCAACTTCGCCCCTTTAATTGAATTTGCAATCTAAAATTCAAATAAATACAAACAGCACTTTAACACATATATTTATTTGACATACAATTCTTTATTTCATATATTTGCAATTCGCGAATCGCAAATTAAAGAATCCATTATATTATTGTACATTTGTACCGAAATAAGTGCCCGCACCGGCTAAGTCCCGATGTTCTGCACTCTAAAAGAGTTAATAAGCCTTGCCCATGTCGGCAGGGCTTTCTTTTTTGGTATAGAAGAGAAAGACAGGTCTCCCGCTTGCTTCTGCTTACAAATTAATAGCAGAACTAGAAAAGAACGAAATTCTGAAAGAAATAACCGGAGCTAAAAGAGGTCACAATTACATATTAAGCGAATACGTTAATAAAAGCCCTTATTCGTATGGCAATAAGAAAAGGCTCATGTGGCATTTTGAAAATAACATTCGGATTGCCTGCATCCTTACCACAGAAAAACAAACCAAAGAATTTGAAGTCAGCAAACACACAACAGAATACCTAATTATCAACAAGTTAAACGAGAACGATTCCGAGAACGGTTTCGAGAACGTTCTCGGTTTTTTAGTTGAAAAATAGTTGGTTTTATAAAAAAAGTTGTATTTTCTTTGACCGCAAATTATAAGTAGTAATCTAAAATCTAATTGTAAATGAAACGGAAAAAAACAAATTGGATGAGGTTGTTTTTACTAAACATACTTTTATCCATATCCCTGTTCCCGGGGATGTCATTCTCCCAAACATCAAGTCAAAGAACAGGTGTAGTCACAGACGCAACCACCAAGGAATCTCTTCCGGGTGTAAGTATTATGGTAAAAGGTACCCAACGGGGAACAACCACCAATCTGGATGGAGAATTTATCCTGCCCGCAAGTGAGAACGAAACCCTGGTTTTTACTTATATCGGATATAAGGAAAAAGAAATTACAGTGAGAGGACAGCAAAAATTAGTTGTTCAGCTTGAGCAAAGCACTCAGAACTTAGGTGAAGTCGTTGTAACGGCATTGGGTATAGAAAGAAACACACGTACACTTCCCTACGCCACACAACAATTAGCTGGAGGAGATCTGAATGAAATCAGAGACAACAGTTCTAATTTATTAAGCAGTTTATCCGGGAAAGTATCCGGTGCAGTAATTACAACCGCAGCCACAGGTCCCGGAGCAGCAGCCCGAGTAATTTTAAGAGGGAACAGATCGATAAGCGGAAATAACACCGCCTTGATTGTGGTCGACGGAGTCCCCTACGATAATACCTCTTATAATCAGGCAACGGGTACCACCTCCAGCTATGGAGGTAGCGACGGAGCTGCCAATGTGAATCCCGACGATGTTGCCTCTATCAACGTATTGAAAGGTCCTTCTGCTGCAGCTCTATATGGGAGCAGAGCAGCCAACGGAGCTATTATTATCACAACAAAGAAAGGACGCGAGGGCAAATTTTCAATTGACTATAACGGAGGAGTCTCTATTGATCAGCCCAATCTGTTAATGAAGTTTCAAAACAATTACGGAAGAGGTAATGGAGGTGTATATTCTCCAACAGCAGGCGAAAGCTGGGGAGAAAAGGCTGAGACCTATCCCAATAATGTAAAAGATTTTTTTGAAACCGCTCCATCCTTTAATAATGCGGTCAGCACCTACGGCGGAACTAAGGAATTACAAGGATTTGCATCCTACACGAGTAACATTGTAAACGGAATTGTTCCCGGCAACAGAATGGACCGGAACACAGCCAATGTTAGGGTCAACACCAACTTCTTCCCGAAGCTTACAACAGATACCAAAATCACCTTCGTTAATCAGAAAATAAAAAACAGACCACGCTTGGGTGATGCCGGTACTCCTCTCGAAGCCTACATTATGCCGCGGGATATGAAAGAAAGCGAGTTGAAGGAATTCGAAACAATCGATCCTACTAACGGACAACCCATCCGTAAATACTGGACAACCTCATCTATATACGACAACCCCTACTGGAGTACCGAGCGGACCTCTGTAAACGAGGAAAGAAATCGTGTAACCGCATTAGGTTCGGCAAAATATCAGCTAACCGATTGGCTTAGTGTTATGGGACGGATCAGCTACGACCGATACAATGACAAAACAGACGGTTCTTTTTACAGCGGAACTGTATCTCTGGGAGACGTAAAAGCCGGAGGTAAATACTATGAGACAAATACAAGTTACTGGGAAAGAAACCTGGAAGGTCTTATTTCGGGAAACAACACCCTTTCATCCAGTTTTAAAATAAACTACAATGTGGGAGCAAGCTCACTTAAAAGAGTTTTCAGCAGTGTTCAAAGTATGGCAAACGGACTAACTATACCGAATAAATTCAGTTTATCATCGGCCACCACCCCCGCATTCGAAAATGTGTTGGGTTACGAGAGACAACTCAATTCCATTTTCGGAAACTTACAAGTTGGGTTCAATGAATATTTGTATCTTGATCTGTCTGCAAGAAACGACTGGTCATCCACATTACCCGCGCCACACAGTTATTTTTATCCGTCGGCAGGAGTATCCGCTATTTTTTCAGAGTTTATTAATTTACCGGCATGGGTAAGTTTTGGTAAGATACGTACTACCTACACCGAAGTGGGTAACGATGCTGATCCTTATTTATTAAATCAGCGCTATAACTTTGCTTTGGGCGCAGGACAAGGTTTTATTTCCAGAGACGGAAACAAATCGATACCCAATCTAAAGCCCGAAAAAACCAGATCCTATGAACTGGGACTCGAACTTAAGTTTATTGAAAACAGACTGGGTATAGACGCCACTTTCTACAAGAGTAACACCATCAACCAGTTGCTTTATGTAGGTCTGCCAATGGCCAGCGGATTCAATCGCCAATATATCAATGCCGGCGATATCGAAAATAAAGGTTTGGAGGTAATGCTAACAGGTCGGATTATTGAATCGGATAAATTCAGCTGGTCAAGTTCGGTAACATTCTCCACCAACAGCAACAAAGTCATCGAACTGGCACCAAACACAACCCGAGTTAATATAACAGACAATACGAAATACGCAACCGTAATCGTCAACGAGGGAGGATCATACGGAGATCTGTATGGTTATAAATGGAAAACAGATGCTAATTCGGGCAAATACATCGTCGATGCCAGGGGCCTTCCTGTTGTAGAGTCCAACCAGAAGCTTGGTAATTTCAACCCCGATTTTCAGTTGGGCTGGAACAATCAGCTGTCTTACAAAAACTTTAGTCTGGCATTCCAGATAGACGGACGTATCGGAGGCGAAATGGTTTCGGGAACAGATGCCTACCTTTCATACTTCGGACTTACCGAAAGCAGCGAAAAATTCAGGGAAGGTGGACTTATATTAGATGCTGTAACAGCCGACGGAGCTGCCAATACAAAAGCGATAACCGCACAGCAACTGTGGACTACCGTATCTCAAAACGGACGCGATGCTTGGGGAGAGTTCTTTACCTATAGCATGACTAACTTCCGTTTACGTGAAGCTTCTGTTTCCTATAATTTCGATATTAAAAACAGCTTCGTAAAACAGGCACAGCTATCCTTACTAGGGCGTAACCTGTTCTTCTTCTACAGAGGAAAGTCTAAACTTAAAATTCCCGGAATCGACGAAAGAACTATCCCGGTAGATCCGGAAGCTGCACTCGGTGCAGGCAATTACCAAGGGGTGGAATTAGGATTACCCCCTGCTGTAAGATCCTTTGGATTGAATGTAAAATTAACCTTTTAAATGAAAAGTTATGAATAAATATATAGTTATCCTTTCAGCTATTCTAAGCTTGTCCTCCTGTACAGGCAACTTCGAAGAAATGAATACAGATCCCAATAAACTAACGGAAGTGGGACAAAGGGAAATGCCCTTCATGTTTGCAAAAGCTCAGTCTTCGGCTTCAATGAACCGTAGTTTTTATCAGACGGTACAGAATCTGGGGGCCGACCTCTACGCGCAGTATTTTGCACTCACCAGTACCTCCTTTGCTACAGACAGATACGTTATGACCCGCGATTGGCAACGTAGATTCTGGTCGGTTGTTTATGTAGATACGGCACCACAGCTAAAGTCAATTCTCGAAAATGCCAATCCAAACTCAGGCGAAGAGGCTCTGGCCAATATCCTTTGGGTATATGCATTTCACAGGCTGACAGACCACTTCGGTCCCATTCCTTATTTTGGAGCTGCTGAGGCAAATAAAAGTATACCCTATAACAAGCAACAGGAGATTTATGATGATTTCTTCAAACGCCTCGATGCGGCTGTTAGTAACCTCAAGGCTCTTCCTGCCGGTACAACCGTATTCAAAGGATACGAACTTATGTACAATGGCGATGTATCCAAATGGATTAAATTTGCCAATACATTACGTTTACGTCTGGCTTTAAGAATATCCAAGGCAGATCCGGCAAGAGCCAAAATAGAGGCCGAATCTGCAGTAAAATCTGGAGTATTGACAGATAATTCAGAAAATGCCTTCTTAGATAAATCATCTGCAGGAAACGACACCAACGGATTATCGCAGGTCGCAGCCTGGAATGAGTTCGCTATGAGTTCCACCATTGCCTCTTATCTGAAAGGATACAACGACCCCAGACTATCGGTATATTTCCAACCGGATATCACATCCGGAAAATATAACAGTCTCCGTAACGGACTTTCGGCTACTGCTCTTGGAATTGCAAGAAACCGGCCTGCGCAAAATTCAAACATCGGAACATATTGGGTACTACCACAGGCCGACAAAACATTTGCACCGAATCTAACAGCTAAATTCCATGTAATGTGTTGTGCCGAAGCCTACTTCTTACGTGCCGAAGGTGCCCTTAACGGATGGGATATGGGAACCGAAACAGCTCAGCAACTTTATGAAAAAGGGATACAGGCCAGTTTAACCCAATGGGGCGCGAACTCGGAAACTGCGAATCAGTATATTCAGTCGGCCGCACTCCCCTCTGCACCTGACGATGCAAATAATTCGCCAGCTGTTGCCAGTACCCCTATCAAATGGGCTTCCAACGTAACTATACAAAGAGAACAGATCGGCACACAAAAATGGCTGGCATTATTCCCCAACGGAATGGAAGCATGGGCCGAATTCAGAAGAACCGGCTACCCCAAAATGTATCCTGTTGTTCAATCGGATAATCCCGATCTTCCCGGGGGTGCATTTATCAAAAGATTCCCCTATCCTCCAACGGAAGAAACAAACAATGCTGCCGAACTTGAAAAAGGCAGGGCATTACTCGGTGGAGCTGATAATACGGCAACCAGCGTTTGGTGGGATGTAGATTAATAACAATCTAAAAAACAAATATGCGATTTTACAATCTGATAGTATTAAGTTTCGTTTGCACAAGCATGGCTCAGTCCGTGCTTGGGCAAACAACTTTGCCTAAAGTATTCTCGGCAAACACACCCGATAAAACCGCTATCGGCATACGCGAACAGGCCAAAGCTGCCTCCCAAGCGATATCCGGGCTATACACAAACGAAAACACAGTTACTAACAAAGACTCTATCCGGTCGTTTATTTTCACGCAGGCAGGAGTAACGTATCACAACAAGACCCCATTAAACCTAAAATCAACTAAAACCATTCAACTCGGATCATTCCGTATAGAAAATATCCGTTATCAGTCGCAACCGGGAGTATATGTTACCGCCTCACTCTATGTTCCGGAGGGTACAGGTCCCTTTCCGGCAGTAGTAAATATGCATGGACATTGGCCGGGAGCCCGTCGTACGGAAATAGCCCAGACAACCGCCCAATTGCTCGCTCAAAACGGATATGTGTGTATCAATGTAGATGCCTGGGGAGCAGGTGAAAGATCTCCCAATCCACACATGCACGAATATCATGGATCCGGTCTTGGGGCCTCATTACTCCATGTCGGCAGCTCTTTACTGGGACAACAACTCACGGATAACATCCGGGCAGTCGACCTCCTGTGCAGTTTACCTTATGTGGACTCTTCCAACATAGGGGCTACCGGGGCCAGCGGTGGGGGGAATCAAACCATGTGGCTGGCTGCAGCAGACAACCGCATCAAGGCCATCGTTCCGGTAGTTAGCATCGGCACCTTCGAGTCCTATATAATGAATAGCAACTGTTTCTGCGAATTACTGCCATCCGGACTTTGTGGATTGGAAACCTGGACCGTTTTAGGGAGTATGGCTCCTCGTCCTCTTAAAATCCTTACGGCGATGAACGATGCCAATCCGGCTTTCACATCCGCTCAGATGCTTCGGTCTTTCAAAAAAGCAAAACAAATATACGCTTCCAATGGAGCGGCAAAACAAATTGAATACGAATTATTCAACAGCGGACACGGTTATTGGAATGAGATGCAGATCAGTATGCTTTCCTGGTTCAATCAACACCTTAAGAACGGAAGCCGTCCTAATTATACCGTAATAGATAAAATAACTATTTTGCCGGAAGACAGCCTGGCAACCTATATGGGTGTGCCCAGAGAAATAGAGGTGGCAACAACGGCACAGTTTTGCAGGGAAAAAGGACAGATGCTACGAAAAAAGATGTTTGACACAGCCAACTTCCCAGACGGGGTTAAACGTTCGGAACTGATCAATTTAACCGGCTTCATCCCCGATGCCGTTAAAAAAACACACCCAACCGGAACAGTAAACGGATGGGAAAAAATAATTATAGAAACTGAAGGCGGAAATTTAATTCCCCTGCTCATCAAACACCCATCAGGCGAAAATCGGACGTACAACCTGCTCTTTTATCCATCAGGGAAAGACAGTATACCCGACAACTTGCTTGCGAAGTATTCTGCCGGCAACGCAGGCGTTGTATTGGCCGATCTGTGGGGAACAGGCGAAAAGGAATCCGCCGAAGCCCGGCGAATAGATGGTTCTCTTCCACCCTTCCACACCCTGTCCAGATCGTTACTATGGCTCGGTAAGACCATCATGGGAAACTGGATCGAAGAGGTAGATGCCATACAACAGGTTATCAAAACAAACTATCAAGCCCGCCATATTACCTTGTGCGGATACAGAGAAACTGCAGTAGCCATCCTGTTACACGCAGCTATCACCAACGGTAAAGACCCGCTCATACTGGAGGAAGGCCCCATCAGCTATCTGTTTGATCAGGAGCCAAATATAAATTTCTATAACATGTCGATCTATCTTCCGGAATTTCTGGTTTGGGGAGACATTTCATTGGCCGCCTCTCTTACCGAGGCTCCGATAACCGTTATTGACCCCCGCAGTATATCCGGACGGACCTTATCCAAGGAAGAACAGATCCTCTACGGGAAAGAATTCATTGATATGGTGCAAAAAGCCGGTAAAGCGAATCACATTAAATTTATTTATAACGATATAAAAAAATAAAACTATGAGTATCAATCGTAGAAACTTTCTAAAACTTGCCGGACTGGCAGGTGCGGGATGGATCGGAAATACAGCTCCCATACAGGGTATCGAACCCGGCAAGTCCCATCCGGGCGGTAAACTCCCGCACATAAAAAAGGCAGCAGAAGCAAAGCATCCGCATCGGTTTAACATGTCCGGATATTGCGCTCCGGCCATAGACACGGTGCGCATCGGTTTTATCGGAGTGGGAAACAGAGGATCTGCTGCAGTAGAAAGAATGAGCCAGATCGATCACGTAAACATCACAGCAATCTGCGATGTCCGTCCGGAAAAGGCACAGGAGGCCAAACAACGAATTAAAAGCGATGGACACAAAGCCATACTCTATACCGACAGTGACGGGGCGTGGATGCAAATGTGCCAACGAGATGATATAGACCTGGTCTACATCGCCACACACTGGGAATTACATGCTCCCATGGCCATCTACGCCATGGAACAGGGAAAGCACGTAGCACTGGAAATTCCGGCGGCCACTACCGTAGAAGATTGCTGGAAACTGGTTGAAACATCCGAGAAAACGAGGAAACACTGTGTGATGCTTGAAAACTGTTGTTACGACTTTTTCGAATTGCTCACATTGAATATGGCCCGGCAGGGATACTTCGGAGACATTATTCATTGCGAAGGAGCCTATATTCATGACATATTCGAAGGTCTCTTTCAAGAAGAAAAAAGATATGATTTCTGGCGACTCAAAGAAAATTCCACCCGCAACGGCAACCTGTACCCTACCCATGGGATCGGACCGGTTTGTCAGATTCTCAACATCAACCGCGGTAATAAGATGGAGTATCTCGTATCCATGTCGTCCAACGATTTCATGCTTAACGAAAAGGCTAAAGAGGCAGCTGCATCCAATCCTTACTTCAAGCAGTATATAGACAAGCCCTTCAGAGGAAATATGAATACAAGTACCATCCGCAATCACAACGGAAGTACCATCCTGCTACAGCACGACGTAACATCGCCACGCCCCTATTCAAGAATTCATCTGGTAAGCGGCACCAAGGCATTTGCACAAAAGTACCCGCTACCCGGCAAAATAGCCTTCGGACACGATGGTTGGGTGACCGATACCGTCATGCAAGAGCTGGAGCAGACCTACACACCGGCCATAACCAGGCAAATTGGCGATCTTGCCAAGCAGATTGGCGGTCACGGGGGAATGGACTTTATGATGGACTGGCGTCTGATCGATTGTCTGCGTAACGGACTACCGATGGACATGGATGTGTATGATGCTGCCTCATGGAGTGTTATTTCGCCCCTTAGCGAATGGTCTGTTGCCAACCGGTCGGCCGCCATCGATATCCCCGATTTTACGGCAGGAAACTGGAAAAACAACCAACCCCACGATATCAGTCTTCAAAAAGGAGGCAATACCGGTGTAAGAATGAGATAACAAATACAAAACAATCAAGTATCATTTAATAAAAAAACTCGTGAATATTAAAGTAAGCAAAGACAAATTTGATCTGGGAAAAGAGGCTGGAAAGAAAGCCGCACAAATAATCCGTTATTCCCTTCAAACAAAAGGAGAAGCCAATATCATTCTCGCTACAGGAATGAGTCAGTTCGAAACACTGCAACAACTGATCGCAGAGGAAGGCATCGATTGGAGTAAAGTCAGGATGTTCCATCTCGACGAATACATCGGACTTCCGGAATCGTCTCCGGCAAGTTTCCGTAAGTACTTAAGAGAACGGTTTATCAACCGCTTGCCGGCACTCAGGGAGGTATACCTCATCAACGGCGAAGCAGAGAATCCGGAAGAAGAGTGCAAACGGCTGGGCGATATAATCCGCCGCTATCCAATCGACCTGGCATTTGTAGGAATAGGCGAAAACGGACATCTGGCCTTTAACGATCCCCCTGCCGATTTTGATATAGAAAATCCCTATATTGTAGTCAATCTCGACACGGTATGCAGAACGCAACAGCTTGGTGAGGGATGGTTTAAGACCATAGACGACGTCCCCACACAGGCCATCAGTATGTCTATCAAGCAAATGTTGCTGTCTAAATATATTATTTGTGCCGTACCGGATCAGCGCAAAGCCCAAGCCGTAATGAACTGCCTTACCAAAGAGGTAAGCAACCTTCATCCGGCCAGTATATTGCAAATACACCCGGCCTGTTACTTTTACCTCGATTCGCAATCTGCATCGTTAATCAGTAACACTTCGGAAATAACAAATTTATAATAAACAACAGGAAATGAAAAAGAATACAGAAAAGTACAATGTTGAATCACTTACCAGTCGTCAAACCATCCTGTCCATTGGAATAATCGGGATGATGTTTTTCATATTTGGTTTTGTTTCGTGGGTGAATGCAATTCTGATTCCATTCTTCAGGATAGGATGCGAATTAAGCAATTTCCAATCCTATCTGGTTACATTTTCTTTTTACATCTCCTATTTTGTAATGTCCGTTCCATCGGCCTGGATTCTTAAAACAACCGGATTTAAGAAAGGCATGATGATCGGCTTCTGGATTATGGCTGCAGGAGCATTCCTCTTTATTCCCGCAGCCATGTTCAGAACGTACGAAATATTTCTTGCCGGCTTATTTACCCTGGGCACCGGACTTGCGATTTTGCAAACTGCGGCCAATCCCTACATAACCATTCTCGGCCCCCGCGAACGGGCGGCTCAACGAATCAGTATCATGGGAATATGCAATAAAGGCGCCGGAATTCTGGCGCCCCTTGCCTTTGCCGCAGCCATTTTAAGGCCTACAGACAGTGCCCTTTTCGAAGCAATTCCCCACATGGATACCGTAAGCCGTAGTGAAGCCTTAGATGAATTGGTTGCCAGGGTAATCCTGCCCTATGCTGTTGTGGGAGTAATCCTATTCCTCATCGGGCTGTTTATCCGGTATTCACCCTTGCCTGAAATTGATACCGAGCACGAATCGGACGAATTATCCAAGGCCAATGCCGGAAAGCACTCCATATTCCAGTTTCCCCATCTGGTGTTGGGAGCTTTAGCCATCTTTCTGCATGTGGGAACGCAGGTTATCGCCATCGACACAATTATCGGATATGCCTCCTCCATGGGACTGAACCTGATTGAAGCGAAAACATTTCCGTCCTATACCTTAACAGCCTCCATTGTCGGTTACCTGGCAGGTATATTTCTTATTCCCAAATTTATAAAGCAAACCAGAATGTTACAGTTCTGTACCCTTGCCGGTACCCTGTTCACCCTGTTAATTTTATTTGCTTCTGGGCCCACTTTTCTACTCAATCATCACGTGGATATCTCCATTTGGTTTGTGGTTTGTCTGGGATTTCCCAACGCGCTGATCTGGGCCGGTATCTGGCCCCTGGCATTGGACGGACTGGGCAGATATACCAAACAAGGAGCCGGATTACTTATTATGGGGCTTTGCGGAAATGCATTATTACCACTCCTATACGGAGCAATGGCAGATATTACAGATGCCAGACAAGCCTATTGGGTTTTGTTACCCTGCTACCTTTACCTGGTATTCTATGCGCACAAAGGGTATAAAATACGGACTTGGACCTTAGCAACAAAAACAGATCAGATAAATGAAAGTGTATGAAAAAAACATCAGTTAGAATTATCAACGGGAAATTAGTAACTCCCCACCAGATTCTGGAGCATAAAACGCTGTGGATTGAAGAAGGGAAGATAGCCCGTATAACCGAAACCGTCTCCGATGCAGAAGCAGCGCAGACAATCGATGCCCGGGGCCACTATGTTGCGCCAGGCTTCATAGATATGCACGTGCACGGAGGCGGTGGTGCCGATTTTATGGATGGTACGGTTGAAGCATTTCTTAAAATAGCCGAAACCCATGCAAAACACGGCACCACTTCGCTTATGCCAACTACGCTTACCAGCGGGAAGGAAGAGCTCTATAAACTGTTCGACACCTACAAAGAAGCGGAAATTCTCAACACCCACGGGGCCGAATTTCTGGGGATCCATTTAGAAGGGCCCTATTTCTGTTATAACCAGCGGGGAGCACAGGATCCCAGATACTTGCGAAATCCGGATCCGGCGGAGTATAGCGAAATTCTAAATAAATGCGATGCCATTAAACGATGGAGTGTGGCACCGGAGCTTCCGGGAGCCATCGAATTCGGACAGGTATTGCGAAACCGGGGAATCATTGCGTCTATTGCGCACACCGAAGCTGTGTACGAAGAGGTTGTAACGGCATTCGAAAACGGATACAGCCTTGTTACCCATCTATATTCCGGGATGACCGGAGTAACCAGGCGGAATGCCTACCGGTATGCCGGAGTAGTGGAAAGTGCCTATCTGTTACCAAATATGGATGTGGAGATTATTGCGGACGGTGTTCATCTGCCCGCTCCGTTACTCCGGCTTATCTATCAGATTAAAGGAGCCGGACACATTGCCTTAACCACCGATGCCATGCGGGGATCCGGAATGCCAGAAGGCCCCAGTATACTGGGCGGAAAAGCAAACGGACTACCGGTAATCATCGAAGACGGAGTGGCCAAACTGCCGGACCGCAGCTCCTTTGCCGGCAGTGTAGCCACGGGAGACAGGTTGGTGAGGACCATGATCAGTCAGGCCGGAGTATCCCTTCCCGAAGCCGTCCGCATGATTACCCATACACCGGCACGCATACTCGGAATAGAAAACAGCAAGGGAACGATAGACATCGGCAAAGACGCCGACCTGGTTATTTTCGACAACGATATCAATATCTGTGAAACGATTATTAACGGAAAATCAATCTATCAACGATGAAGAGGCCCCCAAACAAGAGTCCCGGATAATCAGTCGGCCGGGCAAAACAATCTCCTTCGGAAGAAAATGTTTATTTGTAATGTGCTTGATAAGAAGGCTGCAACTCATTTTTCCGATTTCGAAGGCAGGCTCTTCCATCGTTGTCAACGCCGGATCGATAATAGTCGAAATCGGGTCGTTGGTAAAACCAACCACTCCAAACTCGCTGCCAACTTTTATCTGCCGCTTTTTCAACGCCTGAATAGCCCCAACAGCCTTTCGGTCGTTTACAGCAAAAACAGCATCGGGAACCTCCTTCATGTTCAGCAGGATATTCATATCGGATTCACCGCATTGCTGCGAGAAACCCGAATAGATAATCCACTCTTTACGTACAGGTAAATCATATTTTTCGAGTGCAGATACATAGCCCTGCAATCGTCTCTGGGTAAAAGACAGATGTTCGCTTCCCGCAATATGGGCAATTTTAGTATAGCCATGTAAGATAAGATGTTCTGTAGCCTGAAAAGCCCCCGAAAAATCATCTTGCAATACTTTGGATGCCACTATATCATCCGGTACCCTGTCGAAAAATACCAAAGGCACCCCCTCTTCTGTCAATTCCTGAAAATGATTACTCATTACCGAATTGGAAGAGATTGAAACAAGCAGACCGTCGAGGCTCGTTACGGAAAGATTTTTAATCATACTAAGTTCCCTTTCGGAACTATCATTGGTTACCAGCAATATAATATTGTACCCGTTCGTATAAGCCTCCTCCTGGATACCGGAAATAACCGTCGAAAAGTAATAATTAGTAATGAAAGGAATAACGACACCAATATTTTTAGTATTGCCCGATGCCAAAGCAGCCGCGTTAAAATTGGGTTTATATTTTAACTGGTTGGCCAAGGCAAGCACCTTTTCCTTCGTTTCCGGATTTACATCGTAGGTATCCCTTAGTGCACGCGAAACTGTAGAAACGGATATTTGGAGAATCTCTGCGATATCTTTTATACGTAGGGGACGTTTTTTCATTAAAAATACATTAATTTTCGGTTCACGCTATAACTCTGTCTGTATGCAAATATAAGAATCATTTTACAAATAAATAAACATGAAAGCGATAAACTCGACAACAACAAACAGAAAGCCATTGCCCATAACAATCCTCCAATTCGGCGAGGGCAATTTTTTACGGGGCTTTGCCGACTGGATGATCGACAAAATAAATTCGGACGGACTAACAGCGCACGGCGTAGCAGTTGTACAGCCCATCGAACAGGGTATCAGCGACTTGCTCAATCAACAAGATGGCCTGTATCACGTTACCCTGCAAGGAATAAAAAACGGACAGCCGGTTAAAGAAAACCGCCTTATCAGTTGTATCCAGACCGCTCTTAACCCGTACAAGGAATACAACGCATACGAGAACCTGATACTCAGTCCGGATCTTAAATTAATTTTGTCCAATACCACCGAAGCCGGCATCAGGTACGACGACCAGGACGACCTGTCTGCTTGTCCGCCTAAAACCTTTCCGGCAAAAGTTACAGCCTTACTTTACAAAAGGTTCAAAAAGTTCGGAGGGAACGCAAACAGTGGTTTATCTATAATCTGTTGCGAACTGATAGAAGACAACGGATCTACCCTTCGCAGCTACGTTCTGGCACATGCAAAAAGAGAAAACCTCGGGGCGAGCTTTATTCAATGGGTTACAAACTGCTGTTATTTTTACGACACGCTGGTAGACCGAATCGTTCCCGGGTTTCCGTCGGATTCCATCCACGAAATTAAAGAGGAACTGGGTTACGACGATAACCTGGTAGTAAAGGGCGAATACTTCCATCTGTGGGCCATCGCCGGAGATCCGCAGATAGAAGAGCTGCTTCCGTTCCACCGGGCCGGACTAAACGTTGTGTTTACAGATAATATCCATCCCATCCGTACGCGAAAAGTACGTATATTGAACGGTTCACACACGGCCATGGCATCTCTGGCCTTGCAACTGAACTGCCTGTCCGTACGCGAGGCAATCTCGCATCCGCTTATCCGCTCCTATATCCGTAAATTGGTTTTTGGCGAAATCATTCCCATTATTCCGGAGAATCAAGAGCAATTGTGCGATTATGCGTCCCAGATACTGGAACGGTTCTACAATCCCTACATCAATCATTACCTGAAGGACATTGCCCTTAACTCCCTGTCAAAATGGGAAACACGCAACTATCCCACGGTAAAAGATTACTACGATAAATATAAGAAAATAGCTCCGCTCAGTGCCTTTTCGCTTGCCTCACTGCTGGTATTGTACAGCGGAAAAAGCCGTATCAGCTTTCAACCCAATGATGCGGCAGATGCCGTTCATTTTATCCGGAGTACATTCAATCCGGATACACCCGGGCTATGGATCAAAAACATCCTTGAAAACCGATCCGTCTGGAGCAACGATTTTACCGCCATACCAGGTTTTATCGAACAGGTGGGCACAGCTGCAGCAAACATCCTGACCCACGGTCCGGAACAAGAACTATACCGTATCATCGAATAAATAAAACAGACAGAAATGAATACATTCCTAAAAATACACGAAGCCGACAATGCATGGGTAGCCCTCCGGAATTTACCGGCCGGACACCTCATTCAAAGCGATAATTCGTCATTCACGCTAAAAGAAGATATCCCGGCCGGACATAAGTTTGCCTCCCAAGCCATTGCGAAGGGAAACAACATCTACAAATACGGATACCCAATCGGACAGGCGCTTTCCAACATACAAGCCGGACAGCATATTCACTCCCATAACCTGGCAACCAACCTGAGCGACAACCTTACCTACAGGTATCAGAAGGAAGCATACAATACGGAAGTATCCGAAAGCAATCTCACTGTAAACGGGTACCTCCGGTCCGACGGCAGGATGGGTATTCGCAACGAATTGTGGATAATCCCTACTGTGGGATGCGTAAATGGTATTGCACAAACCATGATCGATCGCCTCAAAAAGGAGACAGACACTAATCATATAGACGATATACGGGTATACACCCACAATTACGGATGCTCACAGCTGGGAGACGATCTGCTTAACACGCAAAAGGGACTGGCTGCACTGGCCAAACACCCCAACGCCGGAGGCGTGCTGGTGTTAAGTCTGGGTTGCGAAAATAACCAACAGACGTCCTTTAAGAAAGTAATGCAGACCTGGGACGAATCGCGCGTTCGCTTTCTGATTGCCCAGGAGGTGGAAGACGAAATAGAGGTGGGACTTTCCCTCCTCAAAGAGCTGGTGCTGGAAATGAAAAAAGACCACCGCCAGCCTCTGCCCATATCATTACTCAAAGTAGGACTCAAATGCGGAGGCAGCGACGGATTTTCCGGAATAACTGCCAACCCCCTGCAGGGAAGGTTTTCCGACTGGCTCATCGGGCAAGGGGGAACCACCATTCTGACTGAAGTACCCGAAATGTTCGGTGCAGAAACCATCTTAATGAACCGGGCCCAAAACACCGAAACATTCAACCGGGTGGTATCCCTCATAAATGATTTCAAAGACTACTTCCGGGCAAACAACCAACCCATTTATGAAAACCCATCACCGGGAAACAAAGCCGGAGGCATTACCACCCTGGAAGAAAAATCACTGGGATGCACTCAAAAAGGAGGCTGCTCCGCCGTAGTCGATGTACTCCAATACGCCCAACCGGCAACCAAAAAAGGACTCAACCTGCTCAACTCGCCTGGCAACGATCTGGTATCCTCTTCGGCACTGGCCTTTGCCGGTTGTCAGCTCATCCTGTTCTCCACCGGCAGAGGTACCCCGTTCGGCAGCTTTGTGCCCACCATAAAAATAGCAACCAATTCGGCATTATACAATCAGAAAAAAAACTGGCTCGACTTTAATGCCGGTATTTTATTGGAAGGAACCCCCATGGATACCCTGTTGCAGCAATTTACAAAAAAGGTACTGGCCGTAGCAGAAGGCTCCATGTTAAAACACGAAATAAACGGATACAAAGAAATAGCCCTCTTTAAAACCGGAGTAACCTTGTAAAAGGAAATAGCCTAAACCACTAAAAAGTGACTTAGGCTATTTCTAATAATTATGAAGCAACAATATAATATTTTAATACCCAATAAGTTTTTTCAAAATATATAGCTAGGATTTAAAGATATTAAAGAAGCCCCCACCCTTTATATAATTTCAGGCAAGGTACCGATTGCATACAGCGGGATATTCACCAGCCATTCTTCCTGTCTGAAATCGGACATGGAGGTACGTATGGAAGTATCCGGGGCGTATCTCTGATAAAATGCTTTCAGGCTTTTGGCCTGCAGATTCTCTTCCGCCTTTACCTCGATTGGCACAACCTTTCCAGCATATTGAATCATAAAATCCAATTCGGCCGTCGACGTTCCCGAAGTCCAGTAATAAATAGCCAGATCTTCCTTCATCATTAATTGTTGCAACACATATTGTTCGGTCAGGGCCCCTTTAAATTCCTCAAATATAACATTCCCTTCAAGCAATGTTTTCACATCAATATCCCCCATGGCCCCAAGTAACCCTACGTCTACAATAAACAATTTAAAAGCACCCGGATCCTCGTAAGCCTTCAACGGAATACCCGGCTTGGAAGCCCTGCAAATTTTGTGAATCAATCCACAATCAATGAGCCACGACAAGGCCAGTTCATAATCTTTCGCCCTTGAACCAGCTTTAACAGCCCCATATATAAATTTTTTATTCTCTTTGGCCAGTTGAGCAGGAATGGAATTCCACAACATCCGGATACGTGGGACGATCTCATTAGGTGCATGCTTTGAAAAATCCTGCTCATAAGCAGAAAGAATACGTTTTTGAATGGCTCGAACCTCCCTGAAATCATTTCTATCGCTAAACGAAAGAACCACCTCCGGCATACCACCAATATAATAATACAGTCGCAGCTGTTGTATAAATTTTTCTCTAAAACTTTTTATAAGCGTCCAGTCACGGCTCAATAATAAGTCGAGCAATGGCTTCTGACCCATTGCCAACAGGTATTCATGAAAACTGAGAGGGTAAATACATAAATTCGAACCACTTTTGCAAATCCAAGCTATTATTATACAAAAGGAGCTCCCTCTATTCCTTATTTTAATTTTAGATCAAAATTTAAAATAGTCCATTTCTTATTATACTTTTACAACAAAAACTATAATAAAGGGGCGCGAGCCCCTTCTTTACAACACCGAGGGCGGGCGGTTCAAGAGGACGGAGACCTTCACCAACCGTTCCCGCAGCGTAGAGAGGCGGGCAATCATCCGCTGTTTCTCTGTTGGGCGGGCCACATAGGCCAACGACGCCACCAGACTGTCCACATCCCTTATCAGCAAATCCTCTTCCGAAACAGCTGCCGACTCTACCTCCGCCGTATCCTCTCCTGCGGCATTCGGAACCCCGCTATTTTCCGCATCACACCCTGAAGGTTTCACCTCCGGAGAGCCTGACACAGTACCATCAAAGGATGATTTTGTATCCATAAGGGAGGTTTCCGATACAGCCGCGGGGGAAGATTCAATCCCATCAAAGGAGGATTTTGCCTCTGCAAGGGAAGGTTCCGACACTTCCGCATGGAGAGATTCAACCCCATCAAAAGATGGTTTCATCTCCTTTATATAGGGTAAAACAACCTCTTCGGTCCTAAAATAGGACTCGGGAAGGGGTGAAATTAGTTTGTCGGAAACAGAAAGTAAAATAGAGTCTTCGGACATACTGTTGGAAGGAGGTAAAACAGGCGATAAAAGGCGTGGGGGACAAAGCAACGACTCTATTAAGGTACGCAAGCCCTCGGCACCCAATTGGCGGAACAGCGAGTCGGGATCCTCCCCGTCGGGCAGCGAAAGCGAAAGCACCCCGAAGCCGGCACCCTTAAGCAAACCTTCAAACTTCGGCACTGCCGCCTGCCCCCGAACGTCGCCATCCGTAAGCAGCACCACCCGGGTACACAACCCCGCCAGCAGATCCAGGTGACCCTCCGTAATTTCCAGTCCGCACAGCCCCGCCGTATTACCAAACCCTGCCGCCACCATGGCCAGCACATCCTTATACCCCTCCACAAGAAAGGCAAACCCGCGCAACCGTATCGCCTTGGCCGTACGATGCAGCCCGTACAACAACTCCCGCTTCTTAAACAACGCACTCCCCGCACTGTTAATATATTTTGGGCACCCCTTCCCCCAACCATCCGGAGGCGGCAAAGCCGACTTATGGCGAGCCGAGAACCCCACCAACACCCCCTGGGCATCCCTCAGCGGAAACACCACCCGGTCCAACATCCCCTTAAACAACTTATCTCCCCGGTAGCTCCAATGCCACGGCGAAACCCCCACCTCAAAATCCACGTACACCTTCAGCAGCCCCTCACACTGAGGATCATACCCACCCAACACCTTCAAAAAATCCGTATTCAGCTCAATCAACATCACCCTCGACAACTCCTCCTCCTTTTTCACCTCCTTTTTCACACCCCCAAACCCAAAAAGCGTCCCGTCCGAAGCCCCACCAGGAGTTAGAGCCGTGGCATCGCCAGCATTAGAAGAAGAACCGGATGCGGGATTGCCAGAAGGAGATGGAGAAGAAGTCGCCCCATCAGAAGAAGCCGTGGTAACAGAAATGCCATCAGAAGTATTAGAATCTGAAATAGAACTACCTGAAGAAGAGGAAGATATCACTTCAGTAGGTGATTTAACAGCAGTTGAGTTGGCGGATGAATCCGAACCAAAAGAAGCTGTAAGACCAGAAGAAGAGTCGCCAGAATTGGAAGGCAGCGCATTAGCAGCAGATTTGGATTTGGGAGTGAAAGGCTTCGCAGAACTATTGTATTGAGTAGGAGGCGATATGCCCGCTCTTACTTCGAGGGAAGTGAGCGCTTCGTAGAAAGAGCAACCCGTCATCTCCATTACGAAACCGAATACATCCCCAGACACACCACACGCATAACACTTAAAGGTCTTGTTATGGATCCTTACCACCATGGAAGGATTATTTTCCCCATGAAACGGGCAACGCACCATAAACTTGCCATTCTGTTCTTTACCCAACCCCGTATACTCCGCAACCAAATCCTGGATCCTCACAAAATCCTTCACCATGAACACCCTACTTTTCAAATCACTCATAAATAAATATCATTTAAGTTTTACAAAACAATTACACAAAATCAAAACCACCCCATCCCCATACATTATATATAGTATAGAGTATACATTATTATATAGCATATATATAAGGAAGAAGAAAGGAAGTAAAGAGATAGGAGGAAGGAGGAACAGCGCAGCGCATTCCGGAGAGGAAGGAGGAAAGGACCGACCTCGTCGGAGCGAGCGTAAAGAAACTGACATCTGCAGGCGATAAAAACGGAAATCTGTTTGAGCGCAGCGAGTTTATTTCCGTTCAGCCGGAAGAAGGCAGTTTTAGCTCGCGCAGGCGCAGTCTTGATTTTTCTTTTTGCGAACTTTTTCTTTTCATCAAGGAAAAGAAAAAGTGGTAACCCCAACCTTTGGGAAAACAGAAAACGGAATAGAAAAATAGTATAATTAGAAGAAATTTCTTCTAACAGGAAGAAACCTCTTCAAAAGAAGTAAACCCGATAGAATACCTAAAATCCACTTCCCCGGTCCCCCCGTTCCTCATTTTGGTGAGAAAGAACGTCCCCTCCCGCAACTTCGCCCGGTTATCCTTCTTTCCCGGCTTACGGATAAACAAAATGATGTCCGCCGCCTGCTCCAGAATCCCCGAATCCCTCATATCGGACGACAACGGAACCGCCGCCGGCCCCCTCTCCTCAATCTTCCTACTCATCTGCGCCATGCTAATCAGCGGAATCTTCGCCTGCATCGCCAGCGACTTCAAGCCATTTGCCAGCACCCCAAGACCACCCACCGGATTCGCCTCCATCCCCTTAGGCAACTGCATCAGATGAATATAATCCACAAACAACACCTTACACTCCCCCCGTTTCACCGCCATCAGCACCTTTGCCCGCAGCTGCTCCAGCGTAATAGACGGAGCAAACAAAAAGCGCAGCGGCAATCCCGGCATCACCTCCTCCGTAACCCGTTCCATCTCGCGTAGCTCCTTCAGCGAGGGACCATACAGGCGCATGCTGTCCGGCGAAATATCACCCAACTTGGCGAACATCCGCTTCACCAGCTCCTCGTCGCTCATCTCCATGGTAACAAACAAGGCAGGCAACCCCGCCCGGGCACACGCCAAAGCCATGTGCAACCCCATGGCCGTTTTACCATCCCCCGGCCGGGCCGCCAAAAACATCAGTTCGCAAGGACGCACCCCTCCCATCAGCTCGTCCAGGCCCTTCACCCCCGTGGGGCAACCCACAGGCAGCTCGCCAGACGCCTTCAACTCCTTGAAATAATCCAGCACTTTGCGGCCCGCCACCTCCATCGGCACCCCCATATCGCCATTCACACACTTCAGGCGCAAGACCATCAGCTCCCGCTCCAACTCCTCCATCAAAGCATCCGGATCCCCATCCATCAAATTCGCCTTCATCGCCAGCGACTCCCCCAAAGCCTGCAGGCACCGCAACCGGTAAAAACGCACCACCTCCGCGGCATACACCATCACGTTGCTCACCTCCCGCACCATGCGCAGCCCCTCCTTCAGACCGGAAATCCCCTGGAGGCGAGTCGCATGCACCTCATCCAGGCGAAACATCTCCGTATCCACCGTCTGCAGATCCACCAGCACCCCCCGGGCATACACCTGTTCGATAGCCCTGAAGGCCAATGCCAGGTTCGGATCCAGAAACATATCGGAAGTCAGCACCCCGCTCACCTCGTCCATCACATCCGTACGCAGCAATACCGCCGCCACTACAAACAACTCGTTCCGCTCCGCCGGACCCATATCGTGGTACGACGGCACCGGCACCACCCGCAACTGCCCCTTCCGCTCACTCATCGTCCGGTCTCCTTTCCGCACGATCATAATAGCGCACCGCCGGTCTGTCCAACTCCTCCTCCGGCTCACCGTCACCCGAAACCGGCTTCATCCACCGGCGCGGCTTACCCTGCTGCAGCGTATCATACTCCACCACCGTAAAACAGGTAACACTATACTCCAGCCGCCGGCACACAATCTTATTCTCCGCCTCCAGCAGGGCGATATCCTTCCCCACCGCACTACGATCTACCCCCAGCTGCCGGGCAATCTCCTCGCGGGTTGAAATAAGCTGCCCCCTCAGGCAATCGAATACCACACCCTGGCACAACATCACCCCGTCGCGGTAATTGGCACGCAACTGCATGAGCGCATAAACCCGGTCCTTACGGTTACGGGGCGTAGGCCTAGCAAGAATAACAGATAGTAACTCGCGGGAAATCCGCAGATAAGGAAGATAATCATCAACACAGTTGTCCATAATACTAATTTAAATTTATTGGTTAATAAAATGTTTGCGTTAACCAGCCTACACCGTCTACCCGCCACATTCAGCACAAGAAAGCGCCCTGTAAGGCCAGCGACCATGCGGAAAGTACAGCCACCTGCCGCACCACCACCGCCACAAACGCCTCAAACCCTATCCTATATATTAAAATAAAAAAGAATAAAAAGGCGTACTTTCGTACCAGCATGAAGAAAAAGCGAGAACAGTAACAGACACTTCCGTTAACGGCTGCGAACCTACAAATAGCAAATCAGACCACAAGAAATGTTATAAAAATAATTGTAAATGTATGGAAAGGCAGTTATTCTCAATTAGTTAACGGGCGCAAACCCGCATAACTATACTATTTTGTTTTGGACTTTTTTTTGTTACTACCGCGAGGCTTTCTGATAAACCCCGATTCGTGAAATTTATGCTGTTTACGATACGCTGCATGCGCTTCACTCATATTTGAGTAGAAGGTGGAATGTGCGATATCAGTCTGCGTAATACTATACAGATGGATGCTCAAATCCCACAAAGTAATTTGGGTAATCATCCGGTCTTTGTACACCGCATCGAACACCTTTTCAAAATATAATTCCCAATCAGTCACCACTATAAACGGGGGAACAGCCTCCTCTTCTTTTCGGGGAGGCCCATGCTCCAGCAGCAGAAACGATTTGAAATACTTCCGCAACTGATTGGTCAGCCTCTTTACACCGGGCAACACTTTCACCTCCGGATGCAACAGATAAACGAAAAAATTCAAAGCACTCCAGCCCGGATATTTCAGGCTATTTATATAGGTTAAAAACTCCTCTTTTGAGGCGCAGGAATCGGGAAATATAACATTACCGATTCGACTGTTAATTTTTCTAAAATCTATCATTTTTCTTTTATTTGTGAAATTAAAACCGCTTTCACATACACTTACAATCCCGTTTCACCCAAAATTTGGCAAACAGGGCGGCAAAGATATATCAATTATGGTTCACCCAACGAATCGTAAATCAGTTCCACCATCAGCGGTGTGAGTCGGCGGGCCCCTTTGTGCCAACCGGCGTTCTCCAGTTTCTGCTTCAGATCGGGATGATACATCACCCAACGCATCAGCTGTTTGGAGGCAGAATCGGGTTGCAGATCCGGCGAATACCGCATGGAAAGTTGCTTAAAAGAATAGAGAATGGCTTTTTCTTCCTGTTTCATGGCATTACATTTATTCCTTATAAAGATAATGATTTATTCATGATTTAACAAAACTTTTCTCACTAATTATACCCCTTAAAAGCACTTTCGCGGACATTCGCGGACACAAAAAGATGCTCACCTACACAAACCGACCTATCCGGATTCCACCCCACCCCCCGGTAGTACCTTTGAGTCATCAGCTGATAAAAACGAATTATTCATCCATTAAAAACAAAAAACTATGTTAAGGTACAAATTGGTTCAGAAAAAGAATTTTACAAAAGGGGCGGAAGCAGACAGTAAACTGTATTATGCCATGGCACAGAGTGCAGGTCGTATGGAACACGAGGCGCTGGTAGATGCCATCAGCACCATGAGTTCCGCCTCCAGGGGAGATATCGGTTTGATTCTCGACTCGTTGTTACTGGTGATGCGCCAGCAACTTACCACCGGATTTAGCGTGAGATTACGGGGTCTGGGCCTCTTCCGCATCACCCTCGGTTCTACAGGTACCGAAACCGAGAAAGAGTTTACGGTGGCCAACATCAAGCGTCCGCGCATTGTGTTCCGCCCGGATCCGCTGCTGGACAAGATTCGCGACGGCAACAAGTTCGAGAATGTAACGGTGAAGCCCGAAACGGTTACCGTAACCGTTACCGAACCCTGCGACAAGGAACACGTATACTAATCCCCCTGCACCATGACAAAACAAGATTTTGTAAACAAATTCTACCCCGCGGCGAAAGCTGCGGGTGCAGAATTTAACATCAACCCGGTGGTGATACTGGCCCAGGCGGCCATCGAATCCGGATGGGGCGAGTCGAAGCTGAGTACCTACAACAACTTCTTCGGCATAACTGCCTACGGACGGATAAACAACTACTGGCACGGCGGGAAGATACAGCTTGCGGAGGGCGGACTAACCTTCCGCCGGTACGATACGATGGAGAACAGCTTTATGGACTACTGCCGGCTGATACGCGGCAGCTACCGTACCTCGGCCGACCTCTCCTTCCACCCTGCCGCCTTTGCCAAGAGCATCGCCTACTCCAAGTACATCAGCGAAGTAAACGGCGACAACCGCGCCTCCTATCAGATTCTGATGGAGAAGCTATCGGCAAGCATTGCCACCCTGATACCCAAACAACATTAAAAACTCAACAAGATGAAACAAGTACAACAAATTCTGGAGCTTCTCCTGGCCCTGGCCGGCTGCTTTTTTCGGAAGAAGCGATCCAAAGCAGCCCGTCCTCAGGACCCTCCTGTGCCTCACCCTCCTTTCGATGGTGATGAAGCAGACCGAGGTAACACTTGCCCTGTGCGGATTGATCCTGACCCTGGCGAAGCCACCGCCACCCGTGCCGCCAACCTGTTAGGTTGGTGCCTTATCGTAACCGCCGCCACCGCTTGGTACATAAACCACCTGGTGTAGGCATCCAATCCCTTCCGTACCCACGGAGGGGATTTTTTTGTGTCTGCAAACTCCGTACACCCCTTCTACGCAAAACTTCCCTTAAGTGAAAAAAAAACTTCCCTTAAGGATAAAAAAAAGTATACGTAAGGAAAGATTCCGCCAGCCCCCCTCAAACAAAAACGGCCCTGTAACATTTAATTCACAACAAAATCACGCTAAAAGGTTTTTTTTATCTAAAAAAAGTAGCATCTTTGCCAACAATTTACAAAAACAGGAATATCCGGTACGAACATGCCCTTTTCCTGTATAAACAGTTACCCCCTTGGGAGTGACGAACCTTTGGTATAACAACCCTTTTGGAACCCTACACAATGAAATCCGTAACACCAACCCCTCTCACAGAGGGATTCGATCGTTGCCCGGCAGCAGTATACTATGCAAACCCGGGCCAAACAAAATCAAATAAAGTACAAACCAACCACCCGGCCCGTCCCAACAGACAGTCCGGCAGCATCAGCGCTGAAACCTTACATGGGTTTGAGGCGTGAGGGGTGTGTTTATACATTTTAGATATTTATACGAAACTGAAAGTTAAATTGCACATCACAATATGAGACCATACAATGATATAAAGATTGCCGTGGCTGGAACAGGCTATGTAGGCATGTCAATAGCAACCTTAATAGCACAACACCATCAGGTTATTGCTGTAGATGTAATACCCGAAAAGGTAAATCAAATCAACAATAAGATATCTCCTATTCAAGACGAATATATTGAAAAATATCTGGCTGAAAAAGATCTGAAACTGACGGCCACGCTTGATGGAGCTTCTGCATATAAGGATGCCGACTTTGTAATTATTGCTGCACCTACCAATTACGATCCTGTCAAAAATTTCTTTGACACCCATAATATCGAAGATGTTATTGATGTAGTACTGGAAGTTAATCCAGAGGCAACTATTGTGATAAAGAGTACGATCCCTGTAGGCTACTGCCGTAGTCTATATGTAAAGTATTTCAAGAAATTCAAACAGATGGGATACGAAAGTAGCCGAAAACTCAATCTATTGTTTTCGCCTGAATTTCTTCGTGAAAGCAAAGCGCTATATGATAATCTATATCCGAGTCGCATCATTGTTGGTTATCCTAAAATGATTGAACAGTTTGAAGAAGAAAATGAAGCTATAAATGCAATTGCAGGTAACCACTTAAAAGAGGCAGCAGAAATCTTCGCTAAACTTTTACAAGAAGGAGCAATAAAGAAAGATATTGATACGCTCTTTATGGGCACGAAAGAAGCTGAAGCTGTAAAACTATTTGCCAATACATACCTTGCTCTTCGTGTAAGCTACTTCAACGAACTCGACACCTATGCAGAGATGAAAGGCCTTGATTCCGGTCCCATCATTCAAGGGGTAGGTCTCGATCCTCGTATTGGTAATCACTACAACAATCCATCTTTCGGTTACGGAGGCTACTGTCTACCAAAAGATACCAAGCAGCTCTTAGCCAATTATCAGGACGTCCCTCAGAACATGATGTCGGCAATAGTAGAATCTAATCGTACCCGTAAAGACTACATCGCTGATGCTGTCCTTCGTATGGCTGGTTGGTACGACTACAGCACCAACAACGAATTCCGGGCAAATGCAGGTCATTGTACTATCGGTATCTTCCGCTTAACAATGAAGTCTAACTCCGACAACTTCCGTCAGAGTGCCATCCAGGGAATCATGAAGCGCATAAAGGCAAAGGGAGCAGAAGTTATTATTTACGAGCCAGCCATTCAAGACGGCGAAAGCTTCTTTGGCAGCAAGGTAATAAATGATCTCTCAAAGTTTAAAGAAATGTCGCAAGCCATTGTAGCTAATCGTTATGATGATTGCTTGAAAGACGTTGAAGAAAAAGTTTATACCAGAGATATTTTTGGGAGAGACTAACAAACTCTACTTTTCAGCCAAAGATCAAGAAATTATTTCAGTTTTTAAAGAAAAAAACTATTATAATGGCTTAAAATGCATTAGTTCAAACTTTAATAGTCTGGAGATAAGATTATTTGGCGAGTATGAAATTCTCTCTTTATAATGGCTACAAAATGATTAACACATCTGTTGTCGGCACTTCAATTTACCGAGTTGATTAATAATAATGATGGGCTGACTAAGAAAAACGTCAATCAAAAATCAAGAATAAGATAAAGTATGGAGAAGAAGAAAAAAATACTAATTGTAGGTGATTTTAGCAGCATACATCTTTACAACTACTCAAAAAATGTTCTGTGTGATTGCCATGCGGAAATATGGGGATTCAACATCGCAGGCCCAATAGATAGTATTCGCCCTCATTTTTTAGATGCATACAAACAATTGAGAATTAATATTCAAGGAGGAATAAAACTGAACGAGGGCAAATTTGTTTATATAAAAAAAACATATCAAGTTCTTTCAAGCATGGGGAAATTTGATATTTGCCATTTACACTTTGTTAGCCATTACATATGCCCTACAATCTATCTTCTTAGAAAAAACTACACTAAAATAAGTATTTCTTTCTGGGGATCTGATCTATATAGGGCAAATATTATAGTTAGAAGTCTATATCGTCCTTTAATTAAGAAAAGCAGTTCAATATCTTTTATTACCAAAGACATGCTTTCATATTTTAAAAAGTATTTCTCAAAGAAAAGTATATTGAAAAAATGTTACATATTAGATTTTGGGAATCTATTTTTTAAGTCTATAGACATAATAAAACAGTCGAACGATATTCAGCAATACTATGATGTTCTCCAACTTGATTGCAAAAAAATTACAATCACGGTAGGTTATTGTTGGAGAAAAGAAATGAGACAATATGAGGCATTAGAGTTGATTTTACCTGTATTAAATAAAAACATTGTTCAAATCGCTATACCCGCTTATGGAATCTCAGAGTATGAAAAGCTGAAGCTTAATGATTTGCTATCTTCATATGATATCAAGTATATAATTTATGATTATTTTATGGGAGAAGATGAAATACCAGTCTTAAGAAGGTTGACAGATATATTCATTCATCCTCAAACTACTGATGCTCTCTCTAATGCTATGATTGAACATATTTATGCAGGTTCTGTTGTTTTAAATGGAAAATGGCTGAATTATCAGATCCTTGATGATAATGAGGTTCACTATATAAAGTACAAAGCTCTTACTGAACTACCTGAAGTAATACAGGATACATTGCGTGATCTCGAAATGCATAAATATTTAGCTGAAAAGAATTGCAGTATAGTTAGAACATTCACATCATGGCAATATTGGGCTTCAAAATGGCTAGAATTATATAAATAAACAAATATGAACAGAGGTTTTTTAGATTTGATGTTTATAACAAATAATCCAAGTGTTGCTGTAGCTGCACAGGATTGTGGAGTAAAAAGAATTTGGGTAGACCTTGAAAACCTTGGTAAAGAAGAGCGCCAAAAAGGTATGAACACTGTCAAATCTAAGCATTCGATTAGTGATATATCTGCTTTAAAGATGGTAGTTGATAAATCTGAATTGCTTGTCAGAATTAATCCTATTAATCCCGACTCAAAGTCAGAGATAGATGAGGCAATTGAAAGAGGTGCAGATATGCTCATGCTCCCTATGTTTAAGACTATTAAAGAAGTAAGTTTATTCCTCCAATATGTTAACAATAGAGTGTATACAAACTTATTATTTGAAACTAAGGAATCTTATGAGATACAAGATAAATTGTTAGAAATGGGTGGTTTCGATGAAGCTCACATTGGTCTGAACGACATGCATCTTTCTTATGAACTTACGTTTATGTTCGAGCTTCTCCCAAATGGATTAGTTGAAGATATGTGTCATAAATTTAAATATTATGGCATCCCTTTTGGTTTTGGAGGTATTGCAAAGATAGGAGAAGGTTTACTTCCCGCTGAAAGAATTATTGCAGAACATTATCGTCTAGGTTCAACAAGAGCTATTCTTTCCCGCAGTTTCTGTGATAACCAATACGAGGATTACAATAAATGGAAATATGAGTTTCAGCTTGGTTTAAACCAGATTCGTCTTTTCGAAAATCTACTTCCTTTACTCCCTGAATCATATTTTAAAGAAAATATTGAGGAAGTAAAGAAAGGAGTTGACAAAGTGGTATCAATCATTAAAGCAAAGCGCAATGAACATTAACCGTTCAATCATCAGCAATCTTCGTAAAGAGTATGGAGATGCTTTCTATCTGTTAGATAGTGAACAGTACACTAATAACTTCATTGAACTGAGAGATACGTTTCGCAAGATTTACCCCAACTTTAACATTGCCTATTCTTATAAGACCAACTACACACCCAAACTCTGCAAGATTGTGAACAATCTTGGGGGTTATGCTGAGGTTGTCAGCGAAATGGAACTTGAGATAGCTCTTCGAGTTGGAGTGGATCCAGCACGAATCATATGGAATGGTCCGATCAAAAATCCACAGAAACTGGAAGAATTCCTTATTTCCGGTGGTACTGATAATATTGACTCTATTGAAGAACTTGACATTGTAAAGGAAATTGCGAAGAAGCATCAGAACAAGACGTTGAATCTTGGTATCCGTTGCAACTATGATGTTGGTGATGGTGTTGTGAGTCGTTTCGGCTTTGATGTTGATGGTGGGGACTTCAAGCAGGTAATTGCATTCGTTACAAGCACTCCTAACGTGCACTTCATAAACTTCCATTGCCACTTTGCACAACGTCAGATTGAATACTGGCCAGCACGTGTAAAGGGAATGGTAGAGTTAATTGACCGCCTTAGAATTATTCCTGAGCGTATTGATATTGGTGGAGGTTTGTTTGGTAAGATGGCTGATTCGCTGAAGGCACAGTTTGAATCAGAGATTCCAGAATATTATAACTACGCAGAAGTAGCTGCAACAGTGTTTGCTGAATACTTCAAGGATAAGGATGTTAAGCCTGAACTCTTGATTGAACCAGGTTCTGCTATTGTGGGGGATTGTATGAAATTCGTAGGTACTGTAAAAACCATAAAGAATATTCGTGGTAAGTGGATTGCAACGATTCTTGGAAGTCAGAAAAACATTAGCATGAATGGCATTAATCCTCCAATGGAAGTGATTGCTATGGGTAATGAACAGAAAGTATACTCGGATCTAGATATGGTTGGATTCACCTGCATTGAGGGGGATTTGATCTATAACAACTATAATGGTAAGTTAGCTCATGAAGATGCGATTGTAATCAGCAACTGTGGTAGCTATTCACTTGTTATGAAGCCACCTTTCATTCTACCTAACTTTCCTGTGCTGGACATATGTAATGAAAAGACAGAAGTAATCAAGAGAGGTGAAGTATTTAATGACCTCTTTCACACGTTCAACTTTTAATATATCTATTTAACTATGCTATATGATGTTTCAAATAGAAGAATCTGGTTTAAAGGTGAGATTCTAAATGTAAATGACGCAAAAATAAATATCCTTGCCCCTACATCCCAGTTTGGACTTAATGTATTTGAGGGTATCCCTTGTTATTGGAATGACGAGGAAAAGCTGCTGTATGCCTTTCGTTTGGATGAGCATTACGACCGCTTAATCCGTTCTGCTAAGTTGATGCAATTTGACTTGAAATATACAAAGGAAGACTTCAAAAAGGCTCTTATTGATGTGGTTAAGGCAAATGACTATAACGAGAATCTGAGTGTACGCCAGACCTTGTTTGTGGATGGTTTCGGTAGCTGGGCATCAGAGGGACCTGTTGAGATGTTTGTGGCTCCTATTCCTCGTGGAAAAACCAGTGCAGAATACAATAAGAAGGGGCTGAACTGTTGTGTAACCTCTTGGAGGCGTATCAGTGAAGAGAGCCTTAGTCCTCGTGTTAAGTGTGGTGCCAACTACATCAACAGTCGTGTAGGTCAAAGAGAAGCATTACGTAATGGTTATGACACTTGTATCTTTCTGAACGAAGTTGGAAAGGTAGCAGAAGGTCCAGGTAGTTGTTTTTTCATGGTGAAGGGTGATACATTGATTACTCCTCGTTTAACAGATAGTGTACTGGAGTCAATTACTCGTGACACCATCATTTGTTTGGCTCAGAAAGAGTTGGGATTTAATTTTGTTGAGCGCACAATCGATCGCACAGAACTTTATATGGCAGACGAAGCATTTCTTTGTGGTAGTGCAATGGAAATCTCTCCAATCTACACAATCGATCGTTATCAAATTGGGTCAGGAAATCTGGGTGAGTTAACAAAGCGACTGCATAAATCATATCTAGATTGTGTAAGTGGTAAATTAGAGAATAGAAAGAATTGGTTGACAGCAATAAAGTAAGTATTAAGAAGAATAAATCTCAGACGATTAATCATATGAGTTTAAGACACCAAATAGTAAATAGTGTTGGTTGGAATACATCTGCGGTATTTGTCAATACATTGGTGCAAGTTTTGAGGATAGCAGTCTTGGCAAGAATACTTGACGCGTCAGATTTTGGACTTGTTGCTATATCTCTTGCAGTTGTTTCATTTTGTGAAATTTTCTCGGATTTAGGTTTTACAGTTCCAATATTGCATAAGCAAGACATAACTAAAGAGCAGTATTCATCTGTTTTTTGGGTAAATAATATTATTAGTGTAGCGATTTATGCAATATTATTTGCCACAGCACCCATAATTGCCAGTATTTATGGTTCACCTGAATTAGTGTCAATTGTTAGGACATTGGGCCTTTCAATAATCATCAATTCATTTGGCAAAATATTCCAAACGATTAGAACAAAGGAATTACAGTTTAGGTTTCTGTCTATTGTTTCTATTTTTTCATCAATAATTGGCTTTTGTTTTATTTTATTATTAGCATTAAATGGCCATGGCGTCTATAGTTTAGTTTATGGAACGCTTATACAAATAACATTAAGACAAATTGTTTATTTCTTCAAAGGAATTAAATCTTCAACCATAAAATTCTACTTGAATATGGGAGAAATAAAAGACTTCTTTAAGATTGGTGGATATCAGATTTGCGCTCAATTATGTGATTTCATAGTAGCGAAAGCGGATGTTTTCATACTTGGGAAAATGGTGGGCATGGAGGAGCTTGGTTTTTACAATTTAGCAAAAGAGTTAATTCTAAAATGTTATTCTCTAATGAATTCTATATCAAGAAGTGTTATGACAGCATCTTTAGCGAAGATACAGGAAGACATAGAAAGAACAAGAAAAGTTTTTTCAGTCTATTCGGAATTGTTTGCCTATCTTGGAGGAGTAATTTTTTTATTTGTATTCATTTTTTCTTCCATGATTTCAAAAACAATGTATGGAGAAAGCTATATTGAGATAGAACCAATTCTTAAAGTTCTTTGTTTTTATGGTTTATTCTCTACTTTTATATCTCCATCGGCATCATTGACAGTTGCAAGAGGAAGAACAGATATAGTGTTAAAGTGGACTATAGTGACTGCTGTGATTAGTTTAAGTTTGACAACAGCAAGTGCAATTTTTGGATTATATGCTATTGTTTATACACAAGTATTAATTAGTATAATTTTTTTTGGACTAAATTGGAAAATGATAACAAACAAATTAATCGATGTGTCGTTTTACGATTACACGAAGCAATATATTAAGAGTATTGCAATAATGCTTACTATAATTTTGATTTGCTCATTTGATATTAGGAATATAGGGCTTCTGCTCGTTTGCTACATTATAGTTGTTATCACGATTGCTATGATTTGTATTCAAAGAGGATTTTTGAAATACTTAAAGAGATAGTAAGAATGAAAGCTAAATTAATAATCTCAAATATAGCATTTATTGTTGCTCTCTTCTTTATGATTGGTGGTGGTATATATTCAATCCCAGGTTTTATTCTTATAGCAGCATACCTTATCTTGTTGACGTTTTTTTTTACAAAATATGTAAAAAGAAGCTTTCTTAATAAGCATTCTGCTCTATTATATCTCTTTCTTTTTTACGTGTTGCTAACAAGTGGTTTCGACATTAATACATGTATTTCTCTGTTCACGACATTTTTGGCATGTATTCTCCTACCTGTAAAACAAGAGATAATTGGTAATAATGCGAAATATGTCAAAATAGAAAAACTGTTTTTCTTCATAACAATAGGTATTATGATGTATTACTGCTATAAGTCACTGTTGCTACTTAACGAGAATCCGATGGCTCTAAGATTATTAATTTCCGAGGAAAAGGATGATACAATAGTGGTCGGTGGAGGTTATGCATTGCCATATTCTATGTCTTTATTATGTCCTTTTCTTTTGTATGGATCCCAAAGGATAGGAGAAAAATTATATAAGTGTGCAATATATATAGTTATTGCAGCAGGAACTTTACTTGTATTGAGGTCACTTTACACCACAGCTCTTATGATAATTTTCTTTGGTTATTTGCTTGTTGCAATGAAAAAAATTTCTGCAAAGAATAGAGCACTTGTATTGCTATTTGGAGTTATAGTGCTATTTTCCTTTATTCAGTTATTACCGCATATAGCCAATTATTTTCTTAATCAGGATTCTAATGTAGTTGGTAGAAGATTGACAGAAATCAATAATATAATTAACAGTACTTCGGGAGGAGATGATGATGGGGATTTTACGTCAAGAATTAAATTGACTATGAGTTCCATTATGACCTTTTTAGACAATCCTATATTTGGAGTAGGTCCAAGCGTTCATTATGATTATTTCGAAATGGAAAAAATCGGGATAGGCTCACATGCGCAATGGTTTGATATTTTTGCAATCTACGGAATATTTGCATTATTACTTGTGTCATTTTTAATAAATGCAGCAAAAAAAATATCAAACAATAATTATTCTCTTATCTTATTTATAATATTGGGGTTTTTAAATCCTGTTTTCTCATTCACAATAGTATTCACAGCTTTTTATATTGCTCCTTTGTTAAATTTTTTATGGCCTGCTAACAAACATTACGATGAATAATCCTCTAGTCTCAGTAATTATCCCTACATATAAACGTCCGGATATGATATTCCGCGCTGTAAATAGCGTATTAAAGCAAACTTATGATAATATTGAAATTTTCGTAGTAGATGACAACAATCCAAAATTTCCAGAACGAGAGGCTACAGAAGAGGTGATGTCTCAATTTAAAAACAACCATAATGTTATATATTTGAAGCATGACAAAAACAGAAATGGTTCTGCAGCACGTAATACAGGTTGGCGTATTTCAAGTGGTAAATATATAACATTTCTGGATGATGATGATGAAATCTCACCCAATAAAATTCAGAAACAAGTTGAATGTTTGGAGTCCTTAGATGACTCATGGGGTGCTTGCTATACAGCATACCATACCCTTATGAAAGATGGTAGTATTCAGAGATCCACCACGAACCAAAGTGGAGATATATACCTTCGCGCTCTGATGCGTACGTTTTATGTGGGCTCTGGTTCAAATATTCTGCTTAGGAAGAAAGTGATTGATGAGATTGGGGGATATGACGAATCTTTCAAACGAAATCAAGATATTGAATTTATGACGCGAGCATTTGAAAACTACAAAGTGGCATATATAAATGAGGATTTGCTGACAATTCATTGGGAAGTTAGAACAATAAAACGAACTTATGAATTTGTTGAAGATGTAGCAACTCATTACATTTATAAAATGAAGGAAAGGATAAATCAACTTACGCCTTATGACCAACATCGTGTACTTGCTGTAATAGCCTTAGATAGAGCACGAGTTGCCTTAAAATTTAAGGAATACAAAGATTTATTTAGAATCTTAAAAGAAAACAAAGTAACTTTTGGAGAATGTTGTAAATATGTATGTTATCTTGTAAAAAGAGTCTGCACAAAGAAGTCATATGGTTTTTATCTAGATTAGAATCGTAATAATATCATTAATTCTATCTATAATTTATAATTAGTAATCAGGAATATATTTCAGTGCTTATTATTTAAGTCAAACCGAATAACTCCTGCTATAAAGCATATCACTCTAACTCATTCAAAACTAAGCAGACTTAGCAAAATGCATTAGTTAATATTCAAGGTTTAAAAGTCATATGCTTAACTTGGATTCAACAAATTGTCACTCAGAGATATATCTCGCTTTAGATTAATTACAAAATAATTTTGGCAATTAAAATTCGTATAGCAAGTAAAAAATATTTTGCCTTGAGTTAAATCATTATCATGAATAAATCACAAATGCATCATACAGCTATTTGCCTGATATATATCAGGCAAAATATACAAATAAAATAATTGACACAAATAAATAGTTTTAAATAGAAACTATCTCCATTTTTAAATAAATACAAACTGATCCAACAATGATAAAAATTATTCGTAGTACTACAGTTCCAAGTTCTTTGGATACTTTTTGTAAAGGATTATTAAAAGACCTATCTCAAGAATATGAGGTTATTGGATTATCATCTCCCGGAGAAAGTCTTGATAAAGTTGGTATTCGTGAAGGAATAAGAACTATTTCAATACCCATGGAAAGACGTATATCTCCTTTTAAAGATATTAATTCATTATTATTACTTATTAGAACATTTTATAAAGAAAAACCTTACATAGTTCACTCTATGACTCCAAAGGCCGGATTACTTTGTATGTTAGCATCTTGGGTTTGTCGTGTTCCTGTACGAATTCATACATTTACTGGATTAGTTTTTCCAACAGCAAAAGGTTTATCAAAAAAAATCCTTATGCTTACAGATTGGTTGACTTGTGCGTGTGCTACTCACATAATCCCAGAGGGAGAAGGTGTAAAAAATGATTTATTGAACCATGGAATTACAAGAAAAAATATTAAGGTATTGGGGTATGGAAACGTCAGAGGAATTGATTTAAAACATTATGATCGTTCTCCTGAAGTTATGGAAAAAGCAAATACTATTAGAAATCCAGAATCATTTTCTTTTATTTTCATTGGAAGAATCGTAAAAGACAAAGGTATTAATGAGCTAATCGAAGCTTTCTCTCGCTTATCTAAAGAAAATGATAAAATTTGGCTTATTTTAGTTGGCCCATATGAAGATGGTTTTAATCCTATATCTGATAAAACTAGACACGAAATTGAGGTTAATAATCGTATAATAACCGTAGGAAGGCAAAATGATGTTCGTCACTGGCTTGCTTCATGTGATGCATTGGTATTTCCTAGCTATCGCGAAGGGTTTCCAAATGTAGTAATAGAAGCTGGAGCTTTAGGGCTTCCATCTATTGTAACAGATATAAATGGAAGTCGGGAAATTATTCAAGAAGGTATTAATGGTGTAATCATTCCTCCTCATGATACTGATTCTCTATATTTTGCGATGAAAAGATTTACTAAAGAACCTGATTTTGTTGCAACCCTCTCTAAAAAAGCTCGCCAAATGGTTGCATCTCGATACGAACAAGGTTTTGTAAGAAAATGCTTAATTAATTTTTATAGTGAAATATTAACCAAAACTGATCAAATAAAATGTACCCATTAATCATTAAACGATTTATTGATTTTGCAATCTCGCTAATTGCACTAATAATATTATCTCCATTGCTTTTAGTTGTTAGTTTGATCCTCCTATTTGCAAACAAAGGAGCAGGAGTCATTTTTTTTCAAAGTCGCCCAGGTATGAATGAAAAGATATTTAATGTAATTAAGTTTAAATCAATGACTGAAGTACGGGACAATGAAGGAAATCTTTTACCAAATGACAAAAGAATAACTCCTGTTGGGAAGTTTATTAGAAAAACTTCTATTGATGAATTACCTCAACTTATTAATGTATTAAAAGGTGATATGAGTTTAATAGGTCCCAGACCCTTACTTATTGACTACCTACCCCTATATAGTAACGATCAGAAAAAAAGGCATAACGTTAGACCTGGAATTACGGGGTGGGCTCAAATTAATGGACGAAACGCAATAAGTTGGACACAGAAATTTGAACTGGACATCTGGTATGTAGAAAACATGTCATTTAAATTAGACATAAAGATTATTCTTTTAACTATTTTAAAAGTGATAAAGTCTGAAAACATCAATCAGACAAAAGAGGTAACAATGTATAAATTTAATGGAAAGAACTAAAATGAAAAGTATAATAATTGGTGCAGGTACATATGGAGAAGTCTATCAGGCGTACTTAACCGAAGCAGGGATTGATATCGTTGCTTTCCTAGATGACGACACCTCACTGTGGAATAAAGAAATTAATGGAATCCCTGTATTAGGTGGAATAAGTTTATTGGAATCCTTAAAAGAAACCCATGAGATTGAAGCAGTTTATTGCCCTATTGGTAATAACCCTATAAGAGTAAAATTTCTATCTTATGCAAATGATTTAGGTTACGAAACCCCTAATTTCATTCATCATTCTGCGAACATTGCTCCACACGTAACTTTGGGAAATGGAGTTTATATTTTAGCTGATTCTATAATAATGCCGTATACTCAATTAAATGATTATACTATGATAAGTATGGGAGCTAAGATTGCGCATCATTGTGTTCTGGAAGAAGGGACTTTTGTATCAACTGGAGTGAATTTTGGTGCAAATATCAATTTGAAAAAGAATAGCTTCGTTGGCATTGGTGCGACCTTAATGACTGGAGTAAAGGAGTTGGGAGAAGACTCATTAGTGGGGGCTGGATCAGTAGTAATCAGAGATGTTCCGGCAAATGCAGTGGTTGCAGGTAATCCTGCAAAAGTTATTAAGTATAAATAGCAAATTAAATACAATGAATAACAAAATTTGGCTTTCGCTTGCTCACATGTCTGGACGTGAGCAAGACTTTATAAAAGAGGCATTTGATACCAACTGGGTGGTTCCGTTGGGTCCTAATGTGGATGGGTTCGAAAAGGATCTGGAGGGGTTTGTTGGTCACGACCGTCATGTAGTGGCTTTAAGTGCCGGAACTGCGGCTTTGCATTTGGGGTTGATCCAACTGGGTGTTGGGCCGGGCGACGAGGTGATTTGTCAGTCGTTTACCTTTGCTGCGTCTGCCAATCCCATCGCGTACCAGCATGCAACGCCTGTATATATAGATAGCGAAAAGGATACCTGGAATATGGATCCGGCTCTGCTGGAAGAGGCGATTACAGATCGTCTGGCAAAGACAGGTAAACTGCCTAAGGCTATTATTCCGGTGCATTTGTATGGGATGCCGGCCAAGATGGACGAGATTATGGCGGTAGCCAATACCTATGGGATTCCGGTGCTGGAGGATGCTGCCGAGGCATTAGGTTCGGAATATAAAGGGCGCAGGTGTGGTACTTTTGGAGATTTTGGAGTTTTGTCGTTCAACGGAAATAAGATGATCACCACTTCGGGTGGGGGTGCATTGGTTTGCCGTACGCCGGAACAGGCCCAAAAGACCATGTTTTATGCTACACAGGCCCGTGATAATGCGCCGCATTACCAACACACGCACATTGGGTACAACTACCGCATGAGTAATATTTGTGCCGGTATCGGCAGGGGGCAGATGACCATCGTAGATGACCATATTGCTAAAAGACGTGCTAATCATGCCTTGTATGCCTCATTGCTAAAAGAGGTGAATGGTATTTCGCTGCTTACCAATCCTTCTGACCAGTTTAATTCAAATCACTGGCTTACCTGTATTCTGGTGGATCCCGCCGTTGCCGGATGTACCCGCGAAGATATCAGATTGCATCTGGAAAAGGAAAACATTGAAACCCGCCCATTATGGAAACCAATGCATATGCAACCGGTATTTAAGGATGCTCCTTTCTACGGAAACGGTACCGCTGCCGGTCTGTTTGATAAAGGTCTTTGCCTGCCTTCGGGTCCTACCCTTACCGAACAGGATATAAACCGGGTGGTTGTTGCAATCAAATCGCTACAATCATAATTTAATATAGAATTTATTAAAACCAATTAATTAATAAAAATAGATGTCATAGATTTTAAATTTTGAAATATATTTTTATCGGTTGACATATATTTTGCTGAATTTTCCTTTTACAAATGACTTAATGAAAAGAATTGTTCAAGAAAGACTTAATAATCTGGCCCAACTCAAATACCTGAGCCGTTGGATTGTGTTTGGAGCCGACCTGGCTACCTCCGTTACCGTATCCCTTTTTACCATCATCCTGCTTCAATATGCCATCGGCATATTTGTGGATTTAGGTGTATTTGTACGCATGGCATTCTTCTCCGGCGTAGCAAGCGTCGCTGCTTTTATGGTTTTCCGTCCCTACCGGGGAGTGGTTCGCCATTCTACGCTGCAGGAGTTGTGGCGTCTGGGCTCGGCTTCATGCGTGAAGTCGGTTTTGCTTATCACCCTGATCTACTTTTTCGGAGCTCCCAAACCTATCAAGTTCTGGATTCTCTGCTTCTTTATCGATTCGCTGGCTACCGGTGTGTTGATGTTATCGCTGCGGGTGATCCTGATAAACCTGTATAATTTCATACTTTCCACCAACAATAAGCAGCAACGGAATTTGCTTATTTATGGTACAACCCCTCAAAGTATATCTTCTGTATACCTTAACACCCAGGCTTACCTTAACATGTATAAGGCCATGGGTTACATCATTTATGGTTCGAAGGGGAAACAGATGAGCATCGGCGGATTGCCGGTTTTTTATGTTGAAGATATGACCGGGCTTGCCAGCCTGATTAAAAGAAATAACCTGGACGGGATTTTATTTACCAATCCCAAAGAGGCCAAAGAGGAACAAAACCGTTTGATCCGTCACTGCGAGAAGCTGAACCTGCGTACGTTGGTGATGCCTCCCATGGAGGATTTGGTGGATGGCGGCGTTAAACGGTCCATCCGTCCGGTTCGTATCGAGGACTTACTGGGCCGCGACGAGATTAAGATCAACCTGCAGGAGATTGCCGATAGTCTGGAGGGCAAAGTGGTGCTGGTGTCTGGTGCGGCGGGCTCCATCGGGAGCGAGATATGCCGTCAGCTGGCACGCTTCCGCATCCGCAAGCTGGTGTTGTTTGACTCGGCGGAGACGCCCATGCATAACCTTCGACTGGAACTGGAGGAGAAGTTTCCGGAACTGAAGTTCCAGCCGGTTATCGGGGATGTGCGCAGTGAATCACGGGTGAATGCAGTTTTTGAAAGATACCTTCCCCAGGTGGTATTCCATGCGGCTGCCTACAAGCATGTGCCGTTGATGGAGAGCAATCCCTGCGAGGCCATACGGGTGAATGTGCGGGGAACGCGCAACATGGCGGACCATGCCGTGAAGTACGGGGTGGAGCGGTTTGTGATGGTATCGACAGACAAGGCCGTAAATCCCACCAATGTAATGGGATGCAGCAAGCGGTTGGCCGAAATATATGTGCAGAGTCTGGCTACGGCCATCAAGAACGGTACCCATCCGGGTGTAACGAAGTTTATCACCACACGCTTTGGCAATGTGCTGGGGAGCAACGGTTCGGTGATTCCGCGCTTCCGCGAACAGATTGAGAAGGGTGGACCTATTACTGTGACCCATCCGGACATCATACGCTACTTTATGACCATCCCCGAGGCGTGCCGGCTGGTGCTGGAGGCGGGTACCATGGGCAAGGGTGGCGAGATCTTTATCTTTGAAATGGGCGAACCTGTAAAGATAGCCGACCTGGCCCGACGGATGATCGAACTGGCCGGCTTCGAGCCCGATGTGGATATCCAGATTGCTTTTACAGGTCTGCGTCCCGGTGAAAAATTATACGAAGAACTATTAAGTAACGAAGAGAATACCCTCCCTACCCCACACGAAAAAATCAGAGTAGCCAAGGTACGTGAGTACAACTACCAGGAGATTGAACCAATGATTGATTCTTTGACACAAGTAGCCCGTCAAGGTAAAGTGCTGGATACGGTAATCCAAATGAAACAAATCGTCCCGGAATTTCTCAGCCAGAATTCAGAATTTGAAAAACTGGATATAAAACAGGTATCGACTTCCAAAGTGTGTTAAATACAAGTAAATAGTTAGATAGGATATTACAAGACATCTATTTATTAATGAAGTCAAATCCTAGTAAATACCTATGGTTCTGTATTCTGTTCATAGCTAAAGAAGTGATTTAAAGTAGTCACTTATTCCTGAACTTCCTGCTTATTGAAGAGTCGATAGGATATTTATCTGATTAAACAACCAATCAAACTAATAAATAAACTGTTATAGAACATGTATAATAAGTTTGGTAGTATGGAAAACTACCGTATATTTGCAGTACGATATAAGACACGGTACTAGAGTACCTTTCTCTTATATAGTTAAGGTTTTGGTTAAAGAAGAGATATCCGGTTCGTGAGAGTCGGATATTTTGCGTTTTAAGACATAAATAATAAATCACACAATAATTCTTTCTATAATTTTGATCCGATGAAATCAAATACAAATCACATTGTTATAATGGCCGGGGGGATTGGCAGCCGGTTCTGGCCCATGAGTACGCCTGAAAGGCCTAAACAGTTTATCGATGTATTGGGGTGTGGACGTACCTTGATTCAGCTCACTGCCGATCGGTTTAAAGGGGTTTGTCCGCCGGAGCATATCTGGGTGGTTACTTCCAAGAGTTTTGCCTCGCTGGTACGCGAGCAGCTGCCCGAGATTCCGAAGGAGAATATTCTGCTGGAGCCTTGTATGCGTAATACGGCTCCGTGCATTGCGTATGTGGCCTGGAAGATTGCCATGCGGTATCCCAAAGCGAATCTGGTGGTTACGCCTGCCGACCATGTGGTGATGGATACAGTGGTATATTGCGCAGCCTAATTATTATTGGAATGCGGGTATCTTTGTATGGAACGTGCGGACGGAGAACAGATGGTTATCGATGAGTTGTTTCCCAAGTGTAAGAGTATCTCGGTTGACTATGCCATTATGGAGAAGGCCAAAGATATGTATGTGTTTCCGGCAGATTTCGGGTGGAGCGATCTGGGTACCTGGGGTTCGTTACACGAACGTACCGAAAAGGATGCGTCCAACAATGCTGCCATCGGACCAAACATCCATCTTATTGAAAGCACCAACTGCATGGTGCATACCCCCGAAAACAAGATGGTGGTAATTCAGGGCCTCGATGGCTACATCATCGCCGAAAAAGACAATACCCTGTTAATATGCAAACTCACCGAAGAACAACGCATCAAGGAGTTTTCGCAAATGGCAGCCCGTTAAGATTATATCCCACATAAACAACCAAACGAACTAATAAATAAAGTGTTATAGAACATCTAAGATAAGTTTGGTAGTCTGGAAAAGGGGCGTATATTTGCAATACGATATAAGACACGGTACTACAGTACCTTTCTCTTATATTCTAAGTTAAGGTTTTGGTTAAAATAGAGATATCCGGTTCGTGAGAGTCGGATATTTTGCTTTTAAGATGTCTATCAACTTTTTATAAAACCGCTCTGATACTTTAAAAATGAATATACTTATAACGGGAGTTCATGGATTTGTGGGCTCCAATCTGGTGAAGGCACTGTGTGCCAAACATACTGTTTACGGAGTCGATATTGTGGCGCAACACAAACCGGGACTGGCAAAGACGTATAGCTGGAATGATTTGAATGAGAATCGGATTCCGGCCATGGATGTGATTATCCACCTGGCTGCTGTTACGCCTGATGTGGCGGTTCGCTGTATCCGGAAGCCCGACTTTACCGTAAATCTTACGCTTACCCAACGGGTGTTCAATTACTTTCTGGCTTCTGATTCAAAAAAGTTTATCTTTTTCAGTTCGGTTAAGGCTGTTGCCAATTCGGTGGGCGACGAGGTGCTGGACGAGGAGGCGATTCCCTGGCCGGTGGAGGCCTTTGGAGAAACCAAGCTGAAGGAAGAAAGGTACATTATGGGAAAGTTTAATATGGATGACGAGTCGTGGAAGCGGGTGTATATTTTACGTCCCTGTTTGATTCACGGTCCGGGTAACAAGGGGTATCTTTATTTACTGTATAACATGGTTAACAAGGGGATTCCCTGGCCGTTGGGGGCGTTCGGGAACAAACGGTCGTTTACAAGCATGGACAATCTTTCGTTTATTATTGAGGGATTGGTGTCGGGCCACGTGGCTTCGGGTATTTATCATATTGGCGACGACCAGACCATTTCTACCAACGAGTTGATTGAGGTTATTTGCGAATCGCAGGGACGAAAAGCCCGGATATGGCGCTTACCAAAATATTTTATACGAAGTGTAGCGGTAATTGGCGATCTTTTCTGCCTGCCTCTTAACAGGGTTCGCTTTAAAAAGCCGACGGATACCTATGTGGTGAACAACTCGAAGATAAAAAGGGCTTTAGATATAGAATCCCTTCCTGTTAATGCCAGAAAGGGATTACTGGATACCTTTAATAGCTTTAAAGAAGAGTCAGACAAATAAGATAATTATCGTGCTAAACAAGCAATCGAACTAATAAATAAACTGTTATAGAACATGTAAAATTAGTTTGGTAGTCTGGAAAAGGGGCGTATATTTGCAGTACGATATAAGACACGGTACTACAGTACCTTTCTCTTATGTTAGTTAAGGTTTTGGTTAAAATAGAGATATCCGGTTCGTGAGAGTCGGATATTTTGCTTTTATACCCTATGGGCCTTCATTTTTAACATTTTAGTTTTATTTTTTCACATTTAAGTCTTTATTGTTTAATAATTTGATTATATTTGTCGGCGATTTCCATATCCAGTTGACATTTTTTTAGCAGCCAGTGAACCATGCATCCTAATTCTGATTTAAATTTTAATTCTAATTCCGTACCTTCCAATGAGCCAGAAGAGAACCTGGTTCATCTGATTGTTCGTTACCTGCAGGTGTTACTTATACACAAGTGGGTTTTTTTATGCGGTTTTGTGTTGGTTTTTATGGCGGTGGTGGTGTTTGCTGTGAAACAGCCCAAGTTGTACAAGTCTGATTACGAGGTATTCTACAACGAAACAGTGCACGAGTATATGTCTGAAAAGAATGTGCCGGTGGTGAAGTCGGATTTCGACAAGAATTTCTGGCTCAGCAACATGCAGAGTACGGAGATTGCCCGGCTTACCTTGCAGCGTACGGGGCTGCCGCTTACGGCCGACCAGCTGAAAGGGGCTATCAAAGTGGATATTCTGGATAAAAAGAGGGAGGACCGGGTGCCGATCTTCAAAGTGGGGATAACTTCTGCCCACCCGGCGGAGATTCCGCTGATTATGTCGGCCTACATGGAGTCGCTCAATGAGTTGCTGCTGAAGCATCAGCAGAGTAATTCGCAGCGGCTGATCGATTTTCTTACCAAACAGATTGCCGATAATAACGAGAAACTGAATGTGCTTGACAAGCAGGTGTTGTCTATGGCGGCTACCAGCTCGGGAGGGATGCTGGATGTGGACAGGTTGCAGGCGAACCTGGAGTCGTTCCGCATGGATCTGATGAAGGCGCAGATTGCGTTGAGTACCCTCAAGGCATCGCGCCAGCGTACGGAGAGTGCCCTGAAGAATCTGGACGGCACGATTGTGAACGAGTCGGCTTTCACAGAGCCGTTAAAGGTGCAGCTGATGAACCTGGAGGTGGATCTGGCACGGGCGCTGACCAAAAACCGGGAGGATCATCCTTCGGTGAAGGCGATACGCAGTAATATAAAGCAGCTCAACGTGATGTTGCGGGATAGTCTGGAGAACCGGATGCAGATTAAGAGCCTGATGGAGAATCCGCTGAAGACGCAGCTGATGAGCAAGTTGATGGAGCTGCAGATTGCGGAGGTGAGTGAAGAGACGCACGTGGCTTCGCTGGAAAGGGTGATTGGGGATCTGGAGCATAGGACGTTGCCGGATGCCAACGATGAGAATCAGCAGCAGGTGTTGCGCAACCGCGAGATGGTGTTTATGACGATCAAGCAGCTGAACCTGAATTTGATTGAGGCGCAGAGTGCTTCGTCGGGCAGTTTGAGCCGTTTTGTAATGGTGGACGAGCCGGATGTGCCTGCCCTGCCTGCCAACAAGGGGATTGTCTTTTTTATTGCCGTGGGGTTGATGGCGGGGCTGGCCGTGGCCGCTGGGTTGGTCTTCTTGTATGATATGCTGGATAACCGGCTGATGGTGACGGGGGATTTTGAGTGTTTCTATACGTGGCCTGTGCTGGGGTCGTTCGGGCACCGAAAACCGGATGCCTTTGGCGACCGGGGACTGAAGGAGCCGGCTGCCGGTGGGTATGCGGGTTGGAGCGACTTGAGCAGTGTGGTGGTGAACCTGAGGCAGGCCATAAAATATAAGGATAAAAGGGTGTTGGCCGTATGCAGTTCGGTACGCCAGGAGGGCAAGTCGCTGATAAGCCTGGAGCTGGCACGGGCGCTGGCCTACAAGAAGTTGCGGGTGCTGCTGGTGGATATGGATTTTTTTGCGCCTAAGCTGAGCGGGATGTTGCAGCGTACGGACAGCCGGGGACTGAGTGATTTGCTTGCCGGAGGTTGTAATCTGGAGGGGGTGCTGCAGGAAACGCGGGTGCCTTCGCTTTGGTTTACAGCGGCGGGTACCGTAAAGGAGCGCAGGGATTTGTTGTATGATGATCCGGCGCTGACTGCCTTCCTGCAGGAGGTGCGCCAACGGTTCGACGTGGTGATTGTGGACACGCCGGCGGCGTTGTTCGTGCCCGAGGTGGTGGGTGTTATGGAGCACATGGACGGGATTATCCTGATGGTGCGCCTGGAGGTTACCTCGCGGGTGGCGCTGGATAAGCTGAAGGGGTTGCTGCAGTCGCACAACCTGCCGGTGCTGGGGGCCATCATCAACGGGGTGAAAGGGAATGTGCTGAACAAATATACGGGATATCATGCCGAAAGGTACCGCTATTATCCCGATGGGGAGGCGGACGGGGCTTCCGGTGCGTTGGTGCCGGAGATGCAGCCGGTGCGGGTACCGCTTTTCCGGAAATTCCGTCTCCGGAAATGGATGTATTTCTTCCTTGCCTTCCAGGCGTTGGCCATTGCCGGCTGGCTGGGATATGTTACGGCAGGTAAAAGGTTTACCGCCCGGCAGACGGAGGTGGTTCCGGAGGTTCGGGTGCCGGCGCCTGCCGCTGTTCCTGATACGGCTTTGGTTGCCGGTACTTTGAATGCCGATAGTGTTGCCCCTCAGTGGCTGGATACAGTGGTGGTGGAAGCGGGAACCCGACTTACCTTGCTGTCTCTTTCGTACTATGGGGATAAGGTATTCTGGGTGTATGTGTATATAGCCAACCGGGATGTGATAAAGGATCCCAACCGGGTGCCTGCGGGTGCTTCGCTGCGGATTCCGATGCCGGACCGATACCGGATTGATGCGGCCGATAAGGAGTCGGTCGCCCGTGCTGCCAAACTTCAGCGGGAGATTCTGGCGGGTAACTTCGAGGGGGTGGATGCGTTGGATAAATTGGCTGCTAACGGATGAAGGGGATGCCTGCTAGCAACGGGGTTTCTCCCAAGGTGTTCCGCCGCAGGAAGATTGCCTTTTGGGTGGTGCTGGGTGTACTGGTGCTGACGGGGCTGGTGTACTGGGTGGTGCTGCCTTTGTTTGCGGACAACCGTGAGAGGGTGGCGATCCGGGTGGCGGTATGCGGTGCGGTGAATCGTCCGGCGGTGTATTCCATGGAGCGGGGTTCCGACCTGGGGATGCTGATCCGCAGGGCCGGGGGACTCAAGCCCGGTGCAGATTTCTTTAGGGTGGATGCGGAACGGACGGTGCGCAATGATTCGGTATATATAATTCCCTTTCGGGGCAATGGCGGAGCCGCAGTACGGTTGCCGGTGGTGCCGGAGGGGTTGATGAATAAGGAGGTGGCCTTGGCGGGCGACTCGCTCTTCCTTGGGAAGGAGGACCGGGAGCTGCAGCATGTTTCTATTTTATATGTGGGGTTGCCTGCTGTATATGTGTTGATAACTTTCTATCCGGAGCTCAACCGGATTCAGTGTACCCATATTCCCTTCAGTACCCGTTTCCTTGCAGAGGATTACCGACTGATGGATCTGTTCTTTACCTTGGATATTCGTCCTACGCTCCGTGTCGTAGAGGCTTCCCTCAATCAGAAAATAGATTATTTCCTGATACAGGACCGCTCCCGGTTTATCAGTCTGATTGACCGGCTGGGGGGTGTTGACTGTAACCTGGACGGTACCTATGCCCAGGGGGTTGGGGTGAAGCCGGGAAAAGGCAGGTTGGATGGCTTCGGGGCCTGGGAGTTTATACGGTTTCTGGACAGGCAGGATGCCAGGGGGTTGGATGTACGGGGACTGGAAGTGGCTTACGATGCCAGACGGCACCGCCAGCAGGGTATGTTGCGTGCCATGCGCAGTGCTTTCGGCCAACTGGATACGGAGGATCAGCTGAAGTTGATAGCCCGTATCGGGGAGCTCTTCCAGACCAACATGGACCGGAAGTTTGTGTTGTCTCTGTACCGGAATATGCTTGCCGTGCCCGAATTATCCTTCGGTACGTTGCCGGGGTATTACAGTGCGGAGGGGGACCGGTTGTTCTTTTATCCGGATATTCCGGGGTACCGGTCGCTGCTTAAACGGGAGATCCGCTCGTATCTGGTGGCTCCCGGAAACAGGAAGCAACGGGTGTATTAGGGTTTGATTGGAGTCTAACAAAATAAATGTGCTATATGAATGTGAGGTGTGTTGCGGGTTTGGTACTTTGGTGTCTGTTCTTGGTTGTTAATTCGGCAACAGGGCAGAACGGGAGTTATGTGATTAACCGGGGGGATGTGCTGGATATCGTTGTGATGGAGCATCCGGAGTTTTCGTTGAGCGGCATTACGGTGCTGCCCGACGGGTATATCCAGTATCCGGGGATCGGTGGTATAAAGGCGGCGGGGATGAGCAGCGAAGCGCTTACCGCATCGGTGGAAAAGAGCGTGGAGAAGTATGTGGTGAATCCGGTGGTGTCTATCTACATCCGCAAGATTCAGAACCAGATGCTGAATGTGTTGGGGTATGTAAACAAGCCGGGACAGTTTCAGGTTTTCGAGGGGGTGGACCTGCTTTCGGCCCTGAGCATGGCGGGTGGCATCAAGAATATAAAGAAGGGGAAACAGATTGTGATTGTACGGGCGGATCAGTCCATGGAGGAGATCCGGCTGAAGGATTACATGAACCCGAAGCACCGGGTACAGAAACTGCCGGTGCTATACGCCGGTGATACCGTTTACGTAAAGGAGCCTGCAGACATCAACTGGTCTAAGTTTTCATTCTTCTCAACCATGCTGATGGCCATTGCTACGATACTGAATATTATGCGGTAATGAAATCAGAATATCGTCACGAATATATACATATTGACGATAATCAGGTTGAATTACATTAAAATATGTTATAGAACATATAAAATATATTTGGTGGTTAAAAAAAGTGCCTTATATTTGCAATACGATATAAGACACGGTACTACGGTGCCTTTCTCTTATATTTAAGTTAAGGTTTTGGTTAAAAAAAAGGTATCCGGTTCGTGAGAATCGGATATTTTGCTTTTATACCCAATAATAATTTTTTAGTCGCAGGAATTGTCATAACTTTGCCGAGTGAATCTATTTAATTCTGTAAATTGTAATTGCTGGTTTTCCCATTTTACGAAAGACTTAATGAAAAGAATTGTTCAAGAAAGACTTAATAATCTGGCCCAACTCAAATACCTGAGCCGTTGGATTGTATTTGGTGCCGACCTGGCGACCTCCGTTACTGTATCCCTTTTTACCATCATCCTGCTTCAGTATGCCATCGGCATTCATGTAGATTTAGGTGTATTTGTACGCATGGCATTCTTCTCCGGCGTAGCAAGCGTCGCAGCTTTTCTGGTTTTCCGTCCCTACCGGGGGGTGGTTCGCCATTCTACGCTGCAGGAGTTGTGGCGTCTGGGGTCGGCTTCCTTCGTTAAGTCGGTTTTGCTTATCATCCTGATCTACTTTTTCGGGGATCCCAAGCCTATCAAATTCTTGATTCTCTGCTTCTTTATTGATTCGCTGGCTACCGGAGGTTTGATGCTGTCGCTGCGGGTGATCCTGATAAACTTGTATAATTTCATTCTTTCCACCAACAATAAGCAGCAACGGAATTTGCTTATTTATGGCACCACCCCTCAGAGCATATCGTCTGTATACCTGAACACCCAGGCTTACCTTAACATGTATAAGGTAATGGGGTATATTATTTATGGTTCAAAAGGGAAACAGATGAGCATCGGTGGACTGCCGGTTTATTATGTGGAAGACAAGACCGGGCTTGCCAGCCTGATTAAAAGAAATAACCTGGACGGGATATTGTTTACCAATCCCAAAGAGGCCAAAGAGGAACAGAACCGTTTGATCCGTCACTGCGAGAAGCTGAACCTGCGTACGTTGGTGATGCCTCCCATGGAGGATTTGGTGGATGGCGGCGTTAAACGGTCCATCCGTCCGGTTCGTATCGAGGACTTACTGGGCCGCGACGAGATTAAGATCAACCTGCAGGAGATTGCCGATAGTCTGGAGGGCAAAGTGGTGCTGGTGTCTGGTGCGGCGGGCTCCATCGGGAGCGAGATCTGCCGGCAGCTGGCACGCTTCCGCATCCGCAAGCTGGTGTTGTTTGACTCGGCGGAGACGCCCATGCATAACTTACGTCTTGAATTGGAAGAGAAGTTTCCGGAACTGAAGTTCCAGCCGGTTATCGGGGATGTGCGCAGTGAATCACGGGTGAATGCAGTTTTTGAAAGATACCTTCCTCAGGTGGTATTCCATGCGGCAGCCTACAAGCATGTGCCGTTGATGGAGAGCAATCCCTGCGAGGCCATACGGGTGAATGTGCGGGGTACGCGCAACATGGCGGACCATGCCGTGAAGTACGGGGTGGAACGGTTTGTGATGGTATCGACGGACAAGGCCGTGAATCCCACCAATGTGATGGGCTGCAGCAAGCGGTTGGCCGAAATATATGTGCAGAGTCTGGCTACGGCCATCAAGAACGGTACCCATCCGGGTGTAACGAAGTTTATCACCACGCGCTTTGGCAATGTGCTGGGGAGCAACGGTTCGGTGATTCCGCGCTTCCGCGAACAGATTGAGAAGGGTGGACCCATTACGGTGACTCATCCGGACATCATACGCTACTTTATGACCATCCCCGAGGCGTGCCGGCTGGTGCTGGAGGCGGGTACCATGGGCAAGGGTGGCGAGATCTTTATCTTTGAGATGGGCGAACCTGTAAAGATAGCCGACCTGGCCCGACGGATGATCGAACTGGCCGGCTTCGAGCCCGATGTGGATATACAGATTTCTTATACAGGTCTGCGTCCCGGCGAAAAATTATACGAAGAACTGTTGAGTAACGAAGAGAATACCCTCCCTACCCCACACGAAAAAATCAGGGTAGCTAAAGTACGTGAGTATAACTACCAGGAGATTGAACCCCGGATTGATTCGTTAACGCAAGTGGCCCGTCAAGGCCTGGTGCTTGATACGGTACTGCAGATGAAGCAGATCGTTCCGGAGTTTATCAGTCAGAATTCCGAATTCGAAAAGCTGGATATTAAGCAGCCTGTATCACGCTGATTCATAAATTATCTAAAATATCCTTTTTTGTCGGCTTTTTATAAGGTCGGCAAAAAAAATTATCGCACCTTTGCAGCTTTATTTATCTAAATCTAATCTATTAAGGATAAACAGTATGTTTATTTTATCTAAACAACTGTTACATTTTTAAAAAGAGAGTTAAACTAAGCTAATTTGATTTTTAACCATGGAGTGGAATTTAATTTACAAGATTTTTGGTTTATTATTTTTCTCGGAGCTTGCCTACTTTAAAGTGGCCGACCGACTTAATATTATCGACAAACCTAACAAGCGTAGCTCTCACGAACGTATTACGTTATTGGGGGGTGGTGTTGTATTTTACTTTGGTGTACTTTTGTATAGCATCTGGTTTAATGTGCCCTATCATTGGTACTTCGCAGGACTGACTCTCATTGCAGGAATCAGCTTTCTGGACGATATCAGACCTATCCCGAGCAAGATACGTCTTGTGTTTCATTTTGCAGCTATGATGCTGATGTTTCAGGAATGGGGGCTGTTTTCGGGCACTCCGTTATGGTATATCCTTGCCGGATTGATTTTCTGCACGGGTATTATCAATGCCTATAACTTTATGGATGGAATTAATGGGCTTACAGGGGTTTACAGCTTTGTAATTATCCTGGTGCTCGAATATATAAACACGCAGATCGTACACTTTATCGACTCTGCTTACCTGGGTACGGTGCTGATTTCGCTGGCCGTATTCATATTTTTTAACTTCCGCAAGAATGCCAAATGTTTTGCCGGAGATGTGGGTTCTGTAGGTATTGCCTTTATTATTTTGTTTGCCCTGGGTAAACTGATTCTGGTTACCAAAGATCCCAGCTACCTGATTGTTCTTGCCGTTTACGGAGTCGATACGATTCTGACTATTGTGCATAGGATTATGCTGAAAGAGAATATACTTGAAGCGCACCGCAAACATGCCTATCAATTGATGGCTAACGAGCTGAAGATGCCCCACGTTCTGGTATCTTCCATCTATGCGGCGGTTCAGGCTCTGATTATAGCTGGTTATTTTATATTTACGGATTTCCGCTGGCTCTATTTTGCCTGTGTAATAGCCGTACTTAGTATAGCCTACGTAATCTTCATGCGCAAATATTTCAAAATCCATGTAAAAGCAATGGAAGCTAAGCAAAGCCACTCTTAAAAGAGACTTTATTTAGATTTAAACGACACTTTTTCCTATGAAAGATGGGAAATAAGTCAGACCTTTGCACTTTAATTGAAACGACATCTTAGATCCGGCAAGGTTGCTCCAAATGGGAGTGACGAACCTTTGGCATGGGTAAGGTGAAGTAAATAGATCAAACAAGTAACTAACAATCAAGATATAATAATGAAAGGTATCGTTCTTGCCGGAGGATCCGGCACACGCCTCTACCCTATCACCAAAGGAGTTAGCAAACAACTGCTGCCGGTGTATGACAAACCAATGATCTTTTACCCTATCTCGGTATTAATGCTGGCTGGGATCCGGGAGATACTGATAATCTCCACACCACAAGATCTGCCCGGCTTCCGTCGATTATTAGGAGATGGAAGTGAATACGGTGTACAATTCGAATATGCCGAGCAACCCAGTCCCGACGGATTAGCACAGGCTTTTATCATTGGCGAATCATTTATCGGGAACGACAACGCCTGCTTGGTATTGGGCGATAATATATTTTACGGACAAAGCTTCAGCAAAATGTTGAGTGAAGCCGTACAAAATGCAGAAAAGGAGAATAAGGCTACCGTATTCGGATATTACGTTAATGATCCGGAACGTTACGGAGTAGCCGAATTCGATAAAGCTGGAAATGTACTCAGCATTGAAGAGAAACCGGCTCAACCTAAGTCTAATTATGCAGTGGTAGGGCTCTACTTCTACCCCAACAAGGTGGTGGAAGTGGCTAAGAACATCAAGCCAAGCGCCAGAGGTGAATTGGAAATCACCACCGTAAACCAGGAATTTCTGAAAGACGGAGAGCTTAAAGTACAACTTTTGGGTCGGGGATTCGCCTGGCTGGACACTGGGACACACGATTCACTAAGCGAAGCAAGTACTTTTGTAGAAGTAATTGAAAAAAGACAAGGCCTCAAAGTAGCCTGTCTGGAAGAGATTGCCTACCGCAAAGGTTGGATTAATGATGATAAGTTAAGGGAACTAGCCCAACCGATGATAAAAAATCAGTACGGACAGTACCTGCTTAAATTGATAAAGGAATGAACGTAATTAAAACAAAGATAGATGGGGTTGTAATTATTGAACCCAAAGTTTTTGGTGACGAACGCGGTTACTTTTTCGAATCTTTTTCTTCCGCACGTTTTGAAGAGGAGGTATGTAAAACAACCTTTGTACAGGATAACGAATCGAAATCAAGCTATGGAGTATTAAGGGGACTGCATTTCCAGAAAGGAAAATATGCGCAGTCTAAATTGGTACGGGTGGTGTTCGGTAAGGTGCTGGATGTGGCTGTGGATATCCGTAAAGGTTCGCCAACGTTTGGCAAACATGTGGCCGTGGAGCTGACAGACGAAAACAAGCGTCAGCTGTTTGTGCCTCGTGGATTTGCCCACGGATTTGTGGTGCTGAGCGAAATAGCTGTTTTCCAATACAAATGCGACAATCTGTATGCTCCGCAGGAAGAAGGGGCTATAGCCTGGAACGACCCGGCAATCGGGATTGACTGGAAAATTGATCCGTCTGTTGTGATGTTGTCTGAAAAAGACAAAAAACATCCGTTCTTGGCCGATTCTGATTACTTGTTTGATTTTAATGAAAATCTTTATGAATAAAAATATATTAATTACCGGTGGTGCCGGTTTTATTGGTTCGCATGTGGTTCGTTTGTTCGTTAACAAGTATCCTGATTATCACATCATCAATCTGGATAAGCTTACCTATGCCGGAAATCTGGCCAACTTGAAAGATATTGAAGGCAGACCGAACTATACATTTGTAAAAGCGGATATCTGCGATTTTGAAACGATTTGCAATGTGCTTGAAAAATATGAGGTGAATGGTATTATTCACCTGGCAGCTGAGAGTCATGTTGATCGCAGCATAAAGGATCCGTTTACATTCGCGCAGACCAATGTTATGGGTACCTTGTCGTTGCTGCAGGCTGCCAGACAATACTGGAACGGGGTGTGGGAAGATAAGATGTTTTATCATATTTCGACCGACGAGGTATATGGCTCTTTAAGTAATGAAGGGTTCTTTCTGGAAACGACCAAATACGATCCGCACTCACCCTACTCTGCTTCAAAAGCATCGAGCGACCATTTCGTGAGAGCTTTCCATGACACCTATGGAATGCCTACATTGGTTACCAATTGCTCCAACAATTACGGTCCGTATCAATTCCCTGAAAAATTGATTCCATTGTTTATTAACAACATCCGCAACAATAAGCCTCTTCCTGTTTACGGAAAAGGAGAAAACGTGCGGGACTGGTTATATGTGGAAGATCATGCCCGGGCAATTGATGTTATTTTTCATAAAGGCAAAATTGCAGATACATACAATATCGGTGGCTTTAATGAATGGAAAAATATTGATCTGATAAAGGTTATCATCCGCACAGTAGACCGCTTGCTGGGACGCGAAGAGGGAACTTCGGAAGCGCTTATCACCTACGTGACCGACCGTGCCGGGCACGACCTTCGTTATGCAATCGATTCAAATAAACTGAAAAATGAACTGGGCTGGGAACCTAGCCTGCAGTTCGAGGAAGGTATTGAAAAGACAGTTAGATGGTACCTGGATAATCAGGCATGGATGGACAATATCACCTCCGGAGAGTATGAAGATTATTATAAAAGCATGTATAAAGTGAGCTTATAAATGTTTAAGAGACTTCTATCAAGTTCAAGTCCCCGTACTGCCAAAGCCAAAAAGAATGTAATAGTTTCTTTGGGAGTAAAAGGGATTAGCATTCTTATTTCTCTTGCTTTCGTCCCTTTATTACTTTCCAACTTAAATACTGAACGGTATGGAATATGGCTTACCCTTACTTCTGTACTGTCGTGGATGAGCTTTTTTGACATCGGTTTAGGGAACGGGCTAAAAAACCAATTAGCAAGTTGCTTTGCTAATAACGACCTGAACGGTGCAAGAAAAGCAATCAGTACAGCCTATCTTTCCATGGGTATTATTACTTGCATTAATATTGTTGTTTTTATTATTGTAAGTAACTATATCAATTGGGATGTTTTTCTTAACTCTCCAATTTCAATGAGAGGAGAATTAAAAGTATTGGTGACCTGTGTTGTCTGCTTTTTTTTCATTCAATTATGGCTAAATCTGATATGTACAATACTGGATTCTCTCCAGATGCCTTCGCTTACAGGTATCATATCTACCTTTGGACAGCTACTGGCTTTTATACTGGTATTTGCGGTCTCCAGAATAGATAATCAAGCTACACTACTTATATATGGAATATGCATTTCAATATCTCCTGTAGTAGTAATTGCGATAAGTACTGCTCTGATTTTTTTTAAGACCAGCAGACATCTTGCTCCAAGTTTTAAACTGTATGATAAAACGTTAGTAAAAAGAATGTTTAGTCTGGGGGCCAAATTTCTCCTCATCCAACTTACGGCCATTATGTTGTATCAGACTAATAATTTTGTCATTGCACATATAGTAGGCAATTCGGATGTTACGTATTATAATATTGCATTTAAATATGCAGGAATAATTCAAATGATATTTACAATTATCATTTCACCAATATGGGTAGCCTCAGCTGATGCATACACCAAAGGTGATATTTTGTGGATTAAAAATATTATAAATAAGCTGAATAAGATATGGCTCCTTTTCTTTTTTATATCTATTATCCTGGTGCTTGCTGCTCCGTACGTGTATGAATTATGGTTGGGAAAAGATATTAAAATCGACCCTGTTACAACCTCTCTGCTTTTCGTATACTTCTTACTTAGTATGAAAAATGGGATATATTGTAATATTATCAATGGGTTTGGGAAGATTACGCTTCAATTCTATTTGACAGCTATAGAGGTTGTTATACATATCTCTCTATCTATAATCCTTGGTAAAATTTTAGGTTCAAATGGCGTTATAATTTCAATGTGTTTAATTATGTTACTTAATTATATATGGATGCCATTGCAATGCAACCGCATTTTAAACGGAACAGCAAAAGGAATCTGGAATAAATGATATGAATAAGACTGTAATACTACTTACTGCTTGTATAAATCCGAATGGGATGAGCTATACTGCCATTCAGGACATTGCAGTTCGGACCAGACAATATACTGAAGCTTTGGATTTTTATTTACAAAACAGCCATTTAAAAATTGTATTTGTCGAAAACACATTATATGATATAAGTTCTTCTTATAAACAATACATAGCGGAAAACAGATTGGAGTGTCTTTCCTTTGCCGGCAATACCTTCTCACGGGAATTGGGCAAAGGATACGGTGAGGCTGAAATTATTAAATATGCCCTGGAGCATTCTTCTTTTATTAAAGAGGCTGATTATATCGTAAAAATTACCGGAAGATTGATTCTTCGGAATTTAAACAACATTCTGGGAATAACAAACCTCTTGTATGCGGGCAGAAAAAATGGCGTTTCGGTTGACGTAATAGACGAACATATTGCCGAATCAAGGGTAATCATTGCTAGTTTTGATTTTTATTCAACCTTTTTTATTCCCAATATGAACCAGATAAATGATTCGTCTGGCTACTATTTTGAGCATTTATTGGTTAGTTCAATTAAAAACTGGATTTCGTCTGGTAATATTTTTATCCCGATTCCGGTATTTCCCCAATTTGTAGGATATTCCGGCAGTACCGGGATAGAATATAAATGCGACAATATTTTGAAAAACAATCTATATACGCTCAAAAAGAGTGTTATTAATTATTTTAGATACAAATACAAGCGATAAATGAAAAAGAACGATATTGTAACTGTGATTACAATTGTGTACAATAACGTAAGTTGTATCGAAACAACATTAAAAAGTGTTCTGTCTCAGTCATACAAAAATATAGAGTATATCGTTATAGATGGTGCCAGTACGGATGGAACGCTTAACATTATAGAAAAATATGCCGACCGTATTTCCAAAATTGTAAGTGAACCAGATAAAGGGATCTACAATGCGATGAACAAAGGTGTTAGATTGGCAACAGGAGAATGGATTTTATTTATCAACTCCGGAGATTCTTTGTATTCAAACGACGCAATAGAAACTGTTGTAAAAAACATACCGGATAAGGCTATTGATGTTTTGTATGGTAATGTTAACATGCAATACGCCGATAAGGAGGTTTGTCAGGAAAGCGATAATGATCTTTCTTCGTTCAGTAAATATATGCCTATATTCCATCCGGCAACTTTAGTAAAATCGTCTTTGTTAAAAGTGGCATTGTTCGATGAAAGCTATAAAGTAGCCGCAGATTATAAATTTTTCTACAACTTATATTTATCCGGAGCTGTTTTCCACAAGATAAATTGTTGTATTTCAAATTTCGAGGCAGAAGATGGGATTTCTAACAAGAATATTATTCTTGCAATGAAAGAGAATTTCAAAGTCAGGGCTCTTGAGAAGAAATATATATGGATACCGAAGTATTGTCTATACTTTATGTATATGAAGCTAATCAAGAAAAGATAAACAGGATATGCTCTATTTGCTTATTTTCCTGATATTATTGCTTTTTTCGTATAATGAAGTGTTTACTTCCAATGATAAGCTGAAGAAAACACTTTATATTGCAAGTTATTATATTCTCGTTGTTCTGGCCGGATTAAGATATGAAACAGGGGGCGACTGGCAATCTTACGCTGAAGTATTTGATATCATAGAGCCAATAAATGAAGTGATCAAAGGGAATGGGCATGTATTCGCAAATCATCAGATAGAAATTGGATTCAGGCTTCTGATTTCTATTACCAAATTTTTCTCTTCCAATGTTCAGCTGTTGTTTTTTATTGTATCATTCGGATGCTTAACATTACTATTTAAAAACCTCTCTGTTTACTCTACTTATCCTCAAACAAGTATTCTTATTTACTATTCTGTTTTGTATTTCTTTTTAGACTTCGTTACGATAAGACAAGCAATATCTGTAATGATATTCTTTTTTTCAATCCGTTTTATTCAAAATAGAAACTTGCTTAAGTATATTGCTTTAATTGTTACTGCTTCGTTTTTCCATTTAACCGCACTGCTTTTACTCCCTCTGTATTGGATTATAAACAAAAGATTCTCCAGCAATAAAGTAATTATTTTCTTTATTTCAATTAATCTAGTGTTTCTACTTAACATTAAGTGGATGGAAGCAACATTAAATCTGGTTCTTCCTTTCTTTCTGGGGCCTGTAGCAACAAAAATAACAACCTATACAGCTGAGTCTGCTCTGGTTGGAAGAGGCATTTCTATTGGATTTATTATCAATATCATTATTTTTACATTATTAATGCTGACCAGAAGCAAAAATGATGGAAGCAAATATTATAACATATTTTTCAACCTTTTTTTATTATACGCTTTTGTATATTCCGTATTTTTTGAGATTGTAGATATCAGTAATCGCTTTAGATTATATTTCGCTCTTTCTGAATTAATTCTGTTACCGAATTTGTTTATAGCATTCGAAACCTACAAAAATAAGATCCTAATCTTTATTTTCGTTACCCTCTTTTCATTCTCCACTTCAAGAAACATCTTTTTAGAGAGAACCGGAGGCTCTGCATACAATCCATATCAAAATTATATTATCTATAAAATGTTTGATATAAAGAGTACAGGTAAAGAAAGACTTGAGATAAACGATAAAGATTTTGAAGAAAATAAATAATACAAAATGAACATCTTATATATAAGTCATTCTAGTCTGGCAACCGGTTCTGAAAGTGTACTTATTTCAACAATTAACGGAATCGAGAAAAAAGATATTGATAATCAGTATCTGGTGATACCTTATTCCAAAACAAATAATTTTAGTAAACAGATTACAAAAGGGCGTATTCTTAAACAGTATATTCTTCCGTTTAAAAGTATCGGGAACAAGACCGTGAAATCAATATGCTGTCTGATTTACAATCTATACAGCATTTTATTTATTTGTTCAATTATAAAAAAGAAAAACATCGGCCTTGTATATGTAAATACAAGCGCCAATATTGCCGGGGCTGTAGCTGCCTGGATTTCGGGGCGAAAGGTTGTTTGGCATATCCATGAACAACCTAACAGGAACACGTCTGTTATTCCTTCTTCGTTTCAATTTCTATATAGAGCAATGTTTTTGAATAACCGGTTTAAAATGGTTTTTACTTCTCGTAAAGCATTAGCAGGCTGGGAGGAAGAACTAAATTGCAAGATTGAGAATTATACGATTATCAATCCACCAACTAAAGAGATTGTTGGCTACACCAAGCATCAGGCGGATATTTTTACCTACGGATATATTGGAACACTCGTTGAATCTAAAAATCTGATTACATTAATTGAGTGTTTTGAAAAGATTGTAAGATACTCTGAAAAGAAAACCAGGTTGATAATTTTTGGAAGTGGTCCGTTGTTAAGTGAAATACAAGAGACGGTTAAACAATTGGATATCTCACAATATGTAGAAATAAAGGATTTCAACAGTGATGTTTCTTCTTTCTATTCTTCAATAGACGTGTTGGTACAACCTTCTTATAATGAATCGTGGGGTATGGTAATAATCGAAGCCATCTCGCTTCAGATTCCTGCCATTATTACCAAAGAAAGTGGTGTGGCCGATATTCTGACAGACAATACTGAATGTTTATTAATAGACCCTTGCAGTAAAACAGAATTATTCGAAAAAATGAAATTGATTCTTGAAGATCAACCTCTTCGGGAATCAATCGGCAGGAATGCATACAGAAAGTATAAGGAAATGAATCTGACAAATTCATTCAAAAATTCAGTTTATAAAATTATCTATGACAAGTGAGAGCTCGGTAGCTATTGTTATGGCTACATACAATGGAGAGAAATATCTGAAAAATCAGATTGAATCAATACTTAAACAGACTTATTTAAATTGGACTCTATATATCGGAGATGATGGTTCTACAGATTCTACAAAAACAATAATAGATTATTATGCAATTAACTATACTAATATAGTAAAAGTAGATACCGGCACACAGAACCTGGGGGCTAAACGACGGTTTATGACTTTACTAGAGTCTGTACAAGCTGATTATTATATGTTTAGCGATCAAGACGATGTGTGGTTGGAAAACAAAATTGAAATATCGTTAAACAAAATAAAATCGGAAGAAACGGCTAACCCAAATCGTCCGGTCGTAGTGCATACCGACTTGATAGTTACTGATGAAAATCTGAATCATATTCATGAATCATTTTGGAAAAGGTCTAAGATTAAACCGGATGTACTCAATAACGTAAACTACCTGGGAGTATTTAACTGTGCAACTGGTTGTACTATGATTTTCAATAATCATGCAAAAAATGTATCACTTCCTATGCCTGACGTTGCGCCTATGCACGATTGGTGGGTCACGATCAACACTGCAAAAAATGGAATAATTGCGACTATCGAAACTCCAACGATTCTATATCGTCAACATTTATCAAATGTCGTTGGTGCAAGGGAAATATCTTCAATGTATTTTATTAAAAAGTTGATTCATATATTTAGTACATTAAAAGGACATCAGGAATTATTCCCATTCCATAAATTCATTAATTATGGTCCTGTTACTAAATATTACTATTACAAGGTATTATATACTATAAAAAGGAATTTTTGAAGGATGAAAAGGAAATCAAAGGATTCATTAAAATTCTATTCAATTATTTGTCTTGAATTTTTATTATTACCTTTTTTAATGTTAAAGGAGATTCTGAAAAAATGGGTCTCAAACTTAAACATAAATACAAATACTGGCAAAGAAAGATTGTCTGTTACAAGCGACACAATCGATGTTTTGGTTCACGAATGGGGTGGTTATAATTTAAACCGGGTAAAGAAACACAAATCCGGTAGAGAGTTTAATTGTGGTCTTAAACCCTGGCTTGAATTTCTGAAAAACTATACGGGGAAGCATAGACTTAATATAACATTGTCTGTTTCCGAGATTGAAAAATTCAAACATCTGAACGAAATAACTCCTTATGTTAATTCCGTAATTCCGGTATCAAACAGCGGGTATGATTTTTCCGGCTATAGTTCTTTTATTGAAAGCATAAAAGACTCTGAAAATAAATACATTATCTTATCAAACAGCTCTGTAAACACGAATTGTGAGAACTTTATTGATGGTTATATTGACTATATGGAAAAGAATCCGGACGTTGCAATGATGGGGACTTCCTATTGTACCAAATGCTACCAATCTTTGATCAGGAATAATTTCAGACCTCATATTCAAAGCTTTTTTATATTAACAACCATTGATGTAATGAAAGAGATTGTAAGGAATAATAGTCAATTATTTCCTGGTAAAAATATCACTCACAAACTTTTGCTTATTAGAAAAGGAGAAATCAGAATGTCTGAAATTGCCTTAAAATTAGGTTATTCGCTGGCAATCGTTTTAGAAAATGGATCTGTATTTAAATATAAGAAAAAAAATAAGTGGGATAATTGCTACAGTCAATGGAGTTATCTTAAAAAAGGAGATATGAGATTCAATGTAAGCTTTCCAAATAAAATAAATCCAATTTCATTATAGCATTTTATGATTGAATACGATATTACAGGCTGTATTGTGACATATAAGAACAATCCAGTTGTTCTTTCGCGGGCTATCAATAGTTTTTTAGATACCTCTTTAAACGTAAAATTATATATTGTCGATAATTCTCCTACGAACGAACTTAAGAAATTATGTAGTATCCCTGGGGTTGATTATATATTTATGAATTGTAATAAAGGTTTTGGAGCCGGACATAATACAATTTTAAGATCAAGACATTTAATGGGGAAATACCATCTTGTACTAAACCCGGATATCCGATTTGGAAAGGGAACACTCGAAACTTTGTACAACTATATGGAACAAGACCTGACAGTGGGTAACATAATGCCGAAAGTTACCTACCCGAATGGTAGTCTTCAATATTTATGCAAACTGTTACCAACTCCAATCGATTGGATTGTAAGAATGTTTATCCCCTTAAAATCTATAAAAAGTAAAATTGATTACAATTTTGAAATGCGATTTGCTGACTATAATACAATAATGAATGTACCTTATCTATCAGGTTGTTTCATGTTTTTACGTAAATCAACAATTGAAGATATAGGTTTATTTGATGAAGGGATTTTTATGTATGGTGAAGATACCGACTTAAACAGACGGATTTATCAAAAATATAAGACCCTTTATTATCCGAAAGTTACTATTATCCATGATTTTGAAAAGGGGTCTCATAAGAATCTTCGATTATTATGGATTCATATAAAGGCTGCTATATATTATTTAAACAAGTGGGGATGGGTTTTTGATAACGAACGAACCAGGATCAATAAAGCAACCAAGCTAAAATATAAAAATAATAATATATGACACTATTATTTACAGGGGCATCGGGGTTTTTAGGAAAGAACACGCTTCCTCTGCTTTCAAAATATTATCAGGTAAGTACTTTGGGATTAATGGACATTGATGATTATAATGTAAATATATCCGAAAATATCCCTGAATTAAAAAACAGATATAATGTTGTTCTTCATGCTGCAGGAAAGGCCCATTCTATTCCAAAAACTGAAGAAGAAGTAAAAGATTTCTTCTCAGTAAACCTGCAAGGAACAAAAAATCTATGCAAAGCACTTGAGGAGGTGGGAGTTCCGGATTCATTTATTTTTGTTAGTTCTGTTGCGGTATATGGACTGGAGTTTGGGGAGTTAATTACGGAAGAACATCCTTTAACGGGTAGTTCTCCCTATGCATTAAGCAAGATACAAACAGAAGAGTTTCTTGACGTATGGTGTAAGAAACATGGTGTAAAGTTAGGTATTTTAAGACCTTCACTCATTTCCGGACCAAATCCTCCTGGGAATCTGGGGGCTATGATCAAAGGGATCAAAACCGGCAAATATTTAAGTATATCAGGAGGAAAAGCAAAAAAGAGTGTACTGATGGTTCAGGATATAGCAAATCTGGTTCCTCTTTTAGCAGAAAAAGGAGGAATATATAATGCATGTGATACAGCTCATCCATCATTTCATGAGTTAGAGACACTTATTGCCTCGCAACTAGGGAAACCTCATCCGAAATCAATCCCATACTTCATTGCTAAGCTAATTGCCTGTATGGGTGATCTGGTTGGCAAAAATGCTCCTATCAATTCATTCAAGCTTGATAAAATAACGAAATCACTCACATTTTCTAATGAAAAAGCGCGAAAAGAATTAGGATGGGAACCATTAAATGTTCTAGAGAATTTCAAAATTTATTGATATTCAAGGCGTAAATTAATTACTTTTGTATTTACAACTCAGAAAACAACAACAACCAATAGTTATGCGTAAAATCATTACATTGATCCTATGTCTATCCGTTTATTCGGGCACGCTTTTCGCCCAGAGTATGACCGACGATCAGGTGATCCAATATGTAAAACAAGCTCAGGCTGCAGGTAAAAGCCAGAATCAGATGGCTATTGAACTTCGCACCAAAGGGGTAACTCCTGAACAGGTGGAACGTATTAAAAAGAAATATGAATCTGCACAGGGTAAAGGAAAAGAAAGTGAATCGGCTGCGGCAATCAATCGGAACCGTACCAATAATTCGGCAATCCCCACACTTGAAGACAAAAACAATGGAATGGAGGATGTGGATGATATTTCCTCTTTCTTTAACTACAAGGATACGGTTCCTAAGATTTTTGGTCGGGATGTATTTACCAATAAGAATCTGACCTTCGAACCCAATATCAATATAGCGACTCCTTCCAATTACATGTTGGGACCTGGCGACCAGGTGATTATTGATATCTGGGGCGCTTCTCAGAATACCTTTACCGAGAAAATTTCGCCGGATGGTAATATCAACGTGAAGAACCTTGGACCGGTATATCTCAACGGACTTACCGTGAATGAGGCTAATGCTTACATCCAACGGAAATTCAGCAGTATCTATTCGGGTGTGCTGGGTGGTACCTCTTCTAAAATAAAGCTTACTTTAGGTCAGATCCGCTCCATCCAGATCAACATCATGGGAGAAGTTTCTGTGCCGGGAACCTATACTCTATCGGCTTTTTCGTCGGTTTTCCATGCGTTGTATTCTGCCGGAGGGGTTAATGAGATTGGTAGTTTACGTAATGTACAGGTGATGCGCAACGGCAAGCAGGTGGCCGGACTGGATGTGTACGATTATATTCTGAAAGGTAAATTCAACGATGACATTCGCCTGATGGATGGGGATGTGATTATAGTTCCTCCTTACGATTGCCTGGTTAATATTTCGGGCAATGTGAAACGTCCGATGTTCTACGAGATGAAATCGAGTGAGAGTGCGGCCACTCTGTTGCATTATGCTGGTGGTTTTACGGGGGATGCCTACAATAAAACCATCCGGTTGATGCGCAAAAGCGGACGTGAACGCCAGATCTACAATGTAGATGATAAGGATTTCGGTTCGTTTAAACTGGCGGATGGCGACTCGGTTGTGGTGGGTGCTGTATTGGATCGCTTCGAAAACAAGCTGGAGATTAAAGGGGCCGTGTATCGTGAAGGATTGTATGAATTGAGCGATGCGGTTCACAGTGTTAAGACATTGATTGAGAAGGCTGAGGGGATTACGGGAGATGCCTTTCTGAACCGTGCCGAACTGCGCAGACAACACGAAGACCTTACGTTTGAGATTATTCCGATTGATTTGAAAGGGTTATTGAAGGGTGAAACAGCTGATATTCCCCTACAAAAAAACGATATGCTATATATTCCGAGTATTCATGATCTACAGGAGGCCGGAGTGTTTATCATTCACGGAGAGATTGCCCGTCCGGGTATCTATCCATATGCAAAAAACACCAAACTGGAAGACCTTGTGATTCAGGCTGGTGGATTGATGGAGTCGGCCTCAACAGTTAGGGTAGACATTGCCCGACGCATTAAGGATCCTAAAAGTATGAAGGTGAGCAGGGATATAGGTCAGTCCTTTTCTTTTTCACTAAAGGACGGATTGGTGGTGGACGGTACTCCCGGCTTTGTACTGGAACCCTTTGATGAAGTTTATGTACGCAGGAGTCCGGGTTACCAGGTTCAACAAAACGTTAAGGTAACAGGAGAGGTTGTTTTTGGTGGACGCCATGCCGTAACACAAAAGAATGAGCGATTGAGCGACCTGGTTCGCAAGGCGGGTGGTTTAACTCCGGAAGCCTATCCGTTGGGGGCCCGTCTGCTCCGCCGGATGAGTGACGAAGAGATAGCAAGACAGCAGAAGACGTTGCAGATTGCAAAGAATGGTTCTGAAAAAGATTCCATCGATATAAATAAGCTGGAAGTGGACAGTGTATATCAGGTGGGGATTCAATTGGAAAAAGCATTGGCTGCACCGGGATCGGATTACGACCTGGTGGTACGCGAGGGCGATGAGCTGATTATTCCACAATACGTGAATACGGTGAAAATAAATGGAACGGTAATGTTTCCCAATACGGTTCCTTATGTGAAAGGAAAACGTTTGAGTTATTACATCGACCAGGCGGGAGGCTACGGTCAACGTGCCAATAAGAGAAAAGCTTATGTGGTTTATATGAATGGAACCGTGGCTCAGTTAAAGGGCGGTTCTTCCAAATACATCCAGCCGGGCTGTGAGATTGTGGTGCCGACCAAACCCGACAAGAAAGGTATGTCGTTGGGTGAAATTATCGGTCTGAGCTCTTCTATTGCTTCTTTGGGTGCTATTGTTGCTACCTTGTTGACTCTTACCAAATAAAAAAAAAGAATCTGTATGAACGAAATAGACAAACAGCAAACAAAACTTAAGAAAATTGAGGAACAGGAAATTGATCTGTTAGAATTGGCTCATAAGGTTTGGAACGGAAAAAAACTGATTTTCAAAGCTTGTGGTGTGGCCGTTGTATTGGGTCTGATTGTTGCCTTTAGTATTCCTAAAGAATATACAACGACTGTTGTTCTGGCTCCTGAAGCGAAGGCAAAAGGGGGTGCCGGAAATTTAGGTGCATTGGCTAGTATGGCTGGGATAAATATAGGTGCTGTATCCGGGGATGAAGCTCTATCTCCCGAAATTTATCCCGATATTGTGAAGTCTACTCCTTTTCTGGTGGATCTGTTTCCGGTAAAAATAAAGCCCATTTCAGATGAAAAAGCTATGGGATTATTTGAATACATGGACAAGCACCAACGGACTCCCTGGTGGGGAATTATCACATCGGCTCCGTTTAAGGCTGTAGGTTGGGCAGTATCCTTATTTAAGGATAAACCCCAGGGCGCAACTGCAGACAAGCCTGATGTTTTCCGGCTTACACAAGAACAGGCTGAGATAGCAAAAGGAATAAGCGATCGTATCGTGACGAGTGTAGATAAGAAAAACGGGATGATATCAATCAGCGTAACCATGCAGGATCCCTTGGTTTCGGCCACTCTTACGGATACGGTAATGCAGAATCTGCAGGATTACATTACCCGATACCGGACCAATAAGGCTAAACAGGATCTGGAATATACAGAGAAATTGTACAAGGAGGCACAACAGAATTATTATGAGGCACAGCAAAAGTATGCCAACTTTGCCGATTCAAATTTGGATATTGTGATGACAGGTTACCAGACCCGGTTGGAACGTTTGCAAAACGAGGCTACGTTGGCTTATGGTTTGTACAACCAGATTTCACAACAGCTGCAACTTGCCAAAGCCAAGGTGCAGGAGGTAACACCGGTTTATACCGTTGTACAGCCGGCATCGGTCCCCTTACGCCCTACCTCACCCCAGAAGCCGATAATCTTAATTGGTTTTGTTTTCCTGGCCTTTGTGGGAAGTGTGGGGTGGATCTTATTTATAAAAGACCTGGTAAAACAATTCAAAAGGTCTTAATCTTCTGATAAACTGATTAGCTATATATAAACCGGCCCGGTAGCTTTCTGAATCGAAAGTTACCGGGCCGGTTTTCATTCCTATATGTTTGAAAGTTCAAAGATATAGGAATGGTTTCTCAAAGATATATCTTTGGTGATTGAAAGATATATCTTTGGTGATAAAAAGTATATACTTTTTGTGTAAAATGTACCTGCCTTTGAAGCAAAATGTACTGAGTTCCGGAACAGCAAGTATTGCTTGTTGAAATATAATTTAAACCCCTAATACAATATCCGGATCTATATTTAACTTTTTACTAATCTCGCGGGCAATCTTTAAAGTGGGTTCACTCTTTCCGGAAAGATATTCACTTATACGGGAGGGTGATACATTTAATAATTGGGAAAGTTTATTCTGAGTGAGATTCATTTCATACATACGAAGTTTAATTACCTCCAATAAAGTGGGAGTTTTAACAGGATAATGTTCTTCCTCATAATCAGCCACAAGATTAGAAAGCAGCTCAAGTTCAATAAGATTTCTATCATCCATCGGAGTAGAATCATCTACAAGGGGAAGAAGTTCTTCTATTCTTTCCATTGTCGCTTTGTAAGCTATTTCAGAAGTTATCTTTGCCATTGTATTATATATTGGTGCTGTCTATTTGATCGTATTCTTTATGTTTGCCTATAAAACGGATATACACCATTTTAATCTGAAATTTAATAACCGCAACAAGCCTGTAATCGTTCCCTTTTATATTAAAAACGTAATGCTGATTGCCTACACTATCAACCGAGTTAAATGTCCGTTTAACGTCTGCAGCACATGACCAATCTGCCTTCTCTGTCTTTTTTATCCATTCTTCAATAGCAGTTTCTGCATCTGCATGCTTTTTATAAAAAAGAACTAATGTACTTCGGGAGACGATTCTCATATCATAGATTAGATTGTTTTATGCAAATGTAGCACGTAAATCCCAAATTACAAAATTATTTTCTATATTTCGGAATATTATTACTCGTAAAGATATTCGATGTCTGTTTCTAAATCTTATTTCGCGAAAATATCCTTCACTTCCTTCACTTTTTAATGCAGCGCTCTATTAGTCAGATTGTTATCGGAATCCGCAAATCAAATATCCTTCACTTTTCATCGATTATCCTTCACTTTCAGAGAAATATCCTTCACTTTGGGGTTCATTGGGCCGATTATCCTTCACTTTAGGGGTGTTTTATTTGCAGGAATGAAATCTATAAGTTATCTTTATATCTTTAATTAAATCGAAACTGAATGAAAGTAACCCGCATCAGTGGCGACGGCAGATCACGGAAAGTGATGGAGCTGTGTACACTGCTTGAGTCAATGAAAACGAGAACGGCCGGACTTCCGGTCGCCTTTGTGAGAGAGAATATGGGAAGTCGCCTCCTGGTTGGCGATGTAGTAGGTATGGATAAAATTCCAGTGGCGGTGTTTGGCGCCTTGCTGGACGAAAAAGGGGGTTCACCCGAAATAAAACAATACAATGGTGTGGTATTGCTGGAGTTCAATTCCTTGTCGGGGTTGAAGGAGGCACAGGAGATCCGGTCTGCTGCCGCGGATTCGCTGGCTACGCTGGCGGCTTTTGTGGGTGTAAGCGGACGAAGCGTTAAAGTGCTGGTGTCGTTCACCCTACCCGATGGTTCGTTGCCCTCCGATCCGCTGCAGGTGAATTTATTTCATGCCCATGCCTATAAGTTGGCGGCTTCGCACTACGAAGCACAGCTTCGGTGTGAAGTTTCCTTGAAGAAACCCGATCCGGCCAGGGGCTGCCGCATGTCGTGGGATCCGGATTTATATTACAATCCGCAGGCGGTTCCTTTAGTTCTGGAACAGCCATTGGGTATGCCTAAAGGGGAGGTGAATGTTGCAGATAATCCGGTCATCAATATGAATGCGTTGCTGCGGATGAAACCGGGACAAGAACGAAGCCGCTTGGTTTCGGGTTTGTTTGATTCGGCTTTGCAGCAGACCATTCTGTTTTGTGGTTCGCCGGCGGATGATGGTGCGGATGCCTCTCTTTTCTTTACGAGGCTGGCACGTTTCTGCTGGGGTGCCGGCATTCCGGAGGAGGATGTGATTCGGTGGGCATTACTCTACCCCTGGCTTTCGGAAGCTGAGATGGAATTGCGTACAGTGGTGGGCAATGTGTATAAGTTATCGCGCAAGGAGGGTTTCGGGGTGAAGCCTGCCATGCCGCAGGAGCAGAAGAATGTGATCTGGCTGGAGGAGTTTCTGGCCCGGCGGTTTATGTTCCGGCGAAATATGCTGACCGAAGCGGTGGAGTTCCGGGAGCGCAGGAGTTACTATTTTGATTTCCGTCCGGTTACGCCGGAGGTGATGAATTCCATTACGCAAAAGGCTTTACTGGAGGGACTGAAGGTATGGGACCGGGATGTTAAACGGTTTGTGCAGTCGGACCGGATTCCGGAGTATAATCCGGTGGATGAATACCTGGACCGGTTGCCTGCCTGGGATGGCGTGGACCGGATCAGACCGCTGGCTCGGTGTGTGCCAACGGATAACGGGGCCTGGCCGGATCTGTTTTATACCTGGTTCCTGAGTATGGTGGCGCACTGGAAGCAGTTGGATAAATTACATGCCAACAGTACATTGCCTTTACTTGTAGGTTTCCAGGGTGCTGGTAAGTCGTCGTGGTGCCGGAAGCTTTTGCCGCCTGTATTGCAGGATTTCTACATCGAGACGACCGACCTAAGCAATCGGAAGGAGGCTACGCTGAACCTGAGCCGGTATATCCTGATCAATCTGGATGAGTTTGATTCCTTGCGTGCCTCGCAGCAGAGTTACTTGAAAAGCATTATCCAGCTGCCCGAGGTGAAGGTGCGTATGCCCCACGAAAAGGGGGTACGAAGACTGAACAGGGTTGCTTCCTTTATCGCCACGTGTAACACGATGGATACGCTGACCGATCCGTCGGGCAGCCGCCGGTTTATCGGGGTTGAGGTGACGGGCTATGTGAAGCCGGTGCAGGATGTGGATTACGACCAGCTATATGCTCAGGCCATGGAAGCGGTGCGTAAAGGGGAGCGATTCTGGTTTACGGCGGAAGAGGAACGGGCCACCATGGAGAGCAACCGTGAGTTTCAGCGCGTGCCGCTGGAGGAGCAATATTTCCTTCGTTTTTACGAAGCCGGTAACGAAACGGAAGGCGGCAAGTGGTTGTCGGCCACCGAAATTCTGGAACGGGTAAGCGAGCTGAGCGGGGCAACCTTCAGCAACACCTCCGCCGGATTATTCGGCCGGTTGCTGCTCCGAAACCAGATAGCCCGCAAACACACCAACAGCGGCAATGTATACCTTGTGAAGGAAAAGTGAAGGATATTTCGTCCAAAGTGAAGGATATCGTTTCAAAAGTGAAGGATATTCCCCAAAAAGTGAAGGATATTTCCGGCAACAAAGGAGATATCCTTCTCATAAACAACGCATTACATAAATAAGTGAAGGATGTGAAGGATATATTTGTAAATAAATCTATATTTGCGCGATGAAAAAACAAGAACAAATAATTGTTGACCTACTAAAGCAGGGTGATGAGAAAGCATACAAATATTTGTATGACGAACACTATGTATTGCTCTGTAAAATGGCAAATGAGTTTGTTCGTGATGTTTTTATGGCCGAAAATATTGTTGGTGATACCTTATTTCATGTGTGGGAAATAAGGGAAACGCTGGAAATCAATATATCCATCCGAAGCTATCTGGTAAGAGCAGTAAGAAACCGTTGTATCAATTACCTCAATATTAAGCGGGAACAATGGGAAGAGGGCTTCACTACTATAGAGGAGAACGGTGATTCCATAATGCATCCCAACTTGTTTAGCGATGCTTATCCACTGGCATCTTTGTTGGAGAAAGAGCTGGAAGAGGAGATCCGGCAGGCGATTAACCGGTTGCCCGATGAATGCCGCGCCGTATTTATCAAAAGTCGATTCGAGGAAAAGACCTATGAATGCATTGCCCGTGAACTGGGTATATCGGTCAATACGGTAAAGTATCACATGAAAATGGCACTGTCTCGTCTTAACGCAGATCTTTCAAAGTATCTTTTACTCCTTCTTATTGCATTCCGGCAAATAAATTAAAAAAAAGCAGAGGTCCACTACCCTCTCCCTTTTATTAAACTGTCTATATTAATAAGCGGCAAAAATTATGAAGCAAACTGAAGAAAATACACGTATGGATGACCTTATTTCCGAATACCTGTCTCACAGACTAAACGAAGAGGAGCAACGGGAACTGGAAAGGTGGATTGATGCGTCTGCCGAAAACGAACGTTATTTTCACACAAGGAGAGAAATATGGCTTGCCTCTATAAGTGCAAAAGATACATCATCCTTTGACAGCGATAAAGGTTTTCAGAAATTTCTAAACCGCGTGAGGGAGCAAAAACAATCGAAAGAGCGAAAGCTTATCTTGAAAAAATATGCCTATACTGCAGCTGTGGTGGCTTTATTGCTGCTTGTTACATATTCTGCTTATTGGCAGGGGGGAAACGTAATGCGAAACCGTTTTCAGGATATGGTGGTGGAGGTTCCGATGGGTTCGAACAGCATCCTTAGACTGCCAGACGGAACGCGCGTACATCTGAATGCAGGATCAAAGATTATCTATTCGCAGGGATTCGGTGTGGATAACCGTAATTTACAACTTTCGGGTGAGGGTTACTTTGAGGTGACTAAAAATAAAGATCTTCCTTTCAGGATTCAGGCCCGCGAACTGTCGGTTGAGGTATTGGGAACGACATTTAACCTCCGTAACTACGATGATGATGCCGAGGCCGTGGTTAGTCTTCTGGAAGGGAAAGTTAGTATGATCAATCATTTAAATAGAGAAGAGACGCTTCCTCTCCTACCCGATGAGAAGATTGTACTGAACAAGAGAAATGGTAAAACTCAGTTGGTTCGCGGTAAAACGGGGTATGCTACTGAATGGACTAAAGGGTATCTCTTTTTTGATGAGAAATTATTACCCGACATTGCCAAAGAGCTTGAACGTGCTTACAATGTAAATATACAAATAGCCGACGATACGCTGAACAATTATCGTTTTTACGGAAACTTTGTACGTAAAGAACAAACAATTGACGAAATATTGAATATTCTGGCTTCGACAGATAAAATTGCATATAGCAAACGTGAACGCAACATAGTAATAACTTTAAAGTAGAGAGGACATGGAAGAAAAAGAGACTGGTTAACCTAAAAAAAACTGCTTCGTGTCCCTAAAAAAGAACCGGGAGATCTGACTCATCTCCCGGTTACAAATTCTCCGGACATGCGCTACACAAATCCTGAAGGAACCACAAAGATAAAGATTCAACTTTCAGGAATGAATTTATTAAAGATTTTATTCAACTAAATTTCATTAATTTATGAAAATAAAGAAAAAGGTCATCTGTGTGACCCTGGCTTTGTTTTGCCTGAACTCATTGATTTTTTCACAAAACGTAAGTCTGCATATAAAAAGCACAACAGTTAAGCAGGCCATGGAAACCCTGAAAGAAAAAAACGGTTACTCGTTTGTTTTTTCATCGGGTGATGTGAACACCAGCAAAAAGATAAGTATTGAAGCATCCGACCAGCCAGTGGATGCCGTAGTTAAACAAATTCTATCCGGCCAGGATGTAAGTTACGAGATAAAGGGAAAGAACATCGTTGTAAAGAAAGCTAGTAACGTAAACAATGTGCCGCAAAAACAGAAAAAAATATCAGGTGTTGTTACGGATGCCGGCGGAGTACCTGTGATTGGAGCCAATGTAATCGAAAAAGGAATGGCTGCCAACGGTACGATTACCGATATAGACGGTAATTTCAAACTGGAAGTGGCCGAAAACTCTACATTGCTGATCTCCTATATCGGCTTTAATTCGCAGGAGGTTAGCGTGTCCGGGCGTAATTCAATTACAATAAAATTGCAGGAGGATACCAAAACGCTGGATGAAGTAGTAGTGATTGGTTATGGCGTACAAAAGAAAAGTGATTTAACCGGAGCAATTTCTTCTGTTAAAATGGATGATACCCGAATTACTACAATCTCTTCAATCGGTCAGGCAATGGCTGGAAAAGCAGCCGGTTTACAAGTTAACACGGTTAGTGCTCAACCAGGAGGGGGAACTGAATTTCGAATCCGTGGGGCAGCTTCATCCGATAAAGCAGGTAACGATCCATTAATTATCATCGATGGATTTCCTGTCTCAGATCCGGGAAATCTGGACAGTGGAAATCGCTACAGTGATGGGAAAAAGGACAACATCCTTGCATCCATAAATCCTAATGATATAGAATCTATTGAAGTTTTGAAAGATGCCAGCTCTACAGCAATCTATGGTGCAAGAGCCGGCAATGGTGTAATTATTGTTACGACCAAAAGAGGTAAAAGCGGAGCTCCCAAAGTGAAATATTCTGGTAGTGCATCTGTCCAGGAAATTGCGAAATCGTATGACTTACTTGATGCCAAAGAGTTTATGCAGTATACGAATACTTATCTGAAAGAAGATTGGAAGCTCAATAACAAAGTATATCCATATGGCAGCAAAACAGAAGCGGAAATATCTACCCCTTTTTCACCCAGGTATTCGAATGATGAAATCAATAATCCTGTCCACAATACAAAATGGTTTGATGAGATTACCCGGATGGGATATCAGACCCAGCATAATATTTCGATGAATGGAGGAAATGAGTATACACAATATCTTGTTTCTGGTAATTATTTCAAACAAGAGGGTATTGTAAAAAACAATGGGATGGAGAGATTTTCAGGCCGAATCAATTTGGATCAGAAATTAAGTAAGTATATCAAATCGGGTATTAATCTTACGCTGTCGAGAAATAACTATGATAATGTGTCATTAGGAGATGGGGGCAATGAATATGCCGGAATCATGGTGTCTGCTGCTCAGTTTAATCCGTTAATTCCGATCAAAGATGAAAATGGAAATTATGTTCTCAATGATGCCGCAGCATTTTTGCCAAACCCAGTCTCACTTTTAGAAATTACCGACAAAACAATTAAGGAAAGGGTTTTAGCCACAGTATTTATCGAAGCGGAACCAATTAAAAATCTAAAAATCAAAGCTAATTTCGGACTGGACCGTAATTATCAAAAAAGAAAGACTTATTTGCCAAAAACGACATTATATGGATTTAAAGAGGGAGGAAAGGCCTCTGTTTCGCAGGGAGACAAATCCGATTATCTTACTGAATTAACAGCCAATTATCTATTTGAATCAAATGGACATTCGTTTAGTGCACTGGGAGGTTATTCATATCAGATTTTCGACAATGAAGGTTTAAGTGCCGGAAACAACAATTTTCTTATTGATGGGTTCCTCTTTAATAATTTGGGAGCTGGGGCTGCTCCAAAACCAAATGTTGGCTCATGGGCTACCCGAAACAGGATGGCTTCGTTCTTTAGTCGCTTAAATTATTCTTTTCAGAGTAAATACCTTGTTACAGCTACATTCCGAGCTGATGGAGCATCTAATTTATCGGAAAACAACCGGTGGGGATACTTTCCTTCTGTTGCTTTAGGTTGGCGTTTCCTTGAAGAAGGATTTATGGAAAAGGCAAAAAATGTATTATCCAATGGTAAACTTAGAATAAGTTATGGAGAAACCGGTAACTCGAATATTGGAAACCGGGCAATCAGCTATTACGGCGTTGGTAATAACAATGCTTTTGGCGACACTGAACATAAGGGTGTATACTTATCGCAAATGGGAAATCCAAACCTCAAATGGGAGACAACCAGAGAATGGAATATTGGAGTAGATCTGGGTTTTATAAATAATCGTATAAATCTGACTGCCGAATATTTCAACAAAGTAGTTTCCGATTTACTAAATGAAAGACCGCTATTATCCTATCATGAAATTGACCGTATAGCAGCTAATGTAGGGAAAACCCAAAGTCAGGGTTTCGAACTTACAATAAACACTCGAAATGTTGAAACAAAAGATTTTAGTTGGTCATCCGATCTTACCTTCTCTTTATACAGAGACAAATGGAAAGAACGTGACCCTAGCTGGAAACCCTCAGCCTATTCAATATACAATGCCCCAATGCGTGGTTGGTATGGATATTTGTCTGACGGACTAGTTCAAATAAATGAGCAAATTAAACATATGCCTGGTGCACTTCCCGGTCAGGTAAAAATTAAGGATATTGATGGATTCAAGTTGGACAACAATGGAAAAATTATGGTTGATAATTCGGGTAAACCAATGAAATCCGGTGTCCCTGATGGTAAATTAGATGATGCAGACAAAGTGTTTTATGGATCTTCTGATCCTGGGTACTTATTTGGGTTCAATAATACTTTCACATACAAGAATTTTGATCTGAACCTGTATGTATACGGTCAATTTGATAAATTATCATCAGGTAGCTATCAAACAAACTGGATTGGTCTGGTTCCTGATCTACGAAGAGGTTACAACCAAACAACCGCAATACACGATGTATGGAGTTCCGAAAACACAAACGGTAACCTTCCAGGGTACTTCCAGAATAAAAGTTCTTATGGAACAGGTGATTATTACTTCAAAAAGATATGGTTCTTACGAATGAGGAACATTACACTTGGATATAACATTCCACTAAAACGCAACGGAATATTGTCCAATTTACGAGTATTTGCAGATGTTTACAATCCATTCACAATTACACCATATAAAGGGTTGGATCCTGAAACAGATACAAATTCATACGCATATCCAAATGTAAGAAGTTACAGTTTGGGAATTGATATTACTTTCTGACAAAAACTTATTAATTGATTTTTTATGAAAAAGTTATTATATTCTCTCTTATTAGTCTGTTCAATGAGTTCTTGTATGAATCTTGAATCGGAAATGTATGATGTAATTAATCCGGGAATATTTCCTGTAAATGATGTTGATGCTGATGCATTGGTTACATCTGCTGCCTATTCCCCCTTCAGATCTAATTGGTATAGTGGTATTTTTAGTACTGCATCCGGAGTTCAGATCATCGGTGATATGACGACTGATTTAGCTGATTGTCAATGGGGTGGAACTGTTTGGGAACCTCTTACAGATCATGCATGGACACCTGATCATTCTTACGTAGGGAGATTTTATATCAATCATGTTCGCGACATCAGCAAAATGACACTCACGATGGAAAGAGTTTCGCAAATAGAAATGGCTGAGGACAAGAAAAATATTTTCCTTGCGGAACTACATTGTGGAAGAGGATGGCTTGCATATTTACTATATGATTGGTATGGTCCGATTCCTGTAGCCACCCTTGATGAATTGAAAAATCCTCTGGAGGATAAAATAATTCCACGACCAACAAAAGAAGAGATGGTCAAATTTATTGAAATGGAATTACTTGAAGCGGCTAAAGTATTACCTGCAAATTATGATAGAAATTCTCAAAATTATGGTCGTTTCACAAAAGGACTAGCCTATACAGTGTTGATGAAACTCTATATGCATGAGAAGCAATGGGACAAAGCGGAAAAGATAGGGCGAGAGCTTACCAAAAGTGAATATGGATATGATTTGGTACAAAGCAGTTATAAGGATATCTTTACGTTAGAAAATGAGAAAAATGCAGAGATTATTTGGGCATGCCAATCCGATAGGAGTGTAAATCAGCAACTTTGGCTGGCACATGCTCTACCTAGTCAATACCCTACTAAAAATCTGAGTATTCAAAAATGGAATGGCTATCGTGTTCCTTGGGAGTTTTACAACACTTTTGAAAAAGAAGATAACCGTTTCGATGTGTTGGTTGGCGATTTTACAGGATCGGATGGAATCCGGTATAATCAGGCTAACAAGGATAAATACAATGTTCTTTTTCTAGGAGCTATTCCTGTAAAGTACGGCGAAGATCCTATTGCAACCGGAGAAGAAAGCCAGGTTGACTGGGTAATCTACCGATACGCAGATGTAATTACATTACTTTCCGAAGCTATTGTGCGTAATGGAAATGCTGTTACACAAGAAGCTGTTAGTTTACTCAATCGTGTTCGTATTCGTGCAGGTTTGCAGGCTTATTCATCTAGTCAGTTTGTATCTGTTGATGATTTTTTGGACAAATTATTGCTTGAAAGAGGTCACGAGTTCTGGTTTGAAGGGGTTAGACGGTCCGACTTGATTCGTCATGGCAAGTATATTCAATACGCTAAGGATAGGGGATCATTAACCACCAAACCCGAATATGTTTTATTTCCTATACCTCAAAGTGTAATTAACGAAGGAAAGGGAATTATCATACAGAATACAGGCTACTAATAATAACAGCTAACAGGTCTCGCACTTCTGCTGGCATATATGCTGGTTTTTTATATGCGGGACCTGTTTATAAACTTTAAATAATGCACAGACTACTTTTTATATTCCTTTTAATATTCGGAAAATTTATTGAATGTATAAGTCAGCCTGCATCGATTTCCAACTGCGGCCTAAAGCTTGAAAAAGATGTGCCAGATGGATTGAAATTAGTTTGGCACGACGAATTTAATGAGGGCAGGTTAGATACAAACCAGTGGAGTACTCAATATTATTCGACATGGGATTTTATTGATAAAACAAATTATGAGGCATTTAAAGAGAATAATCTGCCTATGCCTGCAATGTTTTTTACGGACTCTACTCTTGTTTTATATACGAATGAACTGTTCCCCGAAAAAGCTTATTGGCCTTCCGGACGAAAAATATCTTCTATACAAACATACGATTGGAATAGAGATACCTGTTTATCTGCCAACTTTGTTGGTGGTTACATTGAGGCTCGTATCCGTAGAAACGCATCAAAAGATGCAAAAATGGTTAATGGTGCTTTTTGGCTTGACTCTCCGGGACCAGATCTTAAGTACTTCATAGAGAAAGGGAATCATGCTATTGATGTAGAAGGAATACGTCCTTCAGGGCAAGTATTTGAAATTGATCTTTGTGAATACCTGAATACAGAAATAGTTTTACACGGAAACGTAGCTGCCGATGGTACTTTTAAAAAAAATATAGGACATCATATTGTGCCGGGAGATTTTCAAAATAAGTGGATCACCCATGGTATGTTATGGACGCCTGCAGGGCTCAAATTTTATATTGATGGAAAGTTGGTTAAAGAATGGTGGGATCCCTCTGACATTAAATCGCCTAATCATATGATGAATCTTTACCTGGGGATTTATGCAAAAGGAGGCAAGGCAAGTATGGAGGTAGATTATATCCGTTTTTATCAATGGGATCTTGAAAAGAATAACGAATTACCAAATGGTGATTTTGAGTACGGTAACTCACTGTTCCCCTGGGAAGGCTCAGCTGGTATTGAAAAAGAAAAGGTTATTTCCGGAAAGCAAGGAGTAAGCATTGCTCCTGGAGACTCCATATATCAATTGGTTTATTTAGATCATACTCAAAATTACAATGTACATTTTCAGGCATGTAATACCGGCAATCTTAAGATTCGAGTAGAAAATTTAAAACCTGTTAGTAGCAAGGTTGTTGGCTATTTTGATGCTATATATAATATAAAACCATTTTTTGAGTCGTTTACATTACCATTTAAAACAGAGAATGATTATAAAGGCCACAAAACTACCGTTAAAGTAATCTTAATAAACAATAGCAAACAAAATATTATAGTAGATCAAGTCATGATAAAAAAAAGAACCTGAACTATATTAACACCCTCCCAACTTATAACGCATTTATTATTACATTTGACAGATAAATCTAAATAACAGAAAAATGAATAAACGTTTTGTTCTGGCAATGGTGATTGCCTTGTTTACGCTCTCATCGGCGGTGTTTGCTTCCAACAGGAAAGCAGGCCATGTAATTCTGATTGGTTTGGACGGATGGGGTTCTTACAGTGTGGAGAAAGCTGATATGCCTCATGTTAAGAAGCTGATGCAGGAGGGTGCTTATACCTTGAAGAAGCGGAGTGTTCTTCCATCGTCGAGTGCGGTGAATTGGGCTTCCATGTTTATGGGTGCCGGTCCGGAATTGCACGGGTATACGGATTGGGGGTCGAAAACTCCGGAACTTCCGTCGAGGGTTGTTACCGAAAATAATATCTTTCCCACTATTTTCGGGTTACTGAGAAAGGCCGATCCCAAAGCAGAAATAGGCTGTCTGTATGAATGGGACGGCATCAAATATCTGGTAGACACATTGTCTCTTAATTATTACGAGCAGTCGCCCGATTATACAAAAAACCCTACTGCTCTGTGTGACATGGCCTGCAGATATATAAAGGACAAGAAGCCTGTATTGGCTGCCGTTTGCTTTGACAATCCGGACCATGTTGGACATCAGGACGGACACAACACGGAGGCTTACTATGCAAAATTAAATGAACTGGACGCATACATCGGTAAAATCATTGCAGCCATGAAGGATGCGGGCATTTACGATGATTCGGTTATAATAGTAACTTCCGATCACGGTGGCATCGATAAAGGGCACGGAGGAAAATCGATGATGGAGATGGAGACACCTTTTATTATTGCTGGCAAGAATATCCGTAAAAGCGGTTTGTTTGAAGAAAGTATGATGCAATTTGACTGTGCTTCGACCATTGCTGCGTTGTTTGGGTTACAACAACCTCAGGTCTGGATAGGAAGACCTATGAGTCAGGTTTTCAGATAAGCTAGAAGAAGAAATCCTTCTTAATACTGGTACCCGGCTCTAAAGAACCGGGTATTTTTGTTTTTTGATATAAGCTTTTCTACAAACAATTATTATAATGGGAATGTTATATTAAGTATACATTCTAATATTTCTAATTTCCATATAAGATTGTTTATCTATGAACAAAAAACATTTATTTACTATCCTATCCGTCGCAGCCTTGATGGCTTGTTCGCAAACAAAAACAAAAGACGGTGATCGTATTATTCCTGTTAAAATTGCCACAGTTGAAGCCTATTCCGATATCCGGAAAGAGTTTTCGGGGATTGTGGAGCCTGTGGATTTTGTAAATCTGGCCTTCAGGGTAAACGGGCAGATTATAAACCTACCTGTAATTGAAGGGGAGCGGGTAAAGAAAGGACAGCTTATTGCCGAGATTGATCCCCGCGACCTGGCTTTGCAGTATGCAGCTGATAAAGCCACATTCGAAACGGCCGGTGCGCAGCTGGAACGGAATAAACGCCTTTTAGCCAAGCAGGCCATTTCCAAACAGGAATATGAGATTAGCGAGGCGAATTACCAACGGAGTAAGTCGGCCTACGAATTATCTTCTAACAACATGCGGGATACGAAGCTGTATGCTCCGTTTGCCGGATCCATCGAGAAGCGGCTGGTTGAGAATTACCAGCGGGTTACTTCGGGTGCTTCTGTAGTAACGTTGGTGAATACTGACAAATTGCGTATCAAATTCACCATGCCGGACGTATATGTAAGTCTGCTGAAGTCCGACAAGCAGTCGTTCAAAGTGGAGTTCGATGCGTTTCAGGGGCATGTCTTTAATGCTTCGCTGGAGGAGTTTGTGGATATCTCTACCTATGGTACCGGGATTCCGGTATCGGTACTGATTGACGATCCGGCATTCGACCGTAAGGTGTATGATGTTAAACCGGGATTTACCTGTAATATTCAGTTCAGCGCAAATGTAGAGACATTCATACCGGGCGGAAGTATAGCGATTCCCCTATCGGCTGTATTCGAAGATCCCACCACTAAGAACAGATATGTGTGGATGGTGAAAGATAATAAGGTGGAACGCAGGCAGGTGCAGGTGCTATCTCCTACCGGGGATGCCATGTTTCTGGTATCAGAAGGGTTGACTCCCGGAGAGGTTATTGTATCGGCCGGGGTATATCAGCTGGTAGACGGAAGTTTGGTTAAACCTGTTAATTAGGGAGGATAGAGCATGAATCTGGCAAAATATTCGTTGGATAATACCAAGGTGGTCTATTTCTTCCTGGCTGTTCTGCTTATTGGCGGTATTTTTTCGTTTGGCAGGCTGGGGAAAAAAGAGGATGCACCTTTCGTGATCAAGACAGCAGTGATTATGACCCGCTTCGCGGGAGCTACCCCGGAAGAGGTGGAACGGCTTGTTACCGAACCTATCTCGCGCGAGGTACAGAGTATGAGTGGAGTATATAAGATTAAGTCGGAGTCAATGTACGGTATGTCTAAGGTGAATGTGGAGTTTCTGCCTTCGCTTCCGGCATCGTCTATTCCGCAGAAATGGGATGAATTAAGACGTAAGGTTCTTAACATACAGCCTTCGTTACCTTCTGGGGCTTCGGTTCCTATTGTAAACGACGACTTTGGGGATGTATTTGGTATCTACTATGCGCTTACCGCCGATAAGGGATTTACCTACAAGGAGATGCGTGATTGGGCGGAGGAGATTAAAACACACGTGGTTACAGTAGACGGAGTTACCAAGGTAAGTCTGTTTGGTGTGCAGACGGAGGTGGTGAATGTGTTTATATCGGTAAACAGACTTGCTTCCATGGGGGTGGACCCGAAGATGCTGGGGCAGCTGCTGCAGTCGCAGAACCAGATTATAAACGCAGGAGAAATTGTGGCGGATCAGCAACAGCTGAAGGTGGTTGCCGATGGTACTTACACCTCGATTGCCGACATCAGCAACCAGCTTATTCCTACGGCCAACGGGCAGTCGGTGCGGTTGGGCGATTTTGCCCGTATTGAAAAGGGATACCTCAATCCGCCTTCAACCTTGATGCGGGTGGACGGTAAACCGGCCATAGGGATAGGGATATCGTCTGATCCGATGAAGGATGTGGTGAAAACAGGCGATCTGGTTGAGGCAAAACTGGCCGAGATTGAGTCGCTGATTCCTGCAGGCATCGAACTGGTTACATTGTACCCTGAGAATGTGATAGCCAAAGAGGCCAACAACGGGTTTATCCTGAATCTGGTTGAGTCGCTGCTGATTGTGATTGTAATTATCATGTTGGTAATGGGGTTCAGGGCGGGAATGCTGATAGGATCGTCGCTGATTTTCTCTATCGGGGGCACTTTGCTGGTGATGTCGCTGCTGGGAGTGGGACTAAACCGTACGTCGCTGGCCGGTTTTATTATCGCCATGGGGATGTTGGTTGACAATGCCATCGTGGTTACTGATAATGCACAGATTGCCATCGCCCGGGGTGTGGAACGACGCAAGGCGCTGATAGACGGTGCTATGGGACCGGTTTGGGGGTTACTGGGGGCTACATTTATTGCGGTTTGTTCTTTCCTGCCGTTGTACCTTGCTCCGGCTGCCGTGGCCGAGATTGTTAAACCATTGTTTGTGGTACTGGCTATTTCGCTGGGATTAAGTTGGTTGCTTGCTCTTACTCAGACCACCTCGTTCGGCAATTTTATATTGAAGGACCAGCCCAGCAAAGATGGTAAGGATCCTTACGACCGTCCTTTGTATAAGAAATTTGAAAGAATACTTGCTTTTCTGATCAGGCGAAGGGTGCTTTCTCTTTGCGTGGTGGTGGGTGCCTTCGTGCTTTCGCTGGTCGCCATGGGGCTGCTGCCTCAGAATTTTTTCCCCACGATGGACAAGCCCTACTTCAGGGCGGATGCCTTTTTCCCCGATGGATACGGCATCAGGGAGGTGGAGCGTGATATGCAGCGGGTTGAAGCCAACCTGTTGAAGAACCCGAAAGTGAAGCATGTGTCTGTAACCATGGGTAGCTCGCCGTTACGTTATTATCTGGCCAGTACTAGCGTGGGTCCTAAACCGAACTTTGCCAATGTGCTGGTTGAATTGCACGATTCGGATGATACACAGAAAACAGAGGCGAATTTCGAGAAGTACATGATGGAGAATTATCCCAATATAATTATACGGAGTACGCTGTTTAAGCTGTCGCCCGCCACGGATGCCACCATCGAGATAGGATTTATAGGGAATAATACCGATACGTTGGTTGCGCTTACCAACCGTACCATGGAGCTGATGCACCGGAATCCGGGCCTGAAGAATATCCGGAATTCGTGGGGCAACAAGGTTCCGGTGTGGAAACCGGAATTCAGTCAGGCACGGGCCCTCCCATTGGGGGTGAGCAGGCAGAGTATGGCGCAGAGTATTCAGATAGGGACTTCGGGTATGCCGTTGGGGGAATTCCGCGAGGGAGATCTCTCTATCCCTATTTTACTTAAGGGAAGCAATATCGATTCGTTTAAGATTAATAATATGCGTACGTTGCCGGTGTTCGGGACACAGAAGACGACCACAAGTCTGGAGCAGGTGGTGTCTGCCTTCGATCTTTTATTCGAATTTCCGGTGGTTAAGGTGTACAACCGGCAAAAACTGATGATGGCACAGGCCGATCCGGTACGGGGGAAGAACTCGGCCGAGGCCTTTAACGAGGTGATGGAGGCGGTTCACAAGAATATTGTAGTGCCCGAAGGTTATTCGATCCGCTACTTTGGAGAGAAGGAGAGTCAGGATGACAGTAACAAAGCGTTGGCAGCCAATCTGCCGCTTACCTTCTTCCTGATTTTTGTGACCTTATTGCTGCTGTTCAGAACGTACCGGAAGCCGGTAGTGATTATACTGATGCTACCGCTCATCTTTATCGGTGTGGTGTTAGGACTGGTAGTTATGGGGAAGACGCTGGACTTTTTTGCAATTCTGGGGGTACTCGGATTAATTGGGATGAATATCAAGAATTCAATTGTTTTGATCGACCAGATCGGTCTGGAGGTTGCACAGGGGGTTGAGCCATACAAGGCGGTGATCATTGCGACCACAAGCCGTATTGTGCCTGTAGCCATGGCATCGGGGACTACCATTCTGGGTATGTTGCCTCTGCTGTTCGACGCCATGTTCGGGGGTATGGCAGCCACCATCATGGGAGGATTGCTGGTGGCTTCGGCGCTGACTTTATTTGTGCTTCCGGTGGCGTATTGCTCGATCCATCACATTTATGAATCTAACACGAAAGAATGAATATGAAAAAGAAATTAATAATCGTGTGTGTGGTATTGGGTTTAACCCAAGTATTGATTGGGCAGGTTTCACTCACTCCCGATATGTACCGGGAGCGGGTGCTTGCCTACAGCCAGGTGCTTAAACAGGCACACGAAAGCAAGATAGCAGCATCGGCTGCCAAAGGGATTGCCCGTACCGGGTATCTCCCAAAACTGGATTTCAGTGCACAAGGTACGCTTGATTTGAAAGAATTGGACAAATGGGACGGAGCCGTTGGCGAATACCACAACCATACCTATTACGGACAGCTAACATTGAGTCAGCCGCTGTATATGGGAGGAGCTGTGAAAGCCCAGAACAAGGTGGCCAGTGAAGAGCTTTTATTGGCTGAGTTAAGCGAGGAGCTGAGTATGGATCAGATTGTATATCAGGCGGAAGCTGTTTACTGGCAGGCGGCGGCTACGCAGGCTTTGCTGGATGCGGCAGAGGAATACCGGCGTATCGTTGAGGAGCAGCACCGGGTGATATCGGACCGGTTTGAAGACGGATTGATAAGCAAAACGGATTTACTGATGATCTCAACGCGCCAAAAAGAGGCGGAACTGCAGTATATTACAGCCCGGAAAAATCATACGTTATCTATGTACCGGTTACATACCCTGATGGGTGAAGATCCGGAAAAAAAGATGGAGGAACTGGCAGGCATGGATGAACAGATGGATTTACCTGCATTTCTGGAATTGGACGAGGTACTGGGGCGCAGGGCCGAATTTAAAAGTGCACAGGCTAATATTAGAAAAAGCGAGGCGCTAAGAAGCTCTGTCCTTAGTAAATTCAATCCTCAGTTATCCATGTTTGTTACCGGAGGCTGGGGTTCTGCTTCGCCCAACCTGGGACTGGATCCCGCGTTTGCTGCTATTACCGGCCTGAACCTGAGTTTTCCGGTATTTCACTGGGGGGAACGACGGCAGACCGACAAACAGTATAAAGCGTATGTAACGGCGCAAAAGCTGCAGGAGAGTCTGGCTATAGATCAGATAAAGGAGGAGCTGGCCGGAGCTCGGGCTAAAATACAGGAGAGTATGAATCAGGTGCGGACAGCCCGTGAGAATATCGGACTTGCCGAGGAGAATCTGGATCTGGTTACCTTTACCTATAATGAAGGGAAAGCCAGCATTGTGGATGTACTGTCTGCGCAGCTGAGCTGGACGCAGGCCAAATCGAATGTGGTGAATGCTTGGTTAGGACATAAACTGGCTTTAGCGGAATACAAGAAGGTTGTTTCCTATTAAAAAGCATCTATTCCATGTCGAAGAACATAAAAAAAATGTTTGAAAATATTAAATTGTTTCATACATTTGGGGCATAGAAAAACAGTAACACAATAAGTGTTATTTTTTATAGTTAAGGTTTTGGTTATAAAGAGCATCCGGTTCGTGAGAATCGGATGCTTTGCATTTATAGAGTATTTAATAAAGAAAAAGGCAGTTCGGTTTGAACTGCCTTTTTCTTTATAGAATGAAATATGCTTTTAAGCTTTCTTGGATTTTCCGTAACCGTACTTCTGACTGTAACCGTAGCGGTACGAGTACTTGTAGCCGTATTTGTAACTGCCGTATTTACCCTGAGGGGTGGTGGCATTGAGCACCACAGTGACTCCGGTAAGGCGGTTGTCGCGCTTGATGCTGTTTACAAAGTTTACGGCATCTTTCTGCGTTACACGTTCGCGCATTACATACAAGGTTACATCGGCCACGCGGTTGAGCATGAAGGAGTCTGACACCACACCTACCGGCGCCGAGTCGATGATGATATAATCGTACTCTTCACGTAGTCCGTCAAACAGGTCGTTCAATGTTTGCTTGGATAGCAATTCATTGGGATTTGGGGGTACCGGACCAGCCTGCATAATGTGAAAGTTGGGGTACAATACCTCCGTCACTTGGTCCACACCGTGAGCCATACCTGCCAGGTAGGTTGAGAATCCGATATTCACCTTGGGGATACCTAAATCGTGAGATAGCTTAGGGTTGCGGATATCGCCTCCGATAAGCAGTACCTTTTTATCCATCAACGAGAGGCTACGTGCCAGATTGATACTGACAAAAGTTTTTCCTTCGCCGGGAACTGTAGAGGTGACCATCACCACCTTCTTATTGGGCTCGTTAAGCATAAACAGCAGGTTGTTACGCAGGGTACGGAAGAGTTCGGTAACGGGACTGTCGTCGTTGGCCTGTACCACCAGCGCAGTTTCCATAGGGGTGGTGATTGCCTGAATATCGCCAATCACATCAATATCTTTAAGCGGTGCCAGGTCGTCCATGCTTTCGATGGAAGTATGGAAGAGGTCGCGTACGAAGATGGCTCCCACCGGAAGGACACAGCCTACCAAAAAGAAGGCCAGAAGTATAACAGCCCGCTTAGGGGCTACAGGAACATCGCTTGAATAGGGTTCCGACACGATTTTGGCCTTGGGTGCCACAGCTGCCTGGGTAAGGGCGGTTTCTTCGCGTTTTTGAAGCAGGAATACAAAGAGGTTGTTCTTAACCTCCTGCTGACGCAAAATGTCTTTATATTCGCGCTCCACCGCTGGGATATCCTGGATACGGGCATTGGTTACAGTATTCTGTCTGTTGAGGTCGCGCAGAGCTATTTCGGAAGCATGACGCACGTTAGACAGTGAAGCCTGGATACTCTGACGCATGCCTGACACCTGTTGCTTCATCTGGATCAACGCAGGGTTGCTTTCGGACGAAGATGATTCGAGCCGCTCTTTCATTAGCAGCAGCTGGTTGTATTCGTTGATTACGGATACCAGTCCGGCATCGGTCACCCCCAGGTTGGGGATAAGCTTGTTGGCATTGGCCGGGCGGGCGATAAAGTCTTCAACAAAGCGGGTAAGATTGAGCTGGGTTTCTATCTCCACGCGCTTCTGCTCGTTCTGACCGGTCTGCCCCAGGTAAAGCTGGGCCTCTGCCTGAATATCGGTGATCTGTTTCTGCTGACGGAAATCTTCCACCTGCTTTTCTACGGTTCCCAGCTCGACAGAGATCTCCTTGATACGCTCTTCAATGAAAACGGCTGTGTTGTGGGCTACCATGTTTTTATCGTTGGTGGCATCTTCGTTATAGAAGTTGACCAACTGTTGCAGGAAGTCGCGCCCCTTCTTCTTTATCTCACTCTGTATACTGAGGGTAAGAACCGACGATTGCTTGGCGGACGGGGTTACCTTCAGTTCGGCCGACAAGCGTCTGGCTTGTACAGAGGGATTAGAGATGGTTGCCTCGAAGGTATAGGGTTCTTGTTTATAAGCCGGATCAATCTCGTTGTTGCGGCTCACATAGAAGCGCCCCATGGGAAGCTTGAGGTAAACCGGAAGGGTGTCGATTCGTCCGTGAAAAGGTATTTCTTCGTATTGACCGGATACCTCGAAACCTTTGCCCTGAGGGGTGAAGGTAAAAGTTACCGGTGCAGGAATCTTTTTAGGTTCCATGTCTTCCCACCGGATGTAAAGGGGGGCATTGCCGTACAGTTCGTTGTCGTTAAAACTCCAGCGGGTTACCTTACGGTAGGTGGTGTACAGTTCGAGTGAGGTTACGGCTTTGGAGATAAGGTCCGGCGATTTAAAGAGGGCGATTTCGTTCTCGATATTGTTCTTGCCGGCACTCATGCCCAGATCCTGCAGGAGCAGCATCTCTTCGGTAGCCGTATTCTCGTCTTTGAGAAGCACGATTACATTGTTTTCGTAGATATTATTCTGCCGTTTAAGATAGACAAAACCTACGATTGTAAAAAATACAATGCTGACAATAAACCAGCGCCAATAAGATAAATATTTAAATATGATACTCCGGATGTCCAGTTCCTCATCCTGCACTACAGAGACGTTGTTTAAATCTTGTTGCATTCCAATTGCTTTTGGGTTGATAATAAATTAACGGGTGGCTGTGATAATAAGAGTGGCCACCGATATAAGGGTTGATATTATTGATATGGTGAAGGTCTCGGACGAACCTATTCCTGCCGCCCGGGCTTTTGTTTTGTTGGGTTCTATAATCAGCACATCGTTCTGCTGCAGGTAATAAATCTGAGGATTAAGCACCAGATCTTTGTCTTGCAGGTTTATACGGTATACAGCTTTGCTTCCGTCTGCATACTCACGGATAAGCATTACGTTTTCGCGTTTACCGTAGATGGTAAGGTCGCCCGCCATAGCCAGAGCATCAAAAAGGGTACATTGCTCGTTGGTGGCTGTGAAAGAACCCGGACGGGCCACTTCACCCAGAACGGATATCTTATAGTTCTGGAAGCGGACGTTGATAACCGGCTCTTCCTTTAAAAACTGCGGATATATCTTGCTTTTGATAAGATTTTGCACCTGTACGCGAGTCAGCCCAGCCACATGAAGAGTTCCCAAAACCGGAAATTCGATGTTCCCTGCATTGTCGACAATATAATTCTGCAACCCTGCGCCGTAAGTGAGCTGGGTGGTATTGATGGATCCGGTATTTGCCGGAGCCAGGGGCAGGTTGAAAGGAACGGCAGCTTCAGGTACGGTGGTATTTACCGTTACCGTAAGAATATCTTTGGGCATGATTTTGGCTTCGTAGATCATAGCTGTTTCTTTCAATTGTTTTTCTGGAAGTTGTTCGGCATCCACCAGATAGGGTATATTCTTAGTAGACCCGCAGGAAGCGAGTAAAATACATAGGGCCGATAAAAGTGATAAATTAAGGATTTTCATATTTGTTTGTGTTTCTATATGAGTATATGTGAGGCAAAGATATAGCTATTTTTTTTGATTTAACATGATTTTGCATTAAAAAATACAGTCGGATTTATATCTGATAAAGAACAATATTCTATGCAGATTGTTCAGTTTTGTTAAAACCAGGTCTATCTTGCAAAATGAAGGTTTATCCGGCTATATTCCGCACCAAATAACATAGTTTATTACTTTTCGAATTACTATTTTTACAGTTCAGCTGATAATAGGCCCTTAATATGTCAATTCTATGAAAAATCAGGGAAAGAGTGGTTATAATCAACTGGAGGGTGTTTCGGCAGAAAGGCTTGCTGCTTTTTTGGGAATTTCGGATGCCGAGCTTTATTCGTTGAAAACAAAAGAAACTGGGGGTTACGCTGAAAGAAGAGTTCGATTTTGTACGCTATTACCTGGATGTGGAACGAAAAAGGCTGGGGCCCGATTTTGAAGTTGAATGGATGTTGGATGAGTCGGTTGACCCCGAAAAGGTATTGTTGCCGGCTATGTTTATACAGATACTGGTGGAGAATGCCATCAAGCACGGTCTTTCGCTGAAAGAGGGGGAGAAAAGATTGCGTATTTGCGTGAGCAGACAGACCGGGGGTATCAGGGTATGCGTGAGCGACAATGGATTAGGATATTATCCGGCACATGGACAAAATTTATATAATACAGGTACGGGCCTGAAGATGTTATACCAGACAGCCGATGTGCTGAACGGAATGAACAAGGAAAAGCTGACTGTTACCGTGGATAACCGCAAAGAGGATTGTGGCACGGAGGTTTGTATTTCCGTATTGCAAATACGATTTTAACATACCTTCCCTATTATAGTTAAAACGGCCTTTGTTTTGCAAATAAAAGACTTGAATGGTTTAAATACGGCCCTGTTTTCTGTGATATAAAGGGGGCATATGAGGATTATAGGGTATTACCGGAGCATTTCTAATCGTATATCTGTTCCTTTTTGCCTTAGCAATGGTCTGACGGATGATGCGGGCTACCCTGGCAATGTCGTTATCGGTGAGTGAGGGACCGGAAGGCAGACAGAGTCCGCTGTTGAAAAGATATAAGGCTATTTCGACAAGCTGACTTTGCGAGCTTCCCGAATGAAGACTATCGGTAACACATAAAATTCTAGACCTGCTCATAAAAGGTATCGTCTAATTCTGCAAGGTAGATTTTATTCTGCCAAAGCTGGATATAAAGAGGTTCACTACCAATATTGGTAATGTTATGAACATACCAGACAGGAATATCAATATACGAAGGCGTGTTCCCATCCAAATTGAACTCCAGGATCTCTTTCGTTCCTATTTTACGCATTTTCACAAGAGCCTGCCCCTTAATGACGGTTAGTCGGCTTAACGTTCTGATGTGATAATGATTTCCCCGGGTGGCAGCAGGCAAAGTAGAACAGAATGACAGCTGCCCTCCCACCCCCATATGTGAAGTCTCCACCAGCATTCCCAACATGTCCGGATGCTGTTCGAGTCTAACGGGATAGTGGCTTTTAAAATCAATATAGCTGCAGAAAGTATTGAAGATATTAAAGTCGTTCGGATCGTTCAGCTCAGGAATAATCCCCCTATGCAGATAAAGCTCCCTATATTGTTGGAGCAGATTAAGAATGGAAGACACTCTATGCTGAAAGTCCCATGAGACTTCATAGCAAGATACTAAGTGAACTGTCTTTTTAGCCTGTTTTCTGATTTTCTGAATTATCAATTCACACAAATTAGCGACATACACCAATTTAACGTCCGAATCTTGCAATAATTGGGGAGTTTCACCATGTGTAAGCTGATAACAGAATGTAGCTATAAAAGAATTATTGAATGGTCTGGAAAAGGGACCAAACACATTGGGGATTATCAGGCCGGTAAAGGAAGCTCCTCGTTTAACAGCCCATTCTTCCAGCATCAGCCGTCCGTCCCGCTTTGATTTACCGAAAGCATTATCCTTTTCTTCCTGAATGGACGAAGCGAACAATACATAGGGTGTCACTTTCTCGGCATCCATACAAGCGATCAGCTGAGTAACCAAACGCATGTTCGTATCGTATAAAACTTTGGGATAGGAATGACGGTTCAATGCGGATAAATGAATTATAACATCACATTGCCTGACAAATTTTCTCAAAGCCGCATCGTCGTGGAAAAAGTCGTCGAGAAATAAAATACGTTCAAATTCGCCGGGATAAAGCCCCAACGTGTTGTATAGGTGAGTACCTATAAATCCGGACTGTCCGGTAATGCCTACACGAATCATACTTGTTCTTTCTTGATTTTAAGTTGGTACTAAACACAGGTAACCCACTGGTGATAATACATACATGTATAACACTTCAAATGGAAATAATTGAATAAAATGATTAGAGCTGAGGGCGGAACAGACAGTTCCAGCGTGTAGAATACAACGTTATTATTCTTCCCGAGTCAACCAAAAAAAAACGTCAACAAAATAGAATATCAAGGGATTATTACTTTAGATAAAAAGTAATGAAAGGAATAATAGCATTCACTGATTTTTAAATTATACTAAATAGAGAAATAAAAAAGACACTTAAAAAGATGGTCACCCCCAGTAAGGAATAACAACCTCTCATCTATAAATATAACAGCAATTGAAGCTTGATGTTTATTAAATTACATTATAAAATGTATCTTTGTACTTCAGACTAATAATGAAGATCAATGAAAACATATAAATTGTTTGCTCTCTGTGCAGCAGTACTCCTTCCTGCCTGGACGGTTTTTGCACAGGAAGAAACCCTGGAAAATACAACCTCATGGAAAGCCGAAGTTTTTGCATCGGCAGCTAGTGGAACAAACACCCCTTTTTGGCTGGCCAGCAACCGATACGGACTTGTTCCGCTGGATGCAGGCAACGGCTATGGACTTACAGGTATCACGCATCATCAAAGTTTGAATAAAGATTGGAGCTGGCAGGCCGGTCTCAGTCTGGCCGCCGTAGAACCCCGTTACCGGAATATACTGATCCAGGAATTCTTTGCCGGAGTATCCTATAAAAATTTACGACTAACCATCGGCAGCAAAGAGAATCACACCTCCTTATGGAACAAAGCATTAAGTTCCGGCGACATGGTTCATTCGGGTAATGCGCGGCCTATTCCGGAGCTTAACCTGAGTATGCCGCACTTCACCCTGGTTCCTTACACAAAGGGTTGGCTGCAGATAAAAGGTGATTTTGCCGTAGGGCGATCGTTCGATGAAGCCTACCTGAAACAGACTGTACGCCCCGGCACTACGTATGTAGACAATGTATTATGGCATCACAAATCCGGTTATCTGCGTCTGGAAGATACCAAAGGAAATTTCCCCGTTTCAGCAACCGTTGGTCTGCAGCACTGGGTACAGTGGGGCGGAACATCCAGTAACCCTAAAATTGGGAAACAACCCCAATCCTTCCGCGATTTCATTCGTGTGGTTACCGGCAGCGAGGGTGGCGAAGGGGCTACTTTGTCCGACCAGATTAATGTATTAGGAAATCATTACGGATCGTACGACATGGAGCTGGCCTATCAGGGACAGAAGCTGTCGGCAAGAGCGTATCATCAGTGGTATTTCGAAGATAAATCGGGGATGGAGCTGGCCAACGGAACCGACGGTCTGTGGGGCGTTGAGGTGAACCTTCACACCTGTAGATGGGTGCAGAAAGTGGTGGTGGAACATGTGGTTACACGCAACCAAAGCGGACAATTCCATTTCCTTGAATTTGATCACGACAAGTATCCCGGACGGGGCGGCGGTGGCGACAGCTATTACAACAACGGCGAATATACCACAGGAGTTTCTTACTTTAACAGAGGTATAGGTTCGCCGCTGATTCCTTCGCCCGAATACAACGAAAACGGATCACTTGGATTTCCCAACAACCGGGTGAGTGACTGGCATGTGGGGATATCGGGCGAACTTTCAACACAAGTATCTTACCGGCTTCTTGCAACGGCCATGAACACCTACGGAAGTCATGCGCGGCCGTTTCGCGACATCAAACAGGGAGTATCTGGGTTACTGGATATTACATACAAGCATCCTAAACTTGAAGACTGGCAATTTACAGGAACAGTGGCTGGAGATGCCCGCGAACTATTTGGACGTAGCTTGGGTGTAGGAATCAAAATTACCAAGACGGGGATTCTGAAAAACTGGTAAGGATTTTACCTGTATTTTTCCCAAAGAGCGGATGCAATGGTTTGGCGTGTCTGATCGGCCAACAGCTCAAGGCCTTTACGATCGGGCACCAGGCCTTCGGTAGACACCGGAGGATGAATAATAAGCTCCATCCGATGGCGCTTCAGGTTCAGGCTGCCGATGGGTAATATTTCAAAAGGACCGTTTAAGGTAATGGGCACCAATGGTAATTTCAGATCGGCAGCCAGCTGATAGGCTCCTTTTCTGAATCGGATCATCTTACCATCATATGTACGCGAACCTTCCGGAAAAATAACGATGGATGTTCCGTTTGCCAGGTATCTTTCGGCTTTACGGATCACCTGGACCGAACCACCCCCTTTTTTATTCTCCACAAAAATAAAGCCGGCAGAACGACAGGCAGCTCCTACAAAAGGAATCTTGCCTATCCCCTCCTTCATCACCCATTTAAAGGGAACACCCAGAAATCCATAAATCAGGAAGATGTCGAATGCCCCCTGATGGTTGGATACAAATACACACGATTTACCTGCAGGGATATGTTCGCGGCCGCGAACCGTAACAGGACAAAGAGCCAGGTAACAGGTAAGTCGTGACCAGATTCTACCTGGCCAATAAGAGAAAACAGATTCATTTCCAAGGAAGCATCCCGCCATTGTAACAAGGGCTGTAAGAAGAGTAAGCACTAAAAAGACAGGCACAAAGATGAGCCATGTATAGAGGATGTATAGGATACGCTTCATGGTGTTTCGTTTAGTAAGCCAAATATAAATGCAATTTTTCGGGCTTTTGCTATTTTTATTCTAAAATATTTTTGCAGTAACTTTATTATTACTTTATTTGCACCTAGAAAGAAAATAATTATAAAAAATCTATACCCATGAATGAATTCATTAAATCACTGGGAGTGATTGTACTCCTGATTGGCGTACTTGTACTAATTGGATGCATGTACGCAGGAGCTGCATCAAATTCTGCTTTATTACTTGGCTTAGGTCTTATTATCGGAGGCTTTTTGTTCCACATCTTCCTTAATAAAAAGGTTGAATAGGATTTAAAGATTGGTAAAAAAGAAAAACGGGTTACATTCATAAATGTAGCCCGTTTTTCTTTTAATATATCAGCTTATTTCTGCAGACTCAGCCATTCGGCCAGTGCTTCTGTAAACTGTCTGTTCTCGTCGGCTGTTTGCGTAGAGATACGGAAATATGTTTCATCCAGTCCACGGAAATTCGAAGCATCCCGTATCAGGATTCCATAGGTAGACAACAACCAGTTTTTGAGGTCGGCTGCTACACCGGTCTTCAGTCTCACCAGGAAGAAGGTGGACGCCGTAGGAAGTACTTCAATCCCATCCAACTTATTCAGCTGGTAAATAAATTCGGCTGTTTCACGCTGCCATTTACGTACAGGCAAAGTAAACTGAGCCGGATGAATCAGAATATACTTACTCGCTTCGATCGCAAATGCATTGATTGACCATGGAATCAGGTATTTGTTGATACGCTCTGTAATATCCGGCTGGGCAATGAGGTAACCGATTCGAAGTCCCGGAATATTATAGGCCTTGGAAATAGACTGTATGATAATCAGGTTCGGATTGTTCTTGACATCTGCTGGTTTCAACAGATCTTCTGTAGTAAACGCTACATAGGCCTGGTCCACCACAAAGACAGTATTGCGGTTTGCGGCTATCAGAGCCAATAATTCCGAACGATGAATCATCTTTCCATCCGGATTGTTCGGGTTACAGATCCAGCAGAAATCCTGTCCTTCAAAAGAAACCTCCTGCAGATCGTCTCCTGTCGAGAAGAAGCTTACCTTATGTTCATGCAAACAACAAGCATCCTCGTATTCAGAAAAAGAGGGAACTGCAATAAGTGAACTGGCACCTCTCCAGGCTTGGGCAATAAGGTAAAAGGCGCTGACAGAGCCATTGGTTACCACCACATTTTCTTCATTCACTTCGTGCCGGCGGGCCAATAATCGCTTAAGTGTGGCAGCATCGGGCTCGGGATAACGGGAAAGCTTGTCGAACTGTGTGTTCAGATGCTCTTTTAGTTTTTCCAGATTTGCGCCATGCCAGACATTGGAACTGAAGTTGATCTTCACTTCTGTCTGAGAGTTAAAATAATCGTCACCGTGACCGAATAGCATAATTTTATATTTTGTAATTAAAAATTCCGGGAGTAAAAATACAGGCTACAAAAGTACGAGTTATTTTTTACTTTTCCCATTAAAAGATTTATAGATTGCATCCTGGATACGTGTACGGATATTCATGGCAGCAAGTGAGTTGTTTGCTCGGGTGGAATGCACCCGGTTGCTCAGGAATATGTAGATGAGCCGGTTATCCGGATCGATCCAGAAACAGGTACCCGTATAACCGGTATGTCCATACACCGACCGTGGAGCAAGTAGTCCGCAGGAAGAAAGTCTGGGATTCTCCGGCCAGGGCTTGTCGTATCCCAATCCCCTGTGCGAATTGGGCGTCTTACTCTGGGTAAAGAGACGGAGTGTCTCCTGCTGAAGGTATCGTTCGCCGCCATATACCCCTTCATTCAGCAACATCTGCAGCAGCTTGGCCAGATCGTTTGCATTGGAAAACAATCCCGCATTGCCGGAAACGCCCCCCATAAATGCGGCAGCCTCATCGTGCACATAGCCCCGGAGCAATTGGCGGCGCACAAAAAAGTCGTCTTCCGTAGGTACAACCCACAGACTGTCTATCCGGGTAAGCGGATTATACAGGGTGTTTCCTGCACCTAATGGAGCCGTGAAATAACGTCCCAGGATTTCATTCAACGGCATCTGCATCTGTTGCTCGGCCACCTGTTGTAACAAAATGAAGTTAATGCAGCTATAAAGGTATTTACCGGGAGTCTGTAACGGCGATTGGGCTATTATACGGAAAATAGTATCCCGAAAGGTATTATTCAAGTAGAAATTACGTGCCACCTGGGTGGAAAAACCGGGGCGTAACGTATCGGAGACCAGATCGGAGCGGTACCGGAAGGTTGTATTTACAAATGAATTGGCATCGAAGCGTCTGGGGTGTGCCGCATCTTTCTTAGAGCTGTACAAGCTGCCCCGGAAAGAGGAGGAGTCGATGGCCGATGTATAAAAAGTAATGGAGGGCACCAGTCCGGATTCGTGATACAGAAGATCGCGGATACGTATGTCTTTTTTATTGGAGTTCTGCATGGAGGGTACAAACTCGGCCAACCGGCTGTTCAGGGTGAAGCCCTTCTTCTCATATGCCTTCATAAGCGCGGTAACAGTACCGGCCGCTTTGGACGACGAGGCCAGGTCGTATACCGCCCGTTCGGTTACAGGCTGCAGGTTGTCGTAGGTATAATAACCGAACGACTTGTTGTAAATGACCTGTCCGTCTTTTGCCACCAGCACCTGGCATCCGGGGAAGGCTTTGGCACGAAGTCCCTCTTGCACAATACTGTCAATCTCGGCAAGCTTTGTCGGGTCGAGACCGGCGGCTTCGGGCTCCTGATAACCCAGGCGGACCGGTTCGGTGGCGAGTCCCGATCCGGCAAAATATAGGTCGGGTATGGTAACCGATAATTTGCCTTTACCCGCTATACCTCCAAAAATCAACTGGGCTGCATAAGTCTGGGCTGCATCCGTATTTTCGTATCCTACAAGCATCCCTTTGGCATTGTTTATAGAAGCTGCATATTCTTTACAATAGTAGGGAAGCGTAAAGAAAGTGAGCACAACCGGCTTGGCAGCCGTGAGCTTACGAAACGCATCGTTCTCCGGTATCCGCACCGTATGTACGCTGCATAAAATAAGATCGTAGGTATTGAGTTGCTTGTACACCCTAGCTATTTCGGCCGGACTCGACGTGCGCGAGATTTGGAAACAGGCCACCGAATCGTAGCGGTTCAACATGGTCTGAAACGGATTTCCTTCGCTTTCGCCAATGGCCAGTGCAGCAATCTTTTTGCGTGCCAGAGCCCTGACCGGCAAAATGTCGTTGTCGTTCTTCAGTAAGGTAAGTCCCTCGGCATTCAACCGGTTCACCAGGTAGGCGGCATGGGAAGTGTTGATCCGGTTCTGCAGACCCGCAATCTCCACCGGCCGGTAATTAGACAGCCCAGCTATGTATTTGTATTGAAGAATCTTAATGCACTTCGACTCGATATCCCTTACATCCAGCACCCCGCTGGCAATAGCCTCCTTCACGGCTGTAAAATCCCTGGCAGGATTAGCCGGAGCCAGCAGCACATCGTTTCCAGCCAGCAAGGCCAGTACACACGAGTTGGTGTCTTTACTTGCAACAGAGGCCCCCTTCATTGCCAGAGCATCTGTAAAGGTGAGCCCCCTGAACCCCAACTCCTCCTGAAGCAATCCGGTAACCACCTCCTTGTTAAGAGAGGTAGGGAGCGGCGACCGCCTTCCCAGAACGGGTACGTACAAATGGCCGGTCATCACCCCGGCATATCCGTCGCTTATATATCTTCTGAACGGAGGCAATTCAATGCTGTCCAACCGCACCCTGTCGTGAAAAACCGAGGGGAGGGTGTAGTGCGAATCTTCAAACGTATCACCGTGACCGGGAAAATGTTTGGCTACGGAGATGATGCCGGCCGACTCAATTCCGGCGGCATAGGCACTCCCCCGTTCGGCTACAGCCTGCGGATCTTCGCCATAGGAACGTAATCCGATAACCGGATTCCCGGTGTTGCTGTTTACATCCAGCACCGGCGCAAAATTGATATGGATACCCATCTCCCGGCATTGCCGGCCAACCTCCTCACCGTAAGCGCGTAAAAGAGAAATATCCTCGATGGCTCCCAGCATCATATTCTGAGGGAAACGCGGGGTCCCCGTGAGGCGCATCGACAAGCCCCACTCGCCGTCCAGCGCCACCAGCAAAGGGACGCGGGCCGTTTCCTGCAATTTATTGGTAACCGTTGCCTGAGTGACGGGATTCCCGGTATGGTAGAGGATACCTCCTATCTTCTGTTCCTTTACATAGGTAAGTAGCCGGTTCATATTACGTGTGTTGGAGGAGGGATCTGCTATGACCATAAACAGCTGGCCGATTCGCTCTTCGGGCGACAAGCTGTCGAATACCGAATCCACCCAGTGGGTCATCATCGTTTTATCTGCTGCCTGAAACAGCGCAGGTTCCGTCTGCGCCCCTGCCTTCAGACTTAAAGTTCCTAAGCACAAGGCAATTATCAACTTCTTCATCATACTCTTTCTTTTCATACCTTCAAATATAGATAAAACTTCACTCTCTTCAAAAAACTTATTCTTGTATTTGGTTAACTCGCAAATGTTTCGTTACTTTGCACCGCTTTACGTAATCTCTGTCGGGAAAAGTAGCCCGTTAAATTGCGTTTCGTTAAAAATCAATTCAAAAAAAGCTATAACACGATGGACTTAATTAAAATTGCAGAGGAAGCATTTTCTACAAAGAAAGAGCATCCTGCTTTTAAGAGTGGCGACACAGTTACCATTGCTTACCGTATCAAAGAAGGTAACAAGGAACGTATCCAGAACTACCGCGGCGTAGTTATCCGTATCTCAGGACACGGTGACAAAAAACGCTTCACAGTTCGTAAAATGTCTGACAACATCGGTGTAGAAAGAATCTTCCCAATGGATTCTCCATTCATCGACAGCATCACCGTAAACAAAGTTGGTAAAGTTCGCAGAGCGAAATTGTATTACCTGCGTGCTCTTACCGGTAAAAAGGCAAGAATCAAAGAAAAGAGAGTATAAGAATCACTCCCTTTTTGAAGAATACAAAGAGGTTGCTCCATACGGATGCAACCTCTTTTGTTATTTAGACCCCCTCTGTGTAAAACTTTACTTAAGTATAAAAAAATTTATACTTAAGGGTAAATTAGTTATCTTCACTATTGTTCGGCAGCAATCCATCTCTTAAAGACGGGTGTTTTGGTTTTACTTATTATGATCCGTTCCGGAAGGGGAATCTGGAGATTGACCGACAACCGGCTTCCAAACCATAGATCGATGTCGCGGATTGCCTTTCTGGCAATGATAAACTGTCTGTTGGCCCTGAAAAAAGTATCTCCGTCCAGCTGCTCACCCAATGCATCCAGAGTACGGTCTACCGGATGCACTTTCCCATCGGCCGTGTAGGCCATCACCTTTTCATTCAATGTATAGAAAAAGCAGACCTCATCAACGGGCAGCGGATAAAACTTATCTGCTTTGGTTATCAGCAAATTCTTCAGCTGGTGGCGGGTACGGATACTATCGTTGGTGTGTTCGATATGACTGTTGCGCTCTTCAACCGGTAAGCATTTCGTAACTCCTTGTAAGAAGGGGGAAATTCACAAAAAGGCTCAGTAATCCGGATACCACAATCCCCACAAGCAGATCGTTTGTTTTTGATTCCATAGAGTAGTAATTAAGCTCGTCACAAAAATACAAGAAAAAAGGGCAATCAATCCTATCCTCTATTCCGTTTCGCCGCTATACCCGGGCGATTCACCCTTAAAATAGACTCTCTGAACGCCGATTAACCTTTCTTTACAGAATAATCCGCTTTTTTTGCAGCAGAACTTAAAATCATAGGATCATGCTTAAATGTATTACATTCGACGGAGATGCGTCCACCCTGGACACACTTATGAGCTATTTCGAGAAACTGGACAAGGCCCTTGCCGACGTACACGAGGTATTACATAAGGAGACTGCAGAGCTGCCTGTTTTCGTAAAAGAGGGGACCCGGATCATCCGTCTAAAAAAAGAGGAGATTCTTTATCTGGAAGGGTATGGCGACTATGTTAAAGTGCACCGCACAAACGGTAAACCGCTGCTATCCCAGGTAAGTCTGAAAAAATTTGAAGAGTGCCTCACCGATGGCTCCTTCTGCAGGGTACATCGTTCGTACATCGTGTCGTTGCCTCAGATTAATTACATTGAACGCAAACGTATCAAAATAGGCAATGATCTCATTCCTATAAGCGAATCGTATATGCCGGCATTCCTGGACCGGCTTTCCCTGCAGGAATAAGGCTGTCTTCCGGATGTTAGCAAAGGGATGGAACCTCTGTATGGTTCCATCCCTTTGTCTTTGTTATAGCTTCACCTTATAGAATAATTCGCTCAGGGTGTATGAAACGGATAAGCCCAGGGCAGACGACCGTAAGGTATTACCGGTAAGCTGCGTATTATCGTAAAACAGGGCTGTATGGATCCGTCCGTTGGATACTGGGAAACCCAGTCCGGCACTCACCCGCCACGAAAAGCCGTCTTTACCGGAAACCGACAAGTAGGGATTGGACAGGCTAACGCCGGCTTTATAAGATACACGGCGCCAGTATGATTCCGACTGATAGGTAGCCGGCAAATAGCTGATTCCGGCCTTTACCTCGTGTATATCGCGAAATGTAACCCGGTTATCTGTCGATACCAGCGTACTGTACTTTCTGAAGGTATAATCGGCGCCATAAGTGATCCGTTTATGGGTAACCGATGCGCCTACTCCCACAAAGGGAGGAATGTATTGGGTGAGGGACTTCCGGGATCGCTCCGTTGAGGCCGAACTGGTCTGCACCGTTGTTGTGTTATCCAATACCAGCTTTTGTTTATATCCAAAGGTCAGCCCCACGGTTACACCCAGATCGTTTGCCAGCTGCTTTGTATATTGCAACCCAAAGCGGGCATTGAATGCGTTGGTGTACATTTTCTGGGCAACCGTCATCGACTCCTGTGTTTCGGTCTGCGTAATGTTCCCGAAAACATAGCTCAGGGTGACACCCAGCGAGAGGTGCCGGTTCAGCAGGATGGCGTTTGACAGCGAAGCGGTGGACAGTCCCCCGCTACCTTCAAATGTACTGTAGTAGTAACTTCCGTCCGTCCCCTCTACAGACTCTTTGGTCCTGAAATAGTAACCTACCGTACTGTAGGGATAGACCCCTGCCGACATATACCAACGTGGCATAATCCGTCCGCCCATGGAAAAGGAGGAGAGATTACCGGAAGTGGCACTCGTCTGGGTTCCTCTGGAACTGTACCACTCGTTCTTAACAAATGCCGTGGCATCCGCTACCAGACGCAGACTATCGAGGCCTGTCAATCCGGCAGGGTTCACACTGTTGATAAGTATGGGATCGCGCATACCGACAGACACTCCGCCCATGGCGGCATGCTGACCGTATTGCCCGTCGGTGAGCTCGCCGATTCCAAACATTGAATAGGGAGAGGTAGTCATATTCTGACTGCTGATACCCGTGGTATACAAAAGACAGATGGAGACGATCAGGAAATGTATTTTATCAATAACTTTCATAAATGGTGTATGTTAACTGTAATTTGAGCGGGTTTTTCCCTTTCTGACTCGAGAATGTGAGATTCTTGAACGAAGAGGTATAGTGGCTTGAGGGCAATACCAGCTGCAGATTATGCTTATTCATCCCGAAGGTTCCCAATTCCTGTTGCATGAAACTGGTTACATCGAAATAATAATAGGTATTTTCATGAAAAGTCTCATCCTTCACCAACACTCCGCCCTGTACCTGGGTCCCCAGATAGTCGGTTACGGCTTCGGTAACCACATTGTTCTCGTATCTTGTTTGCGGATACGATGGGAAGAAAAGGCTGTCTGACTTGTGGGAATATGATATGGAACAGGATTTCTGGACACAGAAAGCCTCTATGCCGGGAACTGCCCGTAATTCGGCCGTTGCTTTTACTGTAAACGGCAAAGGATATCTGGGAACCGGTTACGACGGAGAGAATTACCTGAAAGATTTCTGGGAGTACGACCCAACTTCAAACCAGTGGACACAGCAGGCCGACTATCCGGGGTCGGGCCGCTATGGAGCCGTTGCTTTCGGTGTGGGGAACAAGGGATATATAGGATGCGGATACGATGGCAACTACCTTAAGGATTTCTATGCCTTTAATCCGGCAAGCAACTCGTGGGAGCAGATTGTGAGTATCGGCGGATCCAAAAGAATGGGGGCAACCTCGTTTGTAATTGACAATGTGGCTTATGTTTTATGTGGACAGAATAACGGTGAATATGTAGACGATTTCTGGAAGTACGATGCCCAAAGCGGTCAGTGGACCCAGCTGAGGGATATCGCAGATACTTCGGACGACGACTACGATGATGAGTATAGTATCGTTCGCACCAATGGCGTGGCTTTCGTGATAGATGGTGCTGCTTATTTAAGCTGTGGTGAAAGCGGAAGTGTGCGCAGTGATAGCTGGAAATATTATCCCACAACCGATTTATGGGAGAATGTGGCTAAATTTAAGGGAACGGCGCGAACGGCAACAGTCTCCTTCTCCAACGGAGAAAGAGGTTATGTGACAACGGGTAAAAGCAGTACATACCGCTTTGATGACATTTGGGAATTACACCCATATGAATACGATGATGATGAATATTAAGGGTAAACAGGCCCTTTGGGGTCTGTTACTGCTTCCGTTTGCATTTCTATCATTCTATCTTTTTTCCGGAAAAATGGGAACTCCGGAAAAGTCTCGGACTGCGTTGCAGACGGTACGCACTTCCGATGGATGGGGATACAATATATCTATCGATAAAAAGATAATAATTCATCAACCCACCATTCCGGCAATTGATACTGTAATGGCATTTCCCTCTGAAGAAGCGGCTAAAGCCGTGGGGAATATCGTTCTGAACAAAGTGAGAAATCACGAGAATTTCACTGTAACGCGGGAAGAGATTACACACACTCTCTCTCTTTTTTAAATATAAGGTTCTATACTGGGTAGGCTGGCTAGGGGATAGTCGGCCTTCTCATTTTAGACTTATTCACTTTTTATATCATTATCTAACACTTCTGCAAAGAAAAAAAGTATCTTTGCAACGAGCTAAAGTGATAAGCACAGGAACAGCTGGTTCGCTATATTTCATAATAAAGTTACTTCGTATGAAAGAACAGAATCTGCCTTACGAAAAAATACTATTGGAAAAATTGAAGAAAGGCGATCAAACAGCCTTCTCTTCTATTTTTACGCATTATTACAGGGATATGGTCTTGTTTGGCGGAAATTTTCTGGCAGACAAGAAGGACTGTGAAGATGTGGTGCAATCCATTTTTCTAAAATTATGGAATGACAGGGATGTAATCCAGATCGACACCTATTTGAAATCTTATTTACTTACAGCCGTTCGCAACGGGTGCCTCAACGAAATCCGCAGAAAAGGTTCGGATCACGAAGATTTGTCGGCAGCAGATGTTGAGCTGAACGAAATTACAAGTGAATACGACACCAACAACTACATGCTGTATTCCGACTTGAATCAACACCTCGAAAGGGCATTAAATAAACTGTCGCCTGCCATAAAAGAGACATTTCTATTAAATAAATTTGAAGGGCTGCGGTATAAAGAGATAGCTGCTCGTCTGAATGTTTCCGAACGAACCATCGAGGTACGGATTGCCGCCGCGATCAAGTTCTTAAGGAGCTATCTGAAAGAATTCTATCTTCCCGGTTTATTTTTCATTATATTATCATTAAATAATGTTATTTCCTTGTGGAAAAAAATAAACTGATCTGTCTTATTATTAAGCGTATATAAATGAACACAGACAATTACATAGAATCGTTGGTAATTAAATACTTGTCCGGACATTGTACGGAGGAGGAAAAAGAGGCTCTTCTTTCCTGGATAAAGGAAAGCGAGGATAACCGTATGCAATTCGAAGCCCTCAGAAACATCTGGCAAGGATTGAATCCGGCCTTCAACCCCGAAGAGATAGACGATCGGAAAGCATTGAATTCCGTATTAAATAAGATAAACAAACTACACTGGACTCAGCACCCTGTGGTTGTTTACTGGCAACGTTCTGCTGCCATACTGTTGCTTCCGTTGCTTTTGTCTCTTATTTATCTGCTCGTTTCAAAAGAACCGGAAAACATTACGCAGCAAGAGGTGTTCGCCCCCTACGGTACTTTTGTGGAAGTTAATCTGCCAGACAATTCGAAGGTTTGGCTTAATGCAGGAAGTTCGCTTAAATACCCTACCCGCTTCACTAAGGGTTCCAGAAAAGTTACGTTACAGGGTGAGGCATTCTTTGAGGTTGAGTCGGATCCCGAAAATCCTTTCACCATACATACCGCCCGGGTTGATGTAAGAGCCACAGGTACCGCATTTAATGTGGAAGCCTATCCAAAAGATTCGATGACTTCGGTCACCATGGTAAAAGGGCGAATCGGAATGGCCATCAATCAGCAGAAGCGTTTCGATTTGTTTCCGGGAGAAAGGGCCTCTTTCAACAAAAATACCCTTCAATGTAAAATTGAAAAGACCGATCCATACAAATGGTATGCCTGGAAAGACGGCCTGATGGTTTTCAGGGACGATCCGCTGGAATATGTGTTCAAACGTGTGGGGCAAACATTTAATGTTGAAATAGTGGTGATGGACAAGGAAATTGCCAACCAACCCTACCGGGCAACCTTCAAACAGGAGTCGCTCAGCGAGATTCTACGCTTACTCCAACTATCGGCACCCATCCGATATGTGAATTATAATCAGGAAACGGCCAACGAATTGGCTCTTAAAAGACGGAAAGTAGAAGTTTATAAGTTGAAAAAATAAAAAAAATCATTTCTTATTGTGGATTTTTAGGGCTGGACTGTCTTATTTATAGAAGTAAAAAATTTTAACCTTATTTACTATTTAAACTTTTTAGCCTATGACATGATACAAAGCACTATTTTTTAGCAAGCTTAACAGATAGAAGGGAAGGCCTCGTACACCCTCCCTTCAGGTTGTTTAGCTTTTAAGTTTCGTTAACCTGTTTTTTCAACTAAACAATACAAAAATATGAATTCAGTTCTGATTAATGAAATCATTCGGCAAGGATTTGCCGCCAAACAATTTCGGATTATGAAATTATGCTTGTTATTCCTTTTATGTGGTGTATTACAGGGATTTGCCTCCAGCTCGTATGCACAGACCACCACACTATCCATGAAGTTATCGGATGTATCGATTGAAGAGGTGCTGAACCAGATCGAAGAGCAATCAGACTTCAGATTTCTGTTTAACAAAAAGATGGTAAATGTAAGCGACAAAGTTTCCATTTCTGTAAAAAAGAAAGACATCACACAAATCCTGGATCAATTATTTGAAGGACAGGATGTAGCCTACACCATCAGTAACAAACAAATCGTACTGAGCCACAAAAACAATGTGCCTTCTGTAGCCCAGCAGTCCAAAAAAGTGACCGGTGTGGTGAAAGACCGAAACGGCGAAACCATCATCGGTGCCAACGTGGTGGTTAAGGGTACGCAAAACGGTGTAATAACCGATCTTGATGGTAAATTTTCAATTGAAGTGGCTAATCCCAACGCCGTATTACAAGTGTCGTACATTGGATACAAACCTCAGGAAAGTGAGGTAGGCAACCGCTCATCTATTGAATTCGTATTGGCTTCTTCTGTAGAAGAGCTTGACGAGATTGTTGTTACGGCTCTTGGTATCAGACGCGAAAAGAAAGCGTTGGGATATGCCATGCAGGAGATCAAGACCGATGGGATGAGTGAAAACCGTTCCGAAAGTGTGGCCAACATGCTGCAGGGTAAAGTTGCCGGGGTACAGATTAACCAATCTACAACCGGTATGGGTGGATCTACCCGCGTGGTTTTACGTGGTACCAGCTCTTTGAGCGGTAATAACCAGCCTTTGTGGGTGATAGACGGTATTCCTGTAAGTGATAATACAACAGGTACAGCCAATCAATGGGGTGGCGTGGACTATTCCGGAGCTGCTTCCGAAATCAATCCGGAAGATATCGAAAGTATTTCGGTTCTGAAGGGAGCCAACGCGGCTGCTATGTATGGATCAAGAGCTCAGAACGGAGCTATTATCGTTACCACCAAGAAAGGTAAAAGCGGTGCGATGGTAATCGAATACAACGGAAACCTGAGTTTCAGCGAAGCTTATAACCCGTACGAATATCAGAATGAATACGGACAGGGTTCTGCCGGGGTGTTCTCTACCAATGCGAAGGGTAGCTGGGGACCTAAAATGGATGGAAAAACAACTATAGCCAACTGGCGTAATGAATTCTACGGAGACTCCAATTACAGTGATTATGCCTATGCACCGCAGAAAGACTATATTTCCGATTTCTACAGAACCGGATCTAATTACACAAATACGCTGACGGCCTCGGGAGGTTCTGATAACCTGACAGCCAGATTCTCTTTTTCTGATTCCAGAAACCAGGGTATCACTCCGAATCATTCGCTGAACCGTCAGTATTATGATTTGAATACCCAGTTTACCAGCAAGTTTATCGACTTGAGTGCAAAAGTTAACTTTATGCGTCAGAAAGCCAATAATCGTCCGGCTCAGGGAGAATATGGTGTTATGAAGATGTTGATCAACATGCCGAGAAGCATCCGTTTACAAGACCTGCAGAATCCGGTTGGTCAGGACGGACATATTGTAAACTGGTCGGGACCGAACAATGAATATCTGAATCCTTATGCACTTACACTACCTGCCAACGGAAACCGCGATATCCGCAACCGTTTGATCGGTAAAGTACAGATGAGCGCTAAGTTCACAGATTATCTGAAACTTACCGGCCGTGTGGGTGTAGACTGGTACAACGACCAGATCAAGAACTACAGCACGTATGTTCAGTCTTCTCAGACTTCGGACGGTAGTCAGTATTGGAATACACAAGCTACAAACCAGGAGTTCAATGCCGACCTTATGTTGAACTTCGACAAACAATTCAATGATTTCAGTGTAATTGCCAACGTAGGAACTGCAACCACTTATTTTACATGGAACAATCTTTCCGGTTCGTCTGGTATATTTAATATCCCTTACCTGGTTGCATTGGCCAATGGTAGAAATCAGACCGTATCTGAAGGTTATTCAAAACAACGTGTCAACTCTGTATTGGGAAATGCTACAGTAGGTTATAAGAGTGTGGTTTATCTGGATGTAACAGCCCGTAACGACTGGTCGTCTACCTTGCCATCAAACAACTGGTCTTATTTCTATCCGTCGGTAAGTTTATCGGGTATTGTTTCGGAAATGGTTGACCTGCCTGAACAGATTTCATTCCTGAAAGTGAGAGGTTCGTGGGCCAAGGTTGGTAACGATACCAATCCGTACGTTTTGTACAACGTGTATACCCTGGGTAAAACAAACGGTAATATCTTGAATGCTACCACGTCTTCTACCTATCCTTTGTATAACCTGCAACCGGAAGAGACTACATCTGCAGAAGGTGGAGTTGAAATGAGAATGTTTAACGGTCGTTTGGGATTTGATGTTACCTACTATAACTCAAACACGGTGAATCAGATTCTGAATGTTACCATGCCCGGATCGTCTGGTTACGAATTAAAAAGTATCAATGCCGGTAAAATGGCCAGCAAGGGTATCGAAGTGATGCTTACCGGTACACCGATTCAGACAAAAGACTGGAACTGGGATATCACGCTGAACTGGGGTATGAACCGTACGGAATGCGTAGAACTTGATCCTACCCTGAAACGTTTTGTACTGGGTGAAACCCGTGTTGGAAAAGTGGTGGTTGACGAAGGCGGACGTTTTGGAGACATCGTATCCAAAGCTTACAAACGGAATGCAGAAGGACGAATCCTTATTGGCGACAACGGAATGCCGATTTCGGAATCGGACAAGGTGATCGGTAACATGACACCGGACTGGACCGGATCATTCTCTACTGCATTACGCTACAAGAATGTATCATTCAATGCATTGGTAGACATTCGTTCTGGAGGCAGCTTCATATCTACAACCGATATGTATGCATGTACTGCAGGTACATCAGCTAAAACCCTGGTAGGCCGTGGAGCAGAAGGTATGGTTATAAATGGTGTTCTAAACTCAACCGGTGCCGAAAACACAAAAGCGGTTAAGGCGGAAGATTACTACGCAACCATTGGCGGTGCCTATGGTATTGGAGAAGAATTCCTGTACGATGCCTCTTATGCTAAACTACGCGAACTTTCTTTGGGATATACGCTTCCGGCTTCATGGTTGAGAAATCTCCCGATCAAGAGTGTAAAATTATCAGCCGTTGGTAGAGACCTGTTTTACATATTCAAAAATGCTCCTGTAAACCCGGAAGGTTCATTCTCTCGCGAAGACTATGCACAGGCATTTGAATATTCTTCTTTACCTCCTACTCGCTCCTATGGCTTTACTCTAAATGTTAAATTCTAATTCGTGATACAACAATGAAACTATCCATAAAAAAATTAAGTGTTATTTGCCTCATTGGCAGTTTAACAGCAGGTTGTACGGGTAATTTTGAAGAAATGAACAGGAACCCGTTGGCTGCTACCGAAGTAAGTCCGAGCCTGATTCTTCCTAAAATGATTGACTATGGGTTCAATTGCCGCTCATGGGAATACCAGGTGGGAGACAATCTGCATACCAATCTGTATGCACAGTATTTCGCCAATACAGCCTCTTACTTCCCATCCGACCGTTATGAATGGAAAGACGGCTGGGTGAAAGATGGTTTTTGGCGTTCATACTACGTATACCTTTCAAAGAACCTGCATGAAGTGCAGGCTATGTTGGACAAACACCCCGAATACGATAATATGTATCAGGTAATGCGTATTATTTCGGCCATGGGAGCTGCCCGTACTACCGATTGCTTCGGTGATGTGCCCTATTTTGAAGCAGGACAAGGTATTATTGAACCCAAATACGATGCTCAGAAAGATATTTATTATGATATCTTTAAAGAGCTTACTGAGGCTGCCACTGCCTTGAAAAGTAATAAAGCGAACCAGCTTTCGTACGGCAACGAAGATATTCTTTTTGGAGGTGATCTTACCAAATGGGTGAAATTAGCCAACTCGCTGCGTTTACGTTATGCTTTACGTTTATCATTCATTGATCCGGCCAAAGCAAAAAGCGAAGGAGAAGCAGCATTGAAAGAGAACCTGATGAGCAGCAACAACGACAATGCCGCCATCAAGAATGCAGAAGCAAATGCAGGTCACTCCCTGTGGACCATCAGTTTCTGGAACGAATTCAGGGCCAGTAAGACAATGATCGATATCATGCTGACTGAAAGTTCTGTACAAGACCCCAGACTACCCCTTTGGTTCAGTCAGACTCAAGGATATGCCTACGGAACTTCTGAGGTTCAATACCGTGGGGTTCCCAACGGATTACCTGCTTCCGAATTAACGAAACCGGAATATGCACCTGTAAATAATTCCTGCATCTGGGGATTATATGTTTACCCCGAATGGAATCAGAAAGCCAAAGGGTCTGTACAGGAAGGAAGCGTTCCTCAAGGTACTATCGTGAAACCTCAGACAATCATGAACTATGCAGAGGTATGTTTGCTGAAAGCAGAAGCTGCCTTACGTGGCTGGGCAGGCGCCGGAGATGCTAAAGAAAATTACATTGCAGGTATCCGTGCTTCATTTGACGAAGCTCGTGCCGGTGTAAGTGCCTCACTCTATTCTACAGCTGCCGACGATGCTTATATTAACGGTGGAGATGTAAAATGGGATGCTGCAGCAAGTTTTGAAACCAAGCTGAAGCAAATCATCACCCAGAAATGGATTGGCATCTATCCAAATGGTACAGAGGCGTGGACCGAATTCCGCAGAACAGGTTATCCGGCTCTTGCTCCGGTGGTTCAAAGCGACAACGAGCTTATTAAAGCTGGCGAGTTTATCAAGAAGTTCCGTTATATCGATGACGAACGGAATCTGAATCATTACTCAAAGGAAAGTTCCCTTAACCAGGGAAAGGGCGACGGACAAAATGTTCGTGTATGGTGGGATACGAACCGCTATAATTAAATATATGGATATCAAGAGGGTGTGTCAAAACAAAGTAATTGGCACATCCTCTTTCTTTTTTGTTTCGTTTTTCAAAAAAGCTTCAAGCCGCCCATTTTGGATTGATTTTTCTTTCGATTCGATTTTGATCGCTTATCACCTCATAAAACGCTGTTTTCAGAGTAATTTTCCTGTTATAAAAGCCCTTTGATATCCCTTTAGCTGCTTTTGCACACATCTTTTTTATGTTGAAGGCTATGGCAAAGAAGGCAAAGTCCATGGTGACTTTGTCGAGTCCGAAGTGACGGAATCGACGGTATGCCATATTGTATTTCATTTGTCCGAAAACGGCTTCTGGTTCTATAGGTCGTTTGGATCGGTGTTCAAGTCCCTCATCCGAGATCAGCTTCTCACGGGCTTTGCGTTTATATTCCACGAGTCTGCGGTTAACTTCGATGGAGCGATTCCCCTTGGCTTTGAAGCATCCGGTCCGAAGAGGGCATCCTTCGCATCTTGCTGCCCTGTAGCGATGTGATTCGGTAATATATCCGCTAGCTGTCCTTCCATGAGTCTTACCCACAAAGGTCATATGCTGCCCCATGGGGCAAACATAGTAATCATCTTTGGCATTATAATATAAATTATCCACCAGAAAAGGATTATTCTTAAACGAACGCTTCTGCTCTTTGTGGAACCAGTTGTATTTTACAAAAGACTCTATATCATGTTCTTCCATAAAACGATAATTCTCCTCCGATCCATAACCGGAGTCGGCAACGGCTTTGCCGGGAAGCCGGTTGTAACGTCCGGAAAACGAGCTAAGGAAAGGTATAAGGGTTAATGTGTCTGTAGGGTTGGGGAACAGGGAAAAGTCGGTGATGAATTGGTTCTCTGTCCCGATTTGTAAGTTGTAGCCGGGTTTGGTCTGGCCGTTGTTCATCGCATCCTCTTTCATGCGCATAAAGGTGGCTGAAGGATCACTTTTGGAATAAGAATTACGATCCCCGAGTGTTTGCAGATGCTGGTCATATTCGGCAAGCTTATCGCCGTGCTTCTCTAACTCTTTTATCTCTTTCTCCCTTGCCCGACGGGCTTTCTTTTCTTCCCTGGTCCTGGCTGCGGGTTGCTCTGCCAGCGCCTCCTTCAACTCCCGGGCAAGATCGGAGATGGCTGCCGGAGTAAACGCCACGGATTGATTCTCTGCTGCTTTATCCTGGGCGATCGTTTCATCAATCTGTTCAAGCAGGATTCTTATTTTATCGAGAAGTTTGTCCCGGTTCTTCTCCACGCTTTTGCGCCAGACAAAGGTATATTTGTTGGCTTTGGATTCAATCTTTGTCCCATCAATGTATTCCACATCCAGACTCACATAGCCTTTACCGGCAAGAAGAAGCACTAGTTGGGTGAAAATCTGGTTAATCTCATGCTTTACCCGATTACGAAAACGGTTGATTGTAATAAAGTCTGGTTTTTCATACCCGGCAAGCCAGATATAATGGATGTCGCGAAGAAGCAGCTTCTCAATCTTGCGACAGGAATAAACGTTGTTCATGTAGGCGTAGATAATCACCTTGAGCATCATCTGTGGATGATAGGGACTACGACCATATTCTTTATAAAGAGCCTTAATATTATTAAGGTCAAGATTGTCAACCAGGGCATTGACTACCCGGACAGGGTCATCTTCAGCAATATCTTCATCAATCCGGCTCGGAAAAAGAAGCGTTTGGTTGGATATATACGGGCGAAAATGTAACTTTGTCATATGAATTTTGAAAACCTAAAGTTACAAAAACTCTAGGAAATAGCAAAGGCCGAGCTTGGGAAAGTTCGACCTTTGTGCATAAAACGAGGGTGTGCCTATTTTGACACACCCCCTTCTCTTTTATTGTTCACTTTGTTTAATCCTTACACTCAATTCATATGAAAATATTCAGATTTACTCCCATCCTTCTTATTCTTTTCATTGCAGGATGGTCTTGCTCTCCAAACCCAAGAAATTCTTTTCCTGATAACAATGCCTTGTCGCATACTCCCTTTGTACCAACAGATAATGGATATAAACTGGTTTGGATGGATAGCTTTGACGGCACAAAGCTGGATACCACCAAATGGAGCCTGCGCGGACTGGGCAGCCGCAGGATCGGATACAACGACTCGTCGATGGTTAAAGTGGAAAATGGCAATCTATTATTGATGTACGACATTAAAGGCGACAGCATACTGGGAGCCATGATTGGTTCGGAAGGTAAGTTTGAAACTACCTACGGTTATTTTGAGTGCCGTGCTGAGCTACAGAAGTCGGTAGGCCCCTGGGCCGCTTTTTGGATGCAGTCACCCAAAATATCGGAGGGAAGAGATCCAGCTGAATACGGTGTTGAAATGGATATATTCGAATATTTTAACGAATTAGGTCCGGATACCCTATCGCATGCCTTACACTGGGCTTATGGGCCCGAAATGCAATCGGTGGGACCGCTTAAAAGCGGATTGAAAGGACTGGATAAAGGCTTTCATACCTTCGGGTTTGAGTGGACCGAAAAGAATTATGCCTTTTACATCGATGGTCTTAAGTTTTTTGAAGTTAACGAAGGGATTTCCAAAATAGATCAATATATAATCCTGAGCATGGAAATAAGGGATAAACTGGAAGGTTTCAAAAAGGCCGTAGCTCCCGATACATTCAAAATAGATTATGTAAAAGTCTACAAAAAGTAGCTTATAATCAGACCGAAAAGAATAATTCGTGGTTAAAATACATGAAATAACCGGTTTGTTGAGTATTAATTTTCAATTTCACCGTATATCTATCATAAAGTAATCATTTTTACTTTCATATAATAATAGGTTCAATAGGGGAGCGAGCCGGCCAGTGATTGGTCGGCTCGCTTGTTTTGATATTTCAGTTTTTTTCTGTAACATTGTTCTGCAATAACATCAAATAATAAACCGGACTCCATATGAACCTTTCAATACTACTGGTAACAGGACTACCCATTGATAATCCTGTGCTAAAATTCCTGTTAATATTACTTATCATACTATTCGCCCCTCTGTTGCTCAACAGGTTGAGAATTCCTCATTTGCTGGGGCTGATAATTGCCGGAGCAATTGTGGGACCTTTTGGTTTTAATCTGATGGAACGCGACAGCAGTATTATTCTTTCGGGTACAGCCGGATTGCTTTATATTATGTTTTTGGCAGGATTGGAGATAGATCACGACGATTTTAAGAAAAACAGCCGTAAAAGTCTGGTATTCGGCATGTACACATTCTTGATTCCTATGACTTTAGGTATCCTTACCGGGGTATACATACTCCAGTTTTCATTGATATCATCGGTTCTTCTGGCCAGTATGTTCGCTTCGCATACCCTCATAGCCTACCCTATTCTAAGCAAATTGGGGGTTACCAGAAATCGGGCGGTAACCATAACCATTGGTGGTACTATGATTACGGATACCCTTGCCTTGCTTGTTCTTACGGTAATTGTTGAAATGTCCAAAGGGACAGTCGGCCCCTCTTTCTGGATTAAGATCCTTATTTCTCTTCTTATTTTCGGATCCATCGTATTGGGATTGTTTCCAATCATAGGGCGTTGGTTCTTTAAACGATTTAACGACAATGTTTCACAATATATTTTTGTTCTGGTAATTGTATTTACCGGAGCATTTCTGGCCGAACTTGCAGGTATCGAACCTATTATAGGTGCGTTTTTGTCGGGGCTGTCCATGAACAGACTCATTCCCCGTACATCCGCATTGATGAACCGGGTGGAGTTTGTTGGAAATGCCATCTTCATTCCCTTTTTCCTGATCGGAGTGGGTATGCTTATTAATTTCAGATCTTTCGTCAACTTCGAAACCATTAAGGTAGCGGTAGTGATGACGATTGTAGCCACCCTTGCCAAATTTCTGGCAGCCTGGTTAACACAAAAGCAATTTAAGTATACCAGAGACGAACGCGATATTATTTTTGGTTTAAGCAATGCACAAGCTGCCGCTACCCTGGCGGCTGTCATTGTAGGTTACAATGTAATTACCGGAACCGACAGCAACGGGACACCCATCCGGTTATTGAACGAGGATGTGCTAAATGGAACAATCTTCATGATATTGGTTACATGTACGATCGCCTCTTTTGCTGCGCAGAGAGGGGCAAAGAATATTGCCCTGGAAGAATCGGCAGACAATGGGGAGGCCGACGTTATGGAACGCGAACGGATTCTTATAACCGTAAGCAACGAGGAAACAGTAGACGATCTGGTGCAGTTGAGCGCCTCCATCAAGCAGAAGGGGAAAAAATCGCGGTTGTTTGCGCTGAACGTAATCAGCACCGACGATTACGATGATCAGGCCGATAAAGATGCCCGGAAGATTCTGGAGAAGGCAATTATCCATGCCTCTGCTACGGACAATCGTTTAAGCGACTTGCTAAGATATGATACGGATGTGGTAAACGCGATTACAAATACGATTAAAGAACAAAAAATTACCTATCTGATAATGGGATTACATCAAAAGAAGCAGATTACCGAATCCTTCCTGGGGAATCTTACCGAACGTTTGTTGCTGCAAAGTAACGCCACAACCTTAATCTTTAAACCGATGCAACCCTTAGGCACTGTAAGCAGGTATTTGGTTATTGTACCGGACAAGGCCGAAAAAGAGCTCGGATTCCCTTTTTGGCTTCATAAAGTATGGAGTCTGGCAAAAAACACCGGTACTAAAATTGTCTTTTATTCATCTGCACATACCTTGAATCACCTGAAAGAAGTTTGCAGTAAACAGTCGGTTGGTACCGAATATAAAGAATTTGAAAACTGGGATAACTTCAATACATTAAATGCAGAGGTTAAAGTGAATGATAGTTTTCTTATTATAATGAGTCGTAAAGAGAATCCGTCTTATCACCCGGCCATGAACCGGATTCATCACTTCTTAAACAATCAGCATAATAAAACGGGATTCATTCTTATTTATCCGATGCAGTTAAGGGTTACAGACAACCTGAACAGAGACCTGGTAAACCCGTCGTTACTGCTTACCTGACAGCGATTGGCTGCATTGTTTTTGCAGTCCGATCTGACGTCATTTCAGCGTGTGTTATATCTAACAGGAAGGGCCGACCAATCACTGGCCAGCCTCTTCCAAAAAATTATTTACAACTTAAAAAATCTTATTTGCTGTTTGTAACTATACCCGAGTCGCTATCGCTGTTCTGAAGTTTCTTCTGAGCACTGGCATATTTTCTTCCGAAACTTAGGTTCCACGAAAATTGAACCATAACCAATCTGGAAGATTCATTGATGTAATTGGCTTTCTTAATGGTGGCATGCTGCGACCAGTTTTCGTTAACCACTTTGTAGTTGTCGGAGAACGGATTGAATACACCCAGTCCGATTGAACAGTTCTTCATGTTATATTTTGCCTGCAACAGATGATAGTTTTCGCCACCATATACATTTTCACCCCAGAACCAGTTCCAGTTACTTTGAATCTGAAACGCCAGCATCACCTTTTTGTAAACAAAGGATAAATCTCCTCTGTAGAACCAGTTCGTATACTCATGGTTGTAAGTGTTTCCATCACTCAGATAATGGTTTACCCCACCGGTTGCCGATACTTGCAAAAGGTCTTTCAAAGGCTTTACTTTTAAGGTTGTTTCCACGGAAAGACGTTGCCAGCTTTTCTGGTTGTCGAATGTATTGATAATCCGGTTCCCTTCAACAAACTTCTCATCCATGATGGCTTTGGGTCTGTATTCGTATGAGGACCATAAATTGGCGGTAAAAATACCTTTGCGGGCTTCTCCCGACAGATTTACCTGATACGATGTATAGGGCTGGAGCAATGGGTTTCCTCTTACTATCTGTAAGGAGTCGATCCGCTGGTCAACGGCGCTTAATTCCGACAAAGAGGGTTGATTGTTGTTAACACTCCCTTGAAGTCTTATGTGGTGTCGGCAGTGGTAAGTACGATATTTGCAAATTCGAGCGGTTCCTTACTTTGAGAATCTGTAATACGGCCGCTGATCTTAAGGCTCTGTGCAAAAATAAGTGTTGCACAACTAAAGCAAAACAGGAGTGTAAATAATAGCTTGTTCATATCTCTTCGATTTATTGTTCTTGTTTCTAGAGATAAGACGCATGCACTTTTGAAAGCGTTACAAAAATAAATGTTAAAATACACTACCTTGTATTACATTGTATTGAGTTTATGCAAGGATATTCCAAAAATGGAATTTTCAAGAGACTAACAATATGATGTAAGATGTTTATTGAGAAAAAGATACAAAAAAAGAGGGATCTCTTTTCCAAGAAACCCCTCTTCAGATATTTAAAATAAATTTTTACAATTTAGCAGCAAGACTTTTTCAATTTGGCATAACCATAAACCGCACGGCTACCTAATTCTTCCTCAATACGAAGAAGCTGGTTGTACTTAGCCATACGATCCGAACGACTTAATGAACCTGTTTTGATCTGACCTGAATTGGTTGCAACGGCAATATCTGCAATTGTAGCATCTTCAGTCTCGCCGGAACGGTGAGAAGTAACTGAAGTGTAACCATTACGGTGAGCCATTTCGATCGCATCCAGAGTCTCTGTAAGTGTACCGATCTGGTTTACTTTGATAAGGATGGAATTACCACAACCTGTTTCAATTCCCTTCTTAAGGAAGTCTACGTTAGTTACAAACAAGTCGTCTCCTACCAGCTGACATTTGCTGCCAAGAGCTGTTGTAAGCTTCTTCCATCCGTCCCAGTCGCCTTCATCCATACCGTCCTCGATAGAGTCGATAGGATATTTAGAAACCAATTCAGACAGGTAAGCAACTTGCTCGTCTGCTGTTCTTTTGGCACCTTTAGCACCTTCAAACTTTGAATAGTCGTAAATACCGTCTTTATAAAATTCGGAAGAAGCGCAGTCCAAAGCAATCGTTACATCCTTTCCTGGTTCGTAACCGGCAGCCTTGATAGCAGAAAGAATAGAGTTGAGAGCATCTTCCGTACCTTCCAGAACAGGCGCAAAACCACCTTCATCACCAACAGCTGTACTTAAACCTCTATCGTGAAGAACTTTCTTAAGAGCATGGAATACTTCGGCACCCATACGTAACCCTTCGCGGAAACTTGAAGCTCCTACAGGGCGAATCATAAATTCCTGAAATGCAATAGGAGAATCGGAGTGCGAACCACCATTGATAATGTTCATCATCGGAACCGGCAATACATAGGCATTGGTACCTCCGATATAACGATACAATGGCAAATCAAGGTAATTGGCAGCAGCCTTTGCAACAGCCAATGAAACACCAAGCATTGCATTGGCACCTAAATTAGATTTCGTTTTGGTTCCATCCAATTCAATAAGTTTTCTGTCGATGGCTACCTGAAGAAGAGCATTATAACCCAAAAGAGCAGGAGCAATTACTTTGTTTACATTTTCTACAGCCTTGAGAACTCCTTTACCACCGTAACGTTTTTTGTCTCCATCACGTAGTTCGATGGCTTCGTTTTCGCCGGTAGAAGCACCCGAAGGGACAGCAGCGCGACCAAAAGCGCCGGATTCCAACCAAACATCAACTTCTACAGTAGGATTACCACGGGAGTCCAATACTTCACGTCCGATAATTTTTGCAATATTCATACTTTACTATTTTGAAATTAGTTATACTTATTCTACTGTAATATAACAAAGGCAGGGGGTGGAATGTTGGCAGAATTCAAAGAAAGATGGTATATTGGACATGTAAGACAGGAGATATTATAGCAAAGTGTATAATAGATGGTTTTATTTGTGTGAGTCACTACATTTGGTTTAAAAAGTATATACATTTTGTATTAAATGTTATATCATTTTAAGTCCAAAGATATAGCTTTCAAGATTCAAAGATATATCTTTCGGAAGCCAAACATATATCTTTGAATAAGCAAAGATATAAGGAACAAAAAAGGGATAATCCGATGGATTACCCCTTTTCATATTATGTATACTTGAATACTTATTCAGCAGATGCTTCGTTAGCTTCAGCAACAGTTGCTTCAGCTGTAGTAGCTTTCTTTCTTGAACGACGTGTTTTAGCAGCTTTTTTAGCTACATTTTCTTTCAACATGTTTTCGTTGTAGTCTACAAGTTCAATGAAGCACATAGCTGCATTGTCACCCAAACGATTACCAGTCTTAATGATTCTTGTATAACCACCTGGACGGTCACCAATTTTTTTAGATACTTCCTGGAACAACTCGGTTACAGCATATTTGTCCTGTAGTGTGCTGAAAACAACACGACGTGAGTGTGTGCTGTCGTCTTTACACTTTGTAATAAGTGGTTCAACATACTTACGAAGTGCCTTGGCTTTTGCTGTCGTGGTAAAGATTCTCTTATGCTTAATCAAAGAAGAAGCCATATTAGAAAGCATCGCCTCACGGTGAGTATTTGTACGACCTAAGTGATTGATTTTTTTATTATGTCTCATCGCTTTACTCTTTATCTAATTTATATTTCGTGATATCCATACCGAATGAAAGGTTCAAGCCTTCAAGCAGTTCATCTAGTTCTGTAAGTGATTTCTTTCCGAAGTTACGGAACTTCAACAAATCATTTTTGTTGAATTTAACCAACTCACCTAACGTTTCAACATCTGCAGCTTTCAAGCAATTCAATGCGCGAACGGAAAGATCCATGTCTGCTAATTTGCTCTTTAGTAGCTGACGCATATGAAGAACTTCTTCGTCGAACTCTTCATTACCATCTGTATCAACTGTTTCGGTAGCAATCTTTTCATCTGAGAACAACATAAAATGATGAATCAGAATCTTAGCAGCTTCTTTCAACGCTTCCTTCGGATGAATAGAACCATCAGTGGCTATTTCAAGAACCAGTTTTTCGTAGTCCGTCTTTTGCTCAACACGAAAGTTTTCAATTGAATATTTTACATTACGTATAGGTGTAAAAATAGAGTCGATAGCAATAACGTTGATGTCTGCATTCGGATCTCTGTTTTCGTCTGCCGGTACATAACCGCGACCTTTATTGATGGTTAATTCAATTTGTAAACTTGCGCTCGAATCTAGATGGCAAATAACCAATTCGGGGTTCAACACCTCGAATCCATTAAGTTGCTTACCTATATCTCCGGCTTTGAACTCTTCAGAACCCGAAACAGTAATACTTACTTTTTCATTCTCTACGTCGTCTACAATATGTTTGAATCTTACTTGTTTAAGATTCAAAATGATGTTTGTTACATCTTCCAAAACACCGGGAACAGTACCAAATTCATGTTCTACTCCTTCTATTTTTATTGATGTAATAGCAAAACCTTCAAGTGACGACAAAAGAATACGGCGCAAGGCATTACCTACAGTAATACCATAGCCGGGTTCCAACGGACGAAATTCAAACTTTCCGAAGAAGTTGTCCGCTTCCAACATTAATACTTTATCGGGTTTTTGAAATGCTAATATCGCCATGGAATCAATTATTATTTAGAATACAATTCTACGATCAACTGCTCAGTAATGTTTTCTGGTATATCAGCTCTTTCAGGCGTATGCAGTAATTTTCCGCTTAAAGTAGTCTGATCCCATTCTATCCAAGGATATTTGCTGTGATTGAAACCAGCCAATGCATCGGTAATTACCTCCAAAGATTTAGCTTTTTCTCTTACACCAATTACCTGACCAGGTTTTACAGAATAAGAAGGAATGTTAACAACCTTGCCATCCACAACGATGTGACGGTGAGAAACCAACTGACGAGCAGCATCTCTCGTAGGCGCCAAACCAAGACGGAATACCAGGTTATCTAAACGTACTTCCAACAACTGTAACAGAACTTCACCGGTAATACCTTTACTACGTGAAGCCTTTTCGAACATGATTCTAAATTGTTTCTCTAATACACCGTAGGTATATTTTGCTTTTTGCTTCTCACGAAGCTGAATTCCGTATTCAGAAGTCTTTTTACGTCTGGAGTTACCATGTTGTCCCGGAGGATAGTTCTTTTTTGAAAGAACCTTGTCAGCTCCGAAAATAGCCTCACCGAATTTACGGGCAATTCTTGATTTTGGACCAGTATATCTTGCCATTTTTCTATTGTTTTAAATGTTCTGTATGAATCTGGAATCGTGCAGCCGCGACTGCAGAGAGGGATAATGTGCAATCTTATCACAATTCCGGATCCATGTGCAGGAAACTATTGTTAATTAAACTCTTCTCTTTTTAGGAGGACGACATCCGTTGTGTGGCAATGGAGTAACATCAACAATTTCTGTCACTTCAATACCTGCACCGTGTATAGTTCTGATAGCAGACTCACGTCCGTTACCCGGTCCCTTAACAAATACTTTTACCTTTCTTAATCCAAGATCGAAAGCTACCTTAGCACAATCCTGTGCAGCCATCTGAGCAGCATAAGGAGTGTTTTTCTTTGAACTTCTGAAACCCATTTTACCGGCAGAAGACCAGCTAATTACTTGGCCATCGCTGTTTGCAAGCGATACAATGATGTTGTTGAAAGAAGAATGAATATGTGCTTGTCCAAAAGCATCCACTTTTACGTTTCTCTTCTTTGCTGCGACTGTTTTTTTTGCCATATTAACTCTTATTATTTAGTAGCTTTTTTCTTGTTTGCAACAGTTTTCTTTTTACCCTTACGTGTACGAGCATTGTTTTTTGTGCTCTGGCCACGTAATGGCAAACCAATACGGTGACGTACACCTCTATAACAACCGATATCCATCAGTCGTTTGATATTTAACTGAACTTCAGAACGTAGATCCCCTTCTACCTTACATTCAGCTCCAATTATTTCACGGATCTGGGCAGCCTGTTCGTCTGTCCAATCTTTTACCTTGATATCACGATTAATGCCTGCTTTATCTAAAATATAGTTTGAACGACTACGACCTATTCCGTAAATATAAGTCAAAGCAATTTCGCCTCTTTTATTTTGTGGCAAGTCTACACCAACTATTCTTATAGCCATATTACTTACTAAAATTATTGTGCAAAATTAATAAATTATCCCTGACGTTGTTTAAACTTCGGGTTTTTCTTGTTAATTACATACAAGCGACCTTTTCTTCTTACAATTTTGCATTCTGCGGTGCGCTTCTTTAAAGATGCTCTTACTTTCATATCTTGTTTTTTTTATTTGTACCTAAAAGCAATTCTACCTTTCGATAAATCATACGGAGACATTTCAACTCTTACTTTATCACCGGGAAGAATTTTAATGTAATGCATACGCATCTTTCCTGAGATATGAGCAGTAATTTCATGTCCGTTCTCCAATTCTACTCGAAACATTGCATTAGACAATGCTTCAATAATAACTCCATCCTGTTCGATTGCTGACTGTTTAGCCATATAAATTCAATTAGATTAAATTGCGTTATCTCCTAGTACTTCTTCAATAAATTTAAACGAAGACAAAATATCAGGTCCGTCAGGACGAATTGCGATGCAATGTTCGAAATGAGCCGATGGTTTACGGTCTTTCGTCCGTACGGTCCATCCATCATTTTCAAAAACAACATTTTTACTCCCAAGATTAATCATAGGTTCTATGCAGATACACATTCCACTTCTTAAAAGTGGTCCGCAACCACGACGTCCATAATTTGGAACTTCCGGTTCTTCGTGCATGTTCCTCCCGCATCCATGTCCTACCAATTCACGTACAACAGAATAATTACGGGTTTCACAATACGTCTGAATAGCATTTGCAATATCACCTACACGTTTGCCATCAACAGCCGTTTCAATTCCTTTATAAAGGGATTCTTTCGTTGTTTTCAACAAGTGTCTTACCTCGGGGGATACTTCTCCTACACAAAATGTGTAAGCCGAATCTCCTGTAAATCCGTTGATATGCGTACCGCAGTCAATCGAAATAATATCTCCATCTCTCAAAATAACTTTTGATGAAGGGATACCATGTACAACATGTTCGTTAACCGAAGCGCAGATCGAATTTGGAAATCCTCCGTATCCAAGAAATGCCGGAGTTGCACCATTATCCCTAATGAATTCCTCGGCTATCTTATCAAGTTGCAGCGTTGTGACCCCGGGGGCAACATGCTTGGCTAATTCACCAAGTGTCTTACCTACCAGTTGATTGGCCACACGCATCAACTCAATTTCTTCGTCTGTCTTTAAATAGATCATTTACTAATAAGCGGCTACTGAGCCTGAACGTCCTTTAATTCTTCCTGATTTTAATAATCCGTCGTAATGACGCATCAACAAATGACTTTCAACTTGCTGTAGTGTATCTAACACAACACCAACCAAAATCAACAAAGATGTTCCTCCAAAGAATTGGGAGAATTCCATACTTACACCTGCCAATCTCGCAAAAGCAGGCATGATAGCTACCAATGCAAGGAAAAATGCGCCAGGTAAAGTAATACGGTCCATAATGGTATCAAGATAGTCTTTAGTATGTTTACCCGGTTTAACGCCTGGAATAAACCCATTATTTCTCTTCAAATCATCAGCCATTTGCGTTGGATTGATGGTGATTGCCGTATAGAAATACGTAAAGAGAATGATCAACACTGCAAATACAAAGTTGTACCAAAATCCTGTATTATCCATAAAAGCAGCCAAGAAACCACTTGATTCCTGATTGCTTGCAAAACCAACAATTGAAATTGGAATAAACATAATTGCCTGTGCGAAGATGATTGGCATAACGTTTGCAGCATTAACCTTTAAAGGGATATACTGTCTTGCACCACCATATTGTTTATTACCGATAATTCTTTTTGCATACTGTACGGGAACTTTACGAGTACCTTGTACCAATAAAATAGCACCTGCAATAACAAGCAAAAGGAACAACATTTCAAATAAGAACATTACAAGTCCTCCTGTCTTTTCAGTTGTTCTGGAGATAAATTCCTGGAACAATGAGTGAGGAAGACGAGCTATAATACCAACGAGGATAATGAATGAAATACCATTACCTACACCTTTATCTGTGATTTTCTCTCCCAGCCACAAGACAAACATACTTCCTGCAGCAAGAATAATAGTACTATAAATAGTAAAAAAGAAACCAGCTGGTAAAGCGGCGCCTACAGCTTTAAGCTGTACACTTAGGTTCACAAGATACGTAGGACCTTGGAACAAAAGGATAGCTACTGTTAGGTAACGGGTCCACTGATTAATTTTCCGACGGCCACTCTCGCCTTCACGTTGAAGTTTCTGGAAAGAGGGAACTGCGATGGCTAACAACTGCATAACAATGGAAGCGGAGATATATGGCATGATACCTAATGCAAAAATAGATGCATTGGCAAAGGCACCTCCTGAAAACATATCAAGAAGTGCTAATAATCCGCCCCTTGTCTGCTCCTGCAAAGCGGTTAATGCTTTGGGATCAACACCTGGAATAACAACATACGTACCAAAACGATATACCATTACTAATAAAAGAGTGGTGAGGATCCGATTTCTCAGATCCTCTATCTTCCAGATATTTTTTATTGTATCTATTGCTCTCATAGCTTAGATTTTAACAACATTTCCACCTAAGGCTTGGATGGCTGTTTCTGCAGTTTTTGAGAAAGCGTGTGCTTCAACATCAATCTTTGCAGTTAATTCACCTTTTCCAAGAATTTTAACCAACTGTGATTTAGAAATAAAACCAGCGGCAATTAGTTCTTCCACACCAATTTTAACAAGCTGTTGAGCTTCTGCCAATTGTTGCAAAGTATCCAGGTTGATCGCCTTATATTCTACACGGTTAATATTCTTGAAGCCAAATTTAGGTAAACGTCTCTGAATAGGCATTTGACCTCCTTCGAAACCAACCTTTCTGGAATAACCAGAACGAGATTTAGCTCCTTTGTGTCCGCGTGTTGAAGTACCACCTAATCCTGAACCCGGACCACGCCCGATTCTTTTTCTTACCTTGGTAGATCCTTCAGCAGGTTTTAAATTTGATAAATTCATTTTGTATAATTTATTTTTTTTAAACCAATTATTACTTTTCTACAGAAACCAAATGTTTCACTTTCTCTACCATACCAAGAATTGCCGGAGTAGCTTCGTGTTCTACAACGCGGTTCAATTTTCTAAGGCCTAGTGCATCAAGTGTCAGTTTCTGTACTTTAGGGCATTTAATTCTGCTTTTTACTTGTTTAATCTTTATAGTCGCCATAATTATACCTCCCTTATTTAACCTCTGAACACTTTTTCAACTGAGATACCTCTGTTCTGAGCTACAGTAAACGGACTTCTCAACTCGCCAAGTGCAGCAATAGTTGCTTTCACAAGGTTGTGAGGGTTTGAAGATCCTTTTGATTTAGCCAAAACGTCGGTAATACCAACACTCTCAAGTACTGCACGCATAGCACCACCAGCCTTAACTCCGGTACCATGAGATGCCGGTTTGATAAGAACTTCTGCACCACCAAATTTAGCAAGTTGTTCGTGAGGAATAGTACCCTTGTGAACTGGAACCTTGATTAAATTTTTCTTAGCAGCTTCTACACCTTTAGCAATCGCTGTCGTTACTTCACCAGCCTTACCTAAGCCCCAGCCAACGATACCATCTTCGTTTCCAACTACTACAATAGCAGCAAAACTAAAAGTACGTCCACCTTTGGTTACTTTTGTAACACGGTTAATTGCAACTAATCTATCCTTCAACTCTAAGTCGTTGGTCGATTTTACTCTATTATTAACTCCTGCCATCTTAATTAAAATTTAAGGCCGCCGTTACGAGCAGCATCTGCTAATTCTTTAATTCTCCCATGATACAGGTAACCATTACGGTCAAAAACAACTGCCTGAACACCAGCTTCCTGAGCGCTCTTGGCAATTTGCTCGCCTACCTTAGCTGCAATCTCCTTCTTAGGAGCTTTGTCTTCGATCTTCAAAGATGAAGCAGCAGCCAGTGTACGGCCTGTTGTATCGTCAATTACCTGTGCATAGATCTGCTTGTTGCTTCTAAACACAGTCAAGCGTGGACGCTCTGCAGTTCCAGAGATCTTGCTGCGTACGCTTCGTTTTATCTTTAATCTTCTATCTACCTTCGTTGTCATAATAATTTCAGTTTACGTAAATTACTTACCTGCTGACTTTCCAGACTTTCTGCGGATTTCTTCACCTACAAACTTGATACCTTTACCCTTATATGGCTCTGGCATACGGAATGAGCGAATCTTTGCACATACTTGACCTAGTAATTGTTTGTCAGCCGATTCAAGGATAATAAGAGGATTCTTATTTCTCTCTGATTTGGTTTCAACCTTAATTTCTGCAGGTAACTGTAAGTAAATATTGTGAGTGAAACCTAATGAAAGGTCTAACAACTGGCCTGCGTTAGATACACGATAACCAACACCTACAAGTTCAAGTTCTTTTTTGTAACCTTCGGATACACCCAGAACCATGTTGTTGATTAATGAACGATACAGACCGTGCATAGCACGATGTTCTTTACTTTCGGTCGGTCTTGTTAACGTTAGGACACCAGCTTCGAAAGATACTTCGATAGCAGGGTTAACAGCTTGAACAAGCTCACCTTTAGGACCTTTAACAGTCACTACAGAATCCTTGATAGTAACAGTAACACCGGCTGGTACGTGGATTGGTAATTTTCCTATTCTTGACATTCTACTTTCCTCCTAAATTAATAAACATAACATAAAACTTCACCACCAATCTTAAGATCGCGGGCTTCTTTGTCTGTCATAACACCTTTAGAAGTAGAAAGAACAGCAATACCTAAACCATTCAATACTCTTGGCATTTCCTTGTAACCAGTGTACCTACGTAAACCCGGAGAAGAAACTCTTTCGAGTTTCTTAATAGCATTTACTTTGTTTACGGGGTCATACTTCAAGGCAATTTTAATTGTGCCTTGAGGACCTTCTTCTACAAACTTAAAATTAAGAATGTAGCCCTTGTCAAAAAGAATCTTAGTGATCTCTTTTTTTAAATTTGACGCCGGCACTTCTACGACTCTGTGCTTGGCTTTGATTGCATTACGCAATCTTGTCAAATAATCTGCAATAGGATCTGTCATATAATAAATAATTAAATTGATCCGGACTCCCGGACAATATTTAAACTAAAAAAATTCTTACCAACTTGCTTTCTTTACACCAGGGATTAAACCATTTGATGCCATTTCGCGGAATTGAATACGCGAAATGCCGAACTGGCGTACATAGCCTTTCGGACGTCCTGTTAGTTTGCAACGGTTGTGCAAACGTACAGGTGAAGCATTTTTGGGTAAAGCTTGCAAACCTTCATAGTCGCCAGCAGCCTTAAGTTCAGCTCTTTTAGCGGCATATTTCGCAACAAGCTTCGCTCTTTTAACCTCGCGGGCCTTCATTGATTCTTTAGCCATAACTACTTAATCTTTTTTAATATTTTTAAAAGGCAACCCAAATTCTCTCAACAGAGCATACCCTTCTTCATCTGTTTTCGCAGAAGTTACAAAGGTAATATTCATTCCCAATATTTTGGTAATACTATCGATATTTATTTCAGGGAAAATAATTTGCTCCTGAATACCCAATGTATAATTACCTCTTCCATCAAACTTGCTTTCGATACCCTTGAAGTCACGGATACGTGGCAAAGCAATACGTACAAGTCTTTCAAGGAACTCATACATCTGCTCACGACGTAATGTTACCATTACACCGATAGGCATTTTCTTACGAAGTTTAAAGTTAGAAATATCTTTCTTTGATACAGTAGCAACCGCTTTCTGACCTGTAATAGTAGTCAGTTCGCTGATAGCGATATCAATAATCTTCTTATCAGCAGAAGCCATACCTAAGCCCTGGTTGATAACAATCTTCTTCAAAACAGGAACCTGCATTACAGATTTGTATTCAAATTCCTTCATCAAAGCAGGAACAACACGATCCTGATATTCTTTTTTAAGATTGGCAGTATTGCTCATTATTTAATTTCCTCCCCTGATTTTTTTGAATAACGAACTAAAGAGCCTTCAGCATTCAACTTACGACCGATACGTGTAGCTTTACCAGACTTTGGATCTACTACATTCAAATTCGAAATATGAATGGGTGCTTCTTTCTTTTCAATTCCTCCTTGCGGATTCTTTGCATTAGGCTTGGTATGCTTTGACACCATATTAACACCTTCTACAACGGCGCGCTGATCTGCTACAAGAACTTGTAGCACGCGACCAGTCTTACCTTTGTCTTCGCCAGTATTAACAAATACTATATCGCCTTTTTTAATATGTAATTTACTCATTACTTACAGTTTTACTGAATTAAAGTACTTCCGGAGCAAGTGAAACAATTTTCATATTAGCTGCACGAAGCTCTCTAGCTACCGGACCAAAAATACGACTTCCGCGAATATCACCACCGGCATTTAACAAAACACATGCGTTGTCATCAAAGCGGATGTATGAACCATCCTGGCGACGAATTTCCTTCTTTGTACGAACGATGATAGCTTTTGAAACTGCACCTTTCTTTACATCACTTGAAGGTATAACGCTTTTGATTGCCACTACAATCACGTCACCAACAGAGGCATAACGCTTTCTTGTACCACCCAAAACACGGATACAAAGAGCTTCTTTTGCGCCACTGTTATCACAAACTACTAGTCTTGATTCTTGTTGTATCATCTTACTTCGCTCTTTCGATTATTTGTACTAATCTCCATCTTTTTGTCTTGCTCAATGGACGAGTTTCCATAACCTTTACAGTATCGCCGATTGAACATTCGTTATTTTCGTCATGAGCGTGGTACTTCTTCGTCTTGTTAACGAACTTTCCGTAAATGGGGTGTTTTTCCTTCCATTTAACAGCAACAGTGATGCTTTTTTCCATCTTGTTGCTAACTACTACGCCTGTTCTTTCTTTTCTTAAATTTCTTGTTTCCATCAGGCTCAATTATTTATTATTAAGTTCTCTGTAGCGCAATTCAGACTTCATGCGCGCAATCGTCCTGCGTTGTTGTTTAATCTGAGCAGGATTATCAACAGGAGTAATAGTATGATTGATTCTCTTCTGATCGTAAGCTGCTACTTCAGCATCTACTCTTTCAATCAACTCCTTTGTGCTTAATTCTTTAATTTCTGCTATCTTCATAACAATTACGCATTTTGATTTTGAAAGTCATAATCACGTCTTACTACAAATTTTGTAGTAACCGGAAGCTTTTGAGCTGCAAGGCGCAATGCTTCTTTAGCTACATCGAAAGGAACCCCTTCAATCTCGAAAATAAGACGTCCTGGTGTAACAGGTGCCACAAATCCTTCTGGCGAACCTTTACCTTTACCCATACGTACTTCTGCAGGCTTCTTAGTAATTGGTTTATCTGGGAAAATACGTACCCAAACCTGGCCCTGACGTTGCATGTAACGAGTTACAGCAATACGGGCAGCTTCGATCTGACGACCTGTAATCCACTTGGACTCCAATGACTTTATACCAAATGATCCGAATGACAACTGGTTTCCACGCTGAGCTTCGCCCTTCATGCGACCTTTTTGTTGTCTTCTGAACTTTGTTTTTTTAGGTTGTAACATCTCTTGTTTATTCTAACGTTTAACGATTAGCTTTCTTTCTCTTGAAGTTCTTATCTCTGTTGCCTGAGGTATTGCTGTCATTTCTGCGACCTGAATCTTTAGAAGCAGTAAATGAAGGAGCAAGATCTCTCTTACCATAAACTTCACCACGACAGATCCAAACTTTAATACCAATCAAACCAACCTTTGTCAACGCTTCACCTAAAGCATAATCAATATCTGCTCTAAAAGTGTGCAACGGAGTTCTTCCTTCTTTATACATTTCTGAACGGGCCATTTCAGCACCATTCAAACGACCAGAGATTTGCACTTTAATACCTTCGGCACCCATTCTCATGGTAGAGGCGATAGCCATCTTAATAGCACGACGATATGCAATTTTACCTTCAAGCTGACGTGCAATATTGTTTGCTACGATCACTGCGTCCAATTCGGGTCTTTTTACTTCAAAGATGTTAATCTGAACTTCTTTGTCAGTAATTTTCTTCAACTCCTCTTTCAACTTATCAACTTCCTGACCACCTTTACCGATGATAATACCCGGACGTGATGTGCAAACTGTAATTGTGATCAACTTCAGTGTACGTTCAATAACAATACGTGATACACTAGCCTTAGCCAGACGGGCATTCATATATTTACGGATCTTGCTGTCTTCCAACAGTGTTTCACCATAATTATTTCCGCCATACCAGTTGGAATCCCATCCACGGATGATTCCTAAACGATTACTAATCGGATTAACTTTTTGTCCCATCTACAATTAATTTTGACTATCGTTTGTACTACGTGTATCAACAAACAAGGTAACATGGTTCGAACGTTTACGAACACGATAACCTCTTCCTTGAGGAGCTGGACGCATTCTCTTCAACATTGTAGCAGAATCTACCTGTATTGAAGACACGAACAGTTCTCCTGTTTCTGCTTTGCGCTCATTCTTTTGCTCCCAATTTGCAATCGCTGAACGTAGCAATTTTTCTACTCTTGCAGAAGCTTCCTTATTAGAAAACTTCAAAACACCAAGTGCTCTGAAAACTTCCATACCGCGGATCATGTCTACTACTAGACGCATCTTGCGGGGAGAAGTTGGCACATTTCGCAATTTTGCGAAATACATGGTTTTTTGGGCTTCTTTTCTTGCTTCGGCTGATATTCTTTTTCTAGCACCCATTTTATTGATTCTTTTAATTTTCAGATTCCTGAATTCCTGTTACTACCGATATTACTTTTTCTTACCACCGGAGTGACCACGGAAAGTACGAGTTGGAGAAAATTCTCCCAACTTGTGACCAACCATGTTTTCGGTAACAAAAACAGGAATAAATTTATTTCCATTATGAACTGCAATAGTATGGCCTACAAAATCAGGCGAAATCATTGAAGCTCTTGCCCATGTCTTAACCACAGCTTTCTTGCCTGACTCATTCATAGTCAAAACCTTTTTTTCAAGCTTGATATTGATATACGGGCCTTTTTTTAGCGAACGACTCATAGTTTACTTAATTAATCAGTTTACTTCTTTCTTCTTTCAATTATATACTTTGAAGAATGCTTTTTAGGAGCTCTTGTCTTCAAGCCCTTTGCATATAAGCCTTTACGTGATCTAGGATGTCCTCCTGATGCACGTCCTTCACCACCACCCATTGGGTGATCAACTGGGTTCATTACAACCCCACGGTTACGAGGACGACGACCAAGCCATCTAGAACGACCGGCCTTACCTGATTTTTCAAGCCCATGGTCTGAATTGCCAACACTACCGATGGTAGCTTTACAAGCTGCAAGAATTTTGCGAGTTTCGCCTGAAGGCATTCTAATGATCGCATAGGTACCTTCTCTCGAAGTTAACTGCGCAAAAGCACCAGCCGAGCGAACTAACTTAGCCCCTTGTCCGGGACGTAATTCAATATTGTGAACAATCGTACCAATAGGAATATTCTGCAGAGGCAGCGTATTACCTACTTCAGGAGCAGCATCGCTACCTGAAACCACTGTTTGGCCAACTTCCAGACCATTAGGAGCGATGATATAGCTCTTTGCTCCGTCTACATAATACAACAGTGCAATACGTGATGTACGATTGGGATCGTACTCGATTGACTTAACTGTTGCAGGAATGCCATCTTTGCTTCTCTTGAAATCAATAAATCTGTACTTTTGTTTGTGACCACCTCCAAGATAACGCATTGTCATCTTACCGGTATTGTTACGACCACCAGTACTTCTTTTACCTGTTACAAGAGACTTCTCTGGTGTACTTGCAGTGATTTTATCAAATGCACCAATAACTTTGTGTCTCTGCCCCGGTGTTGTGGGCTTTAATTTACGTATTCCCATTTTTCTTCTTAGATATTACTAAAGAAATCGATTGTTTCTCCTTCTTTCAACGTTACGATTGCTTTCTTAAAAGATGCCTGCTTTCCGTTAATTACACCTGATTTAGTGTAACGACTTTTCAACTTACCCGCATAGTTGATGGTGTTAACATCAACTACGGTTACGTTGTACATATCTTCGATCGCTTTCTTTATCTCTAACTTGTTGGCATCAGGAGAAACACGAAAACCATAGCGATTAGCCATCTTTTCAGTAATCGCTGTTTGTTTCTCTGTTACTATAGGTTTAATAATAATTCCCATTATTTTACTCCTTATGCTTTAAATAAATTATCAATAACAGCCACAGAACTTTCTGTCAGCACTAAACTTGTAGCGTTAAGCACTGCATATGTGTTTATTTCTGAAGCAGTTATCACATTTGTCTTCTCGATATTACGAGCCGACAAATATACAAAATTATTTCTCTCCGCTAAAACTAAAAGTAACTTTCTATCAGCCACTTTCAGATTTTTAGTAATTGCAGTAAATTCTTTTGTCTTAGGAGCTTCCATAGCAAAATCTTCAACTACAACGATTGCATTAGCTTGCGCTTTGTAAGCCAAGGCAGATTTACGTGCAAGACCTTTTACCTTCTTGTTCAATTTAAACTCGTAGTCTCTGGGTTTAGGACCAAAAACACGTGCACCACCAACCAATAAAGGAGAGTTAATATCACCACGACGAGCGCCGCCACCACCTTTTTGTTTGATAAGCTTACGGGTACTACCTGAGAGTTCACTTCTCTCTTTCGACTTGTGTGTTCCCTGACGTTTGTTTGCTAAATGCTGTTTTACATCCAGATAAATAGCATGATCGTTGGGCTCAATGCCGAAAATAGCATCATTCAAAGTTACCTTTCTTCCGGTATCTTCGCCTTTAATATTTAATACGCTCAGTTCCATTACTTCTCAATTAATACGATTGAACCTTTTGCTCCTGGTACAGATCCTTTAACTAGTAAAAGATTGTGTTCAGGCATCACCTTGATCACTTGAAGGTTTTGAACAGTTACACGTTCGTTACCCATTTGACCAGCCATACGAGTTCCTTTGAACACTTTAGCAGGATAAGAACATGCTCCAACACTACCCGGTGCACGAAGACGGTTATGCTGACCGTGAGTAGACTGACCTACACCACCGAAACCATGACGTTTAACAACACCTTGGAAACCTTTACCCTTAGATGTTCCGATAACATCTACGAAACCTGCATTTTCTAAATAATCTACAGAGATTACATCTCCTAAATTATAAGAGGTTTCAAAATTCTTGAACTCGGCCAAGTATCTCTTGGGAGTTACGCCTGCTTTCTTAAAATGTCCCATTTCAGGCTGTGTTGTGTGTTTTTCCTTTTGATCCTGGAAACCCAACTGTACAGCTTCATAGCCATCTTTTTCGAGCGTTTTAACTTGCGTAACAACACAAGGACCCACTTCGATAACAGTGCATGGAAGATTTTTTCCCTCGGCACTGAAAACGGATGTCATTCCGATTTTTTTTCCTAATAATCCTGGCATTTCACTTAATTTTTAAATACTCACACTTTAATTTCAACTTCTACACCGCTGGGCAACTCCAGCTTCATCAATGCATCAACTGTTTTAGCAGTTGAGCTATAGATGTCAATTAATCTCTTATAAGAAGAGAGTTCGAACTGCTCACGAGACTTCTTGTTTACGAAAGTCGAGCGGTTCACAGTAAAAATACGCTTATGCGTAGGCAGAGGTATAGGGCCGCTTACAACAGCACCGGTAGCCTTTACCGTCTTTACAATCTTCTCAGCAGATTTGTCTACTAGAGAATAGTCGTAAGACTTTAATTTAATTCTGATCTTTTGGCTCATATCTATTTATATGTTTCTAAATTATTTGATCAAATCCACACGACCTTGAACCTCTGTCAAAACTTGCTTAGCAATTGAAGAAGATACCTCAGCATAATGTGAAAAATGCATTGAAGAAGTAGCACGACCTGATGTAATCGTACGCAAAGATGTTACATATCCGAATGTTTCTGCCAAAGGAACTTTAGCTTTAACGATACGAGCACCTGTACGGCTTGATTCCATACCTTCAACCTGACCACGACGTTTGTTCAAGTCGGAGATAACATCACCCATATTTTCTTCCGGAGTTACAACTTCCATCTTCATGATTGGTTCCATCAAAGCTGGTGAAGCTTTTTCTGCTGCACTCTTGAATGCCTGGATAGCACAAATTTCGAACGAAAGCTGATCTGAGTCAACCGGGTGGAATGAACCATCAATAACAGTAACTTTCAACTGATCCAATGGATAGCCTGCAAGTACACCATTCTTCATAGCTTTCAAGAAACCTTTTTGAATAGATGGGATGAATTCCTTTGGAATGTTACCACCCTTAACTTCGTCAACAAATTGCAATTCGCCTTCGAAGCCTGCATCAACTGGTTCAACACGAACAATGATATCAGCAAATTTACCACGACCACCAGACTGCTTCTTGTAAACTTCGCGAAGTTGAACTGATTTTGTGATAGCCTCTTTATAAGTAACCTGAGGACGACCCTGATTACATTCAACCTTGAATTCTCTTCTCAAACGGTCAACAATGATATCAAGGTGAAGCTCACCCATACCACTAATTACAGTCTGACCTGTTTCTTCGTTGGTTTGAACACGGAAAGTAGGATCTTCTTCGGCCAATTTAGCCAATCCCATACCCAACTTATCCATATCTTTCTGAGTTTTTGGCTCAACAGCGATACCGATAACTGGTTCAGGGAAATCCATTGACTCCAATGAGATCAGATTGTTTTCGTCACACAGCGTATCTCCGGTACGGATATCTTTAAATCCTACACCTGCACCGATATCACCACAACCGATAACATCCTTCGGATTCTGCTTATTTGAGTGCATCTGGAACAAACGAGAAATACGCTCTTTCTTGCCTGAACGAACATTATAAACATAAGATCCGGCAGGAAGTTCTCCAGAATAAACACGGAAGAAACAAAGACGTCCAACATATGGGTCTGTAGCAATCTTAAATGCCAAAGCACAAAGAGGCTCATCGCTGGTTGGGTGTCTTACAATTATTTTTTCTGAATCATCAGGATCTGTTCCTTCGATTGCAGGAGTATCAGCAGGACTTGGTAAATATGCACAAACAGCATCAAGCAATGTCTGTACGCCCTTATTCTTGAATGAAGAACCACAAATCATCGGATTGATCTGCATAGCAATTGTTCCTTTACGGATTGCATTTACAATCTCATCTTCAGTGATAGTTGAAGGATCTTCAAAATATTTTTCCATTAAAGTGTCGTCGCATTCAGCAAGTACTTCAAGCATCTTGTCTCTCCACTCTTCAGCTTCCGCAAGTAAATCTGCTGGTATTGGATCTATCTCATATTCAGCACCCATTGTTTCGTCATGCCAAAGAATTGCTTGCATTTTTACAAGGTCAATTACACCTTTGAAAGTTTCTTCTGCACCGATAGGGATTTGAATAGGACATGGATTTGCGCCAAGTACAGTTTTAACCTGATTTACAACTTCATAGAAGTTAGCTCCTGAACGGTCCATCTTATTTACGTAACCAATTCTCGGAACATTGTATTTATCCGCCTGACGCCAAACAGTTTCAGACTGAGGCTCAACACCACCTACTGCACAAAAAGCAGCAACGGCACCGTCAAGAATACGCAACGAACGCTCTACTTCTACAGTAAAGTCAACGTGTCCCGGGGTGTCAATCAGGTTGATTTTATATTTTTCATTCAGGTAATTCCAGAAAGTAGTAGTTGCAGCAGAAGTGATAGTAATACCACGCTCCTGCTCCTGCTCCATCCAGTCCATTGTTGCAGCGCCATCGTGCACCTCACCGATCTTGTGAGTTAAACCGGTGTAGAAAAGAATACGCTCAGAGGTCGTAGTCTTTCCGGCATCGATATGCGCCATGATACCGATATTTCTTGTATATTTTAATAATTGATCTGCAGCTTTAGCCATTGTTTTTCTTTTTGCTTATTTAAAATCTGAAATGAGCAAATGCACGGTTAGCTTCAGCCATACGGTGCATATCTTCTTTTCTCTTGAAAGAACCACCTTGGTTGTTGAAAGCGTCAACAATTTCTGCAGACAACTTGTCAGCCATAGTCTTACCACCTCTCTTACGAGAATACAGGATAAGATTTTTCATAGAAATGGATTCTTTACGATCGGGGCGGATTTCAGTAGGTACCTGGAAAGTAGCACCACCAACACGGCGGGATTTCACTTCGACTTGAGGAGTAATATTGTCGAGTGCAGCTTTCCAAATTTCGAGAGCAGACTTTTCTTCGTTAGGTAATTTATTCTTAACGATTTCCAGAGCGGAATAGAAAATTTCGAAGGCAGTATTTTTCTTGCCATCATACATTAAATGGTTAACGAATCTCGTAACCTTAACATCACCGAAAACAGGATCCGGAAGGATCTGTCTTTTCTTTGGTTTTGCTTTTCTCATTTGTTTTCAAAAATTTTGTTCTTGTTCTTGGTTGCCTTAATTTGTCTTCAACGGTTCCGCCGAACCATTTACTCAACCTGTAGCCTATCCAAATAAACTCAAACCAGCTTTAATACTAAAATTTAAATTCTCAGTTTGAAGGGATGTAATAATTACTTCTTCTTTCCTTTAACAGGTGCTGCGGATGCTCCCTTTGCTCCGGCCTTAGGACGTTTAGCTCCGTATTTAGAACGTCTTTGTGTACGTCCGTTAACGCCAGCTGTATCCAAGGTACCACGAACAATGTGATAACGCACACCTGGAAGGTCTTTCACACGACCACCACGTACCAATACGATTGAGTGCTCTTGCAAATTGTGTCCTTCTCCCGGAATGTAAGAGTTAACTTCTTTACCATTTGTTAAACGAACTCTGGCAACTTTACGCATTGCAGAATTCGGTTTTTTCGGTGTTGTTGTGTAAACTCTCACGCATACACCACGTCTTTGAGGACATGAATCCAATGCTGGAGATTTACCTTTAACTACCAAAGTTTCCCTTCCTTTTCTAACTAATTGCTGAATTGTAGGCATTTTTCTTCTTTTTAAACTTTGAATGTGTTATTATTATATATCTATATATTTCAATTTCAGGCAGCAAATTTACGCATTATTTCCGTGAAACCAAACAAGTTAGCCACTTTATTTCGTATTATTGCCGCTAAAAACGGCACAAAGTTACGCAATAGTTTCTGTTCTATAACAGCAAACTCTATAAGCATTCACATTATTTAATAGACATTAACATACTACAATTGAAAGAAAAGCCCTAGCATAATCTGATAAAACTCCTAAAACCAGCCCATTTATAGACTATTGAGCAAGTGAAAAGCGCAAGCTGATGCCATAATTTGAATTGGATGTAGGATAAGATGCCGATGAAACCAATGGTTCATTGATTTGTAAATCATAAAACGCTCTTAGACTAAGGGTTTTACTTAAACCATAATCAGCAGATAATTGAAGCGTTTTTGCTATATTTCCCGAGGTTGGTTGTGTAAAATTATCCTCAATCTTACGAATGAGGGATTGCGACTTCCGATAAGAAAAATCCAGGCGAACCGTAAGGTCATTGCTAAAATCCTTGGTTTGTTTCATTTTCAGAACTTTATTAAACTCGGTAAGTTTATAACCTAGTCCTATTACATATTCATTAGAAACTGCCTCCACTAATTGATAGGACGAGATATTCAGGCTTAGATTCCTGGTAGTACGGTACTCAGAACGAGCAGTAACATTATTTTGAAAAGTTACATCCACTCCGATCAAAGGGCTAAATCCCTCCGTAATACTTACAGCCGAAATTTCATAAGGAGATGAGGGTAACGGATTGTTGGTAAGAACATCCCTAATAAAGCCCAGGTCATCCTGTCCGGCATCAACCCAATTCAAGAAAGAAGAGAAAGCTCCAACACTATAGGAACAACGGTACTGATGGTTTAATAAAACACTTTTAAAGTACTTTCTAAGTTCACCAACTCTTATGAGTCCATCATATGTTACCCTCCAGTTTGGAAGTAAACTCGAAAGAGAAGGGAAGGGCGAAAGAGAAACATTTGTTGCATTCTTTCCTGTATAAGCTGCGAGGAAAGCAGGTATTAAAACATCGGATGAGTTTAAACCTACATTACCCAGCTCAGAATTATAGGGCTGACCAGCCAATGCAGACCCTGACAGAAAGCCTTTATCCGGATAAGACAGACCGTTATAAACAGCCCCCAACCTGGAAGCTATGACCTCTCTGTTTGCTAAAAAAGTATTGAATGTTTCAGAATTATATCCATCAATGGCTTTCGATCGTTTAAAAGCGGTTGAAGCAGCTATGGTAGTCATAGTAAAGTTACCACCATAAGTTTCAGGCATACCTTGATACATATACTTTATTTCGGTATTGCGGGTATCAACCCTATTGGCATTTAAATCAATTTTAAGGCCAGAAATAGGCTCAAGTGTTGCCCTCAAGGTGAAATTACGTGCATGATTGATAATTGCTGGCGAAACATTATCTTCATTTTTAATAAGCCAGTCATTTTCATCAGCCTCATCAATATAGCTACGCCTTACTGATCCGAAAGCAAACCCTAATCCGGGTGCAGTTCCTCCCACGGTATTACTCTGCCCGATAAAATCTCCTATTTCAGGACGAAATCCGGGTAACATCATCCCATCTGTAATTGCATACTGAATGTTCAGACTGCGTAACATCATTAAGAAACGCGTTCCATGTTCCGCAACCTTATACCATAATTCGTTTGACAAATCGGGACCGGGAAGTATTGACACTTTAATTGCTGTCGTGTCGAGATTCAGTATTTCAATTTCGCCGGCACTTATTGCTTTAAATTTGATTGCATAAACTTTCCCATCTGCTCCACGCGCAGAAACACGCACTTTCTTTGATGCCAGACTATGTCTTATTTTAACCGTACTATCCGGACTCAATTTAATATCTTTCTCCACTTTCAACGGTGCCGGCGGAGTTCTTCTATTCCTTGAGCTGGCAGATGCCACACGGGTGGTAGGGGTAAATTTCTGGTTCACCTTAGCTAGGAATTTATTCTTATTATAGAGTGAAACCAAATTAAAACGACCTGAAATATCAAACTGACGCTGATTCGTAATCGTATTGCCTATTTCTGTCAACGAATCTATTTCGGCTCCCCGCTCCCAATTATAAGATGCATTATAAGATAAAGAACCACTTGTCCAGTCCATAACAGGGATTAAAGCAAAAGGCAATGTGTAAGTCGCAGTAAAAGTCTGATCATACTTCATAGGTTTACCCATGTCAGAAATACTTTGTTTCACAGAATCTTTCCAAACCTTGTACTGATCAGGATTCAACTCTTTATTAACCTGCACATTGGGCTCTTCGATACGGGCGTTTGTGCCCGATGTAAAATTAACATTCAGATTCTTTGTAAAATCCCATCGCAAGCTAAAAGCTCTATCCCAATAAAAGGTTGAACTAAATGAAACAGGTAAATTATTCTGAGCGCCCAGATCATCTAAATTCCTAAGCTTTTGCTCATAATAATTTCTCATCATGGCCGATTGGAATGAGATGTTTGACGGGAGATAATTAAGTCCAAATTCTTTTAAATAGCGTGTACTTCCTTTCTCTTTTACATTTTTAAAGGGAATAAACGGTTTTACGTAAGGAGAATACGAGTAACTAAAGTTTGCCCGATAATCTTTGGATGTTTCATACTGTGTTTCGGGATTTTTCATTGTAGATTCATTGAATGAGTAACCCACTGAGAAGTTTGCCGGATCGTATGGCATGGGAGTCTTGCTGCGCACGTCAACTTTAACATTGTTAAGAGCCACACTTTTAATAATGGTTCTATCTTGCGAAAAATTAAGTATAGAATCACGATCATGTTTGGTAGTTGCCGAATTCAAAGCATCTTGTAATACGATATCCTGATCCAATGGATTATACTTTGGGTTTGTGGTCTCCTTTGAATATGCATAATACAACGGTATACTTACTTTCGTTTTCTCCGGGAACAACTTCCCAAGCTCCACATTGGCGGCCATATTGTATTGGGAATAATCATCAAGCCTGCGTTCTGCAATGGATTGATCCAAACCGCCAAAGCCGGCAGTCTCCACACGCCCCCCCATATTCAATGTACCAAAATCCGAAAGCGCAATTTGTAAATTAGCATTTGCTGCCCACCCTCCGTCTTCATTAAAATCTGTAAGTCGCAACTCATTCACCCAAAATTCACCACTCTTAATATCTTTGGAATTATTACGTACCCCAATCATGATTGTCTTGACCTCCGACAAGGAAGGATTACCCACTACGGTTATCTTATTAAGCGGAGAAGCCGGATCATACTCAGAATAAGGCGTATAGAATGTTACATTCTCGTTCCCTTCCCTTTTCGCCTTATTCCTATTCAGTTTCAGATTGGTCAGCACCTCAAAATCAAAATTCAACGTATTTCCTTGCGGCCATACTGTAAATTGATCAGTCTCATTGTATGTACTGTAGTTACCATGGGGGGTAAGTAACAACGGGACTTCATACTCATAATAATTATTTTTATAATCAGAACCTAAGCGGATAAAGACAGACATTTCGCCATTGGACAAATTAGTCACATCATTAATAAATTTTTCTGCATGGACAAACAGCTGCAAGCGTTTGTATTGCCTCAAATCATAATAGGTATTTTTATAAACGGCCCGTGCATCAGCGGGTGCAAGGTTTGTTATCTTCATAGATAATGCCTGCTCATTCTGCTGACGTAATTGAGGCTGACCGGGATCAAGCATCCGGCTCACCCCCGGGGGTAGCACATAATTAACCGGAGTACGTTCGCTGTTTTCCTCAATATTAACAGTCGCCACATCCAGAGAGGCATTAATAACAGGAGGCAGCTTCGGATTAGAAAGATCTTGCGTATAATTGCGCCATTCACCACGGACCAAATCAAAAGATCCGAAACGCAGAATTGTTGTTTCACTAAAATCAGTCATAAACATACGCATAAAACGTATGGTTTTGAAATCATTTATGGATCCCACTTTCTGGTTATAATTCTTTACAGGAATCTTAAATTGATACCAATGAATAGTCTCTTCTTTTCCATTACGCAAATTAACCGTAACCTCTCTTCTATCCACAATATAGTTACTACCTACCACTAAATCTTTAGGGCGTAACGACACCTTATATTGATAATATTTCTCAAATTCATTTAACGTGTTATCCTGATTTATATCTTCAACATCGGGAATTGTGCGGGCTGATATATCATACTTTTCCGGAGAATCCTCCGATGCTGTAGAGTTTCCCTCTACACCGTTATAACGTTTATATCGCTCCAGAATACCTACTTCTTTTACATCATAATCTGATCCTCTGAAATAGTGATAATCGTCTCCTGCCGGGTCATTCAATGGAGAAAAAGGATCTTCCATCATTTGGGCCAGAGTTTCCCCTGAGAGTCGCGACTGCAATTTTGACAAGTAATCCTGATACGTTGAAAATTGTTTCTCATCAGCCGACGACAAACCATTAAATCCCACATCCTGCAGTTTACGGGCACCTTGCGTATTGTCAAATGCGTATACGGTTGACTGACGTTTAGGAACTCTCCCCCATACAGTCTCTTCCACAGAGCTTAAATCGCCATCAATTGGTAGTCCGTTTTCGAAAAACTTTTTTTCATCCCTCAGTATATCTTCCGAAATCTCGCCAAGATTAAAATAAAGATCTCCTCCCTTGCCATTTGCATTGTATATAAACGGATCCATCATCCAGAATTCAATGTATTCAATATTAGCAGCCTCAAAGTCACTCTGCTCTATTTTACGCATAATTCCACCCCATCTTTTATCTGGCATTGCAAGAGAACCATCTGCATTGATTCGGTCTGCATCTAGATTGTAAGGCCCCCGTTCAGTAGGGTAATAGGCTAAGTTAAGTACCGGCAATGTATTATTCTCATTGTATGAAAGATCTTTATTCGGGAACAGCTCTTGTGTCTTTACTTCTCTCACATAGTGATTGGACAGCTGGTCCAAATCATTTTTTATATGATTGGGAGCAATAGATGAATTTTTACGGGTAAATAATCCATCTATATAATACCACGCGAGTAAGGCCCGGTTTTTTCCATAATCTATATTATTAGTGAGGGATGCTTCAGGGAAGAGGCTATTTGCACCATCATTGTAAGGCACACTCGATAAAGTCCAGGGATAGGGATTCAACAGGTCAATCCCAGTCTGTGTCGATTCAAAATCATCCAGATAAGAATATCCACCTGTGTACTTGTTTTCGTAATGGCCCGGGATCAGATTCGCAAATTCTGCTTTCAAAGAAATCTGTGAAGGCTTTGTAAGAGTAAGCAAAGGCAACTTATCAAACAGATTAGTAAGCCATTGCGATTCGGTTCTAAATGAGGTGTTAAGTCCCCATAACGTATTTTTTATAGACTCGTCCCCAAATGCCGTTTTGGTTGTTAAAGGCAATTCCGACAAATGCATGATAGTTGCTCCCAGATTAAAGTTTTTGTTAAACTCATAATTTAGATCAACCCCCATCATGGTTTTACGTTGCATGCTGTAGGCCGACTGGTTTTCGAGTGAAACACTCACTCCTGTACCGCTTGAAATAATATTCTCATTTAAAATGGTGACTATCCCTGATGTATAATCCACTGTATAATCCACATTCTCCTGCAATGTTACACCTGCTGCCGTTACCCTAACAGAACCTCTGGCTACATTGCTTGCTCCGAGCTGAATTTCAGAACTTGATGAAGCTTTGTATTCGCCTTTGATGAGGAACTTATTTTTCTCTGTCAACTGCCTCGCCACTGTCAAGGTAGAGTCATACAATTCCTGAAAAACATATTTATCGGCAATCACATCATTACCAATCTTTTTTCTTAAATGGCTTCCAAAAGGCTCCACAACCGGAAAGAATACACGACCATTCTCAGACAGCACCGTATACCCCTCCAGATAATCGAAAATTCCATCCGGATAAGTCTCATTCTTTGCATCAAGTCTGTCCAGGTTCATCACCCGCAACAATAACTCGTCTTTAATATTTCCCTCCGACAAATAACGTAAATATACCCCAGTGGTATCACTCTGATAAAGAATGTCTAATCTGAATTTTTCTTTATTTAAAGCATACGCCCCCAGAGAGTATACATTTTTCATCATCAGATCCCAAAATGGAGAGCCGGGAGACATTGCGGTTCCTTTAAGCAACTTCACATAGAGGCTGTTAGTGGTATTGACTGAATTGTCTGTAGAGAATTCTCCCACCTGATATACAGAACCGCGGTAGGTATATTCGTAGGCAACGGCTAACACTTCATCTGGTTGCAACTGTGTTTTGAGGGAAACATATCCTAATTGCTTATTCAAAGTAAATTCAGAAGGATCCAGTCTCCTTGCACTTTCCACCTTTTCATAATCAATCCCCCCCTCAATAAAACCGGCGAAAGCCTGTGAAACCGTATTAATATTTCTGGCATCCGGATAACCGGTAACAACCTGCTGATACAATGTATTTGCACCATTATAAGGAATAGGAAGCGAACCGGCAGGATTGAATTGTGGATTGCTGATGTGACTGTTTTCGGCCAGATCAGAAAAAGCGACAATATTTCTGGACTGATCGTAATTACTTCGTTTATTAGTAATCCAGACCTCCACTCTACTAATACTGATTCCTGAATTTATATATGGCAATTTTGACAAAGCAGCATCATAAGTATCTCTAAAGAAATGAGAAAGAAAAAAATGACGATTTTCATCGTACTGATCGGCAGCAAATTCATAGGGTTTGGTTTGTACACCACCTTTTGAAGAAACAGTCTGCGACTCCGATTCTTGTTGAGAAAAAATGGCCCCGACCCGTAGCTTTCCAAACTGAAGTTCCGTTTTTATTCCAAACAAAGCTGCACCGCCTCTGATCAATGAGTTTGAAGTGTTCATGCTAACATTACCGGCTTCCATCACCTTTATGATTTCATCTTCAGTACCCTCATACGCCAGCTTAAGTTTTTTGGAATCATAATCGAATGTGGTCTCCGTATTATAATTCATTCCAAAATTCACTTTTTCGCCTACAGTAGCCTGTACATTAAGCTGCACTTGTTCTTCAAAATTAAAAAAGGTACGGTTTCTGGAACGTTGCGGTAGCGACGGATTATCAGTTTTGTTACTTTTAAGGCCCATTTTAATTTCGGCAGTCCCTTGAGTCTTTACTCTTACGCCTCCTTTACCAAATATTTTTTCTGCGGCTCCAAGATCAAATCCGATATCCGTTATTTTAAGCTCCTTATTTATCTCTTCGCGGTAACTCTCCTCGTTTTTTTGTCTGAAATAAGCCCGCAGAGATTCCTGCAAGCTATAATCCTGATACTCTTCGGGAGTCAAAGAGATGGGTGTACTTAGTTGCATGTCGCCCAACTTAGTCGTAACGATATACGTATTTGTCTTTAGATCGTATTCTATCGAAGTTTTTACATTGTCCGGATTACGCAAATCCATGGGAGACTTTTTTATGAGATCTTCATAGGCTTCAGGCACTGTTTTAGCCACCGGATAACGGGGATCAACAGAATCTCCTTCAAAAACTACCTGAGGCTCTAGTTCTGTTAGTTCGGGCACCTCTGAGGTAAAGATCAGATAGTCCGCATTCAACGAATACAGACCAGTCCCGAATAACAGAACACATACAAGTAATATGTAGTGAGCCCCCCTTTTCATCAAAGCATTCTAAGTGCGTCTTTAATAACTTTTTCCACTTCAAGAGAAGGAGACCTCTTCAATATGGTAGTAACTGCCTTTTGAGATGCAGCCTTCTGAAAGCCCAGCATTACCAGCGCAGCAATCGCCTCTTCGGCAATCTGACCGTTGCCGGAACCAGACACTGCTGAATCAGCAACAACACCCTGTAATTTGACTTTATTTTTGAGATCGACCAAAATACGCTGAGCGGTTTTTAGTCCGATACCCTTTACAGCAGTAAGTGCAGCTTCATTCTTGGAAGCAATGACCTGTACTAACTCAGAGGGAGGTAGCGAAGACAAAATCATACGTGCCGTATTCGGACCAACACCCGAAACACTTGTCAACAACAAAAACAATTCGCGTTCTTCTTTACCAGAAAAGCCAAACAGCAGGTGGGCATCTTCACGAATTACTTCGTAAACATATATTTTCCCCTGATGCTGAGCGCTATATGCACTATAAGTCGTTAATGAGATATTCAATTCATACCCTACACCACCACACTCCATAACCATTCGGGCTGGAGTAAGCTCAATTATATCACCTCTTAAATATTCAATCATTTTGCGTCTAACCAGTTAAATGTTTGTTTATAACGCAAAAGTACGCAAAAGCGTATATTATAAAGCCTCTTTATTTAGAAAGCTGGTCGGGGATTCACAAAAAGTGAAGCGCCAGGGTTCAACGCATCAAAAACTTCAATACATCCTCTATCTTGCAATGTGATATAAATTTGCCTCAATTCTTTACCTCCAAAAGTGATATTCGACGGCTTCTTCCCTTTACAGGAATACTCATACAGGATTTTTCCCTCAGGCGAGAGAACTACGACAGTTCCTTTGTCGTACCTGCATATATAAAGATTGCCATTTACATCGCAACGCATTCCATCCATTCCATAATCGGCAAAACGATGAAAAAGACGCTTGTTGGATAGATTTCCGTTCGGCTCAATATCGTATACCCAAACGTTCCGCTGCACTGATTCATTCACATATAATAAACGTCCGTCGGGACTCACTTCCACTCCATTGGTCGTTCCCATGGAATCTTCCAACAATACCACTTCGCCCTTCGTCGATATTCTCCATAATTTACCAGTGTTATCAGACCAGGCGGGGTCACTTGCATAAATCGACCCATTAGGAGCAATAGATATATCATTGGGTTGATTCATAGCCGGTTCATGAGCGAAAACTGAAATAACTTTTGTTTTCGGATCAACACAAAGTATGTTATGATTGGTATAATCCGCCACAAACATCATCCCTTCAGCATTAAAACGAATTCCATTTCCAACCGATCCGTCGGGTAAGGTAACAAATAGGCCGTGTTCACCCGAAGACTTGATTAGTCCGATTGTACCCTTAGTTGCATAATTGACAGCATATAAATTACCTGCGGCATCTACTGCGGGGCCTTCGATACCCGACGTAAATGTACCTTCAGGAACAAGGTCGCGACCATCGGGAGACGAGAACACAACACACGAAACCATCAAGGAAGAAAGCAGTATACAAAGTTTCTTTTTCATAATATCACCTATTGTTATTATTATAATCAGCGTGCAAAATATAAAATATTCCGTTCGATAAATAAAAAAGCAAGTACATGTTTTTTCACAAGTACTTGCTCAAAAACAGGACTCCACACATTCAATAAATAAAGTGGAGCCTGCCAATATCATTTAAACAATTAAATTAAAGAATCCGGACAAAGATGATCCTTTTCAATATCCTTAAAGTAATTATAGGTACCAACTTTCAACTCTGCACAGGCTGATTCATCGCAAACGATAATTCCCTTCGGATGTAGCTGCAGTGCTGTGATAGTCCACATCTGATTGATAGAACCTTCAACCACCTGAGCCAATGCACGAGCTTTGTTGTGTCCATTCACCATAATCAAAACCTCTTTTGCATCTAAAACAGTACCCACACCCACAGTAACCGCAGTCTTGGGAACTTTATTTACGTCGTTGTCAAAAAATCTCGAATTGGCAATAATCGTATCCGTTGTCAAAGTCTTGATGCGGGTACGAGACGACAGAGATGACCCTGGTTCGTTAAATGCGATGTGACCATCAGGACCGATACCACCTAAAAACAAATCTACCCCACCAACAGCTTTCATCTTAGCTTCATAAGCAGCACATTCAGCTTCCAGATCGGCAGCATTACCATTCAAAAGGTTTGTATTTTCGGGATTGATGTCAATATGACTGAAAAAGTTATTCCACATAAAGGAATGATAACTTTCCGAATGTTCCTTTGGCAATCCTACGTATTCATCCATATTGAATGTGATCACATGCTTGAAAGAGACAACTCCCTTTTTGTTCAATTCAATAAGATTTTTGTACATACCAAGGGGTGAAGAACCTGTTGGCAATCCGAGGACAAAAGGTTTTTCAGCCGTTGGATTGGCTTTTTGAATACGCGAAGCAACATAGTTAGCAGCCCATTTCGACAATTGATCGTAATTAGGCTCAATAATTAATCTCATAGTTTTTTATATTTAAATCGATTGTTTAGATTCATTCAATGCGTTTGCCATTGCTTTACCTAAAGTAATACACTGTTCATACATGTCTTCTTTCAGACTCATCTTCTCTTCGGCGGTAGCTCCTATAAATTCCCAGTTCATTTTTTCACCAAAAGCAGCTAATCTTTTACAAGCGGCACCAGACCATGTAAAATTACCAAAATAGCCAAAACAGCGTTTCTTAACTTCCCGGATTTCAATCTTTGACAAAATCGAATCTACTTCGGGGAAAAGAGCATTACTGTATGTAGGACTTCCCACAATCAGTCCTTTGTACTTAAATACATCCATCAGCACATTCGATGCATGCGATTTGGATACATTGTGCATTACAATATTCTTGACTCCGTTCTCAGCCAATGAGGCGGCAATCGCTTCAGCCATCTGTTCCGTATTTCCGTACATGCTGCCATATATGATACAAACGCCATCTTCGCCTTCGTAGCGACTCATCTTATCATAAATCTCGATTGCTTTATCTTTATATTTCCGCCAAACAGGTCCATGCGTAGAACAAATGGTGTTTACTTCAATTGTGTCAAGTTTCTTTAAAGCCCGCTGAACCGGATTACCATATTTTCCAACGATATTGGCATAATAGCGAACCATCTCATCCCAAAATCTGTCAACATTCATATCCTCATCAATAACAGCTCCTGAAAGCGCTCCGAAAGTACCGAATGCATCTGCAGAAAATAATATTTTATCCGTTGTTTCATACGTAAACATAACTTCAGGCCAATGAACCATCGGGGCCATAACAAACATCAGCTGACGTTTACCCAATGATAGCGTATCTCCCTCCTTCACTTCGTACAAGCCTGTAGTAATACCATGATATCCTTCCAACATGCCGAAGGTGGTTTTGTTCCCGATAATCTGCACATCAGGATATTGCTGACGGAGTAATCTAATGCTGCCGGCATGATCCGGCTCCATATGATTCACAATCAGGTAATCCAAAGATTTACCTTCCAGCGCATCTGCAATTTTTCTGAGAAAAGCATCCGAATAGCATACATCCACTGTATCTATCAGAACTGTTTTTTCATCTACTATCAAATACGAGTTATAAGAGACTCCGTACGGCAGCGGCCACAGGTTCTCAAAGAGGGCCTTCTGACGGTCGTTTACTCCTACGTAATATACCTTATCCGCAATACTTGTCAGTTTATACATAGTTTAATTCTTTTTTTGCAGTGCCCGATAAACGAACCAGCATCCTGCCAAAACGAAAGGAATGCTGAGCACTTGTCCCATATTAATCAACATAGAAGCTTCAAATTCTTCCTGATCATTCTTTAAAAACTCAATAAAAAAGCGGGAAGCAAATATACAAATCATAAAAATACCAAAGAGAAGACCCTCTTTTTTGAAAGCCTCTTTTCGGAAGTACAACCACATACAAAGAGCGAATGTTATCAGATAACACAACGCCTCATAAAGTTGGGTTGGATGACTTGGTGCTGTAAATACCGGAGCAGCCCCCATTTTCCATTGATGCAAGTTGTCAATAAAACGGAATCCCCAGGGAGCATCCGTTGCATGACCATAAATCTCATGATTCATTAAATTACCCAGACGAATCATTGCAGCTACAAGTCCGGTAGGTACCACCAGCTTATCAAAAGCCCACATGATACTTTTATGACTGATCTTCTTCGAATAGAAATAGATAGCAATCATAATACCCAATGTGCCTCCGTGACTGGCCAGACCACCCTCCCAAATCTTTAATATCTCGATAGGATTGGATAAATAATACTGAGGGGCATACAAAAGGCAATGACCTAAACGAGCACCAACTACCGTTCCAATCATGGTATAGATCAACAACTGATCCAACCAGGCAGGATCCAGTTTCTCATTTTTCCACATACGTTCCACAATCTTGTAACCAATTAGGAAACCGAATGCAAAAGCAAGTCCGTACCAACGTATTTCTCGTGAACCAATGGAAAAGATAGCAGGATCTGCTGTCCAGGTAATAAATGATAACATAGTATTTATATTTTATCCGTAAGGAAGACTGGTATTATACCAGTCTTCTTATTAAATCTTCCTTATCGCCATAAAGCATATCGATCACCGGCAATTCAATCATGGTGTAAGCACCCGGCTGTTGCTTAAACGAAGCACGGGCAACAGACACTAAAATCTGAGCTGTAAGCGCCGGGTTGTTGATTTTCATATTGAAATCAACCAACTGATTCTGTGTCTTTCCAGATACTCCTTTACGCGTAAGCTGAACTCCATGACCCATATCCAGCAAATTATCCACACATTCCACCTGCATTACATGTGTCTCGTCGTGGGCAAAATATTCGTCGGCTTTAATTGCTGCAGCAACCTTAGCAAAATCATATCCATCTTTAACTTCAATATACACCATTCTGCGGTGAATACCGGTTCCTGTTGGAATAGTCATACTTAACGCGGCCTTTACACCTTCAATGGCTTTTACTGCAACAGTATGTCCCATACTCATACCTGGGCCAAAGTTCGTATATGTAATGCCTTTAGGCACCATCGCCTCAAGTAGTGCACGAACAACCGAGTCGCTTCCCGGATCCCATCCTGCAGAAATCACAGATACAGCATTGTGAGCTTTTGCTACAGCATTAAGAGAGCGGCGCAGAGCAACAATTCCTCCATGAATATCGTAGCTGTCCACCGTATTGATACCCAATGAAAGAATTTCCTTCGCATAAGATTCTACGCTACGGGTTGGGGTACAAAGCACAGCAACATCTACCTTTTCAAGTTCGGTGATTTTACTAACCACCTTATATTCCTTAAGCTCGACCGGAACCTCTGATGGATTGCGACGAACAACGCCTGCAACCTCAAAATCGGGTGCAGCTTCCAAAGCCTCTAAAACATATTTTCCAATATTGCCATATCCCACAATGGCTGCTCTAATCTTTTTCATGCGTTTATTAATTTCTTTCTATTTAGGCTGCAAAGTTAATCATAATATAGGGAGATACAACAAGATAGCCCAGACTTTTTATTAGCAGTCCGGGCCACCCAAATAACAACTGTACTATATTATTCTCTTATTTCTTTTCAAAACCTGCATCAAACGCTCTTGACGAAGGCATAAAGTCAAAGTGCTTCACTAAACGGCACGATTCTTCTGCTCCTTGTTCCCTGTCCATGGCACTATCTTCCCATTCCACCGAAAGCGGACCGGAATATCCAATATGATTAAGTGCCCGGATAATCTCCTCAAATTTAATTTTTCCTCTTCCCAAGCTTCTGAAGTTCCAAAAACGACGTGGATCTCCAAAGGTTACATAACCACCAAAAACACCCACCTGCTTAGGGGTATCACTCCAGTAAACATCTTTCATGTGCACATGGAAAATCCTTTCCGGGAACTGATATATGAAATCAACATAATCAACCCCCTGATAACCTAAATGACTTGGATCATAGTTGAACCCGAACGAAGGGTGATAATTAACAGCTTCCAAAGCTCTTTTCGCTGTAACTGTATCGAAAGCTATTTCAGTAGGATGTACTTCCAACGCAAAACGAACCCCTAACTCCTGATAAGCATCTAATATAGGAGTAAATCTTCGTGCAAAATCGGCATATCCCTCATTCACCATCTCTTCCGTTACCGGAGGAAACGAATACAAATAATGCCAGATGGAACTTCCTGTAAAACCTACCACCGTATCAACACCAAGGGCTTTGGCGGCATGTGCCGTACGAATCAGCTCTTCGGCTGCTCTCTGACTAACACCTTCCGGGTCACCATCACCCCAAATATAATCGGGCAGGATACTTTTATGGCGCTCATCAATCCGATCGCACACGGCCTGACCTATCAGATGGGTAGAAATCGTGTATAATTGCATTCCATAAAACGATAACAAATCTTTAATCTGCATATAATATTCTTTGTCAGATCGACGAACATCCAAATGATCGGGCAAGCCTAATTCCAACCCGTCGTAACCAAAAGCCTTAGCCTTCTCACAAACTGTCTGCAAAGGTAAGTCTCCCCATTGCAAAGTATATAACGTAACCGGTCTAGCCATACTATAAATATTTAATCAACCATTTTCACCCATTTCTTATCACTGTTACTGGAAGCTACCACAGTTTCAATAAACTGCATACCCCTCACCCCTTCCTGTACTGAAGGGAAATCCAGACATAAGGAAGAAGGTTCTTTTCCCTCTTTCATTGCCTGCAACGTTAGTGCAAAATTTCTGTAAATATTTGCGAAAGCCTCAATGTATCCCTCCGGATGACCACCCGGGGTACGCGAATTATGAGCAGCCATCTCAGACATATACCCATTCGATGTCCGAATCATTTCTCTCGGACGATCAGGCCACTTCATCCACATGGTATTGGGCTCTTCCTGACACCACTCCAAACCACCTTTTGTTCCGTAGATACGAATTTTTAGCGCGTTTTCTTCACCAACAGCAATTTGCGATGCAGTCAGCACACCTTTTGCATCCCCTTCGTATCTGATCAGCATTGCTCCGTCATCATCCAATAAACGTCCGGGAACAAACGTATTCAGCTCCGCACATAATTCTATTGCTTTAAGCCCGGTAATATATTCAACTAAATTAAAAGCATGTGTGCCGATATCACCCATACACCCTGCTTTACCCGATCGCTTAGGATCTACTCGCCATGCAGCCTGCTTATTTACACCAGCACAATCACTATACAACCAGCCTTGGGGATATTCCACATAAATACGGCGCACTTTTCCTATATCACCACGCAAAACCCTTGTCCGAGCCTCTTTCACCATGGGGTAACCCGTATAGGTATGTGTAAGTGCAAATAATTTTCCGGAAACTTTCACCTGTTCTCGTAATGCCTTAGCCTCCTCCAGCGTATAGGTAACCGGCTTGTCCAGTACAACATGGAATCCATGCTTCAAGGCCATCATAGCCGGTTCGAAATGCACATGATTGGGTGTAACGATAGAAACGAAATCCATCCGTTCAGCTTCCGGAAGCTTGGCTTCCTCTTCGATCATCTCCTGATAAGAATTGTAAATCCGGTCTTCCGGCAAGAAAAGGCTACGTCCGGAAGCGACTGAAACAGAGGGTGTGCCACTAAAGCATCCACACACCAGGTCTATCTGTCCATCCAGATTAGCCGCAATACGGTGTACAGCTCCAATAAAAGAACCGTTGCCTCCACCTATCATTCCCATTTTAATTTTTTGTTTCATAACAATATCGTACTATGGTTTTTACAAAAGTTATGGAACAAATCTAAGAAAAAAAATGAGTGATGCTATTATTTATTCATTATTTATTTTTAATATCAAATAATAAGGTTTTCTTTGTGGACTGGAAGTCGGAATATATTAATCCGACTCAAACCACAGTGTTAACCATTAAAACCTCAACTATGATGAGTAAAACAGAATTTTCTATTCTTGCGTGTCTGATTTTGTTCTGCAACTGCAGCAATCCTTTAATTGAAGAAGAAAAACCGGACTCCAAAACCTATCCTGTTCAATTTAGCGTCCAACTCAGCAAAGAGGTATTGCCATACGTTACGACCAAAGGTTATCCAACGGGAATCATTCCGGAACCACAAACTAAAGCAGACGAAATTACCGAACCTGCACCAGGGACATTGGAATCAATCTGCACCAAAATTGAATATGTAGTCTATAAGGCAGACAACACTACCGTTCCCTTCAGGAAACAGCATTACAGTAGTACCGGCTCTCAGGATTTTGGAATCATTTACGATCAACTACCCATGGGGAGCTACAAAATCTGTCTGCTTGCACATAGCTCCGTAACCGATTCCCTGAACAATAACATACTTACTTTTCAGGAAACAACCGATACATTTTACAAACAGATAACACTTGAAGTAGGATCGGGAGAAGAGATTATACAGGATATAAATATTGAACGAATCGTTGGGAAACTTGAGTTCTTTGCAACCGACAGTGTTCATTCGGGTCTCAAGCAATTTGAAATCAAACTCTCCGGATATCCCGACAAGCTCAACATACTGACCGGAATCGCAACTGCATCCTCAGACACAAAAGCCTTTACCCATCTTTTTTCTCCTGAAGATATTGGAAAAATAAATCAGAGCCATTCCTTGCTCACATTTATTCCCGAAACCGGAAAACCGATGTCGGCAAAGATAAAGTCGACCAACCATGCCGGGCAATTACTCAGAGACTATCACATTGCTTCCGTAACACCAGAAAGCAATAAAATGGTACGATATTCGGGAAAGTTATACGAATCAAGGTTAAGCAACGATACATTTACATTATATCCAGTCAGCACCAACTGGGGTGGTACAATCGACAAACCATTAGGCGATTGATTATATACATTTACAGGGGTGTTGTAACCTGTCAAGTACATCAACACCCCTGTGATTTATTTATCTCTTGTATAAAAATAGTTTCCAGCGTTCTTCAGCACTACCATTCACATACATATCATACCTGGCCATCGTAAAAAACAAATCAGATAATCTGTTTACAAAGCGAAGTACGGTTTCGGGAAGCGGATCTTGCTTATGTAATGTCCACAATCGTCTTTCTGCTCTACGGGCAACCGTGCGGGCAAGTTGGCAATGAGCTGAGACCGGTGTACCTCCGGGAAGAATAAAATATTCACTTTCAGAAATGGCAGCCGTAATCCGATCGATCTCCTTTTCACAGTAAAGATCCATATCCTCCTTTATCTTATTGGGATTTTTATCCCTCAAGGCCGACGGTGTAGCAACTTCAGACATAGCAACCATGAGCTCCACCTGGATAGTAAACAAGAACGAATGCCATTCGTGGTTTTCCGGCAAAAGCGATCTCACAACCCCTATGGTTGAATTTAATTCATCCAAGCAGCCATTGGCTTCAATCCGGATATCATCCTTATCCACCCTCTCGCCGCCAAAAATACCAGTACGACCTTTATCGCCTCCTTTTGTATAAATCTTCATATAACTAACATTTATGATTCCACAGATTCATCAAATCGAGCTCGCCCCAATATAGATGAGTATAACCTGCTATTGTATTCTTATAACGAAATAAATTTGTTTTTGTTCTCACTCCCTTCGCATTATATATAGAAATATCTGATATAGAATCCGTTTGAGGATCTTTAATCCGAGAATAATGAAATTCATGTCCCCGTATATTCTCAATTCCATTATATGTAAATGTACGGTAACCAAGGGTAAGTTTCATATCTTGCATGGTAGCTTCCTGGTCAAAAACACCAACCATCGAATAAAGGTTGCCATCCATTCCAACAATCACCTTACTTAAATACATCATTCCTCCGCATTCGGCTAAAAGATTACCTCCATTCTCTGCATAGGCTTTTATGGAGTGAAGCATTGTTTTATTTTCTGTCAGCTTGTCCAAATACAATTCCGGATAACCTCCTGGCAGATATACCAAATCGGCAGAAGGTAATTTAGCATCATCAAGAGGACTAAAAAAGACAACTTCTCCCAACCGTTTTAATTGAGCCAGATTTTCTCTGTAAATAAAATTAAAAGCATTGTCGTAAGCAACTGCAATCTTAATGTCACCTCTTATATCCAACTCGTTCTGCTCAGACTTATCAGGCAGGCAAAAAGGCATGTTTGATATTTTAAGCAAACGATCCAAATCAACAAACTCCTCTATAATCTCTGCCGCTCTGTTTGCGAAATCATCCATACAAAAAGAATTGTCAATTGACAAGCCTAAGTGTCTGGAAGGAACTTCAAGCTCTTTTTTGTTCGGGATGTAGCCCAAACACTCAACCCCTGTATCCTTACAGGCTTGTTGTAAATAAGCATAATGAGTCTCTGAAGACACCCGGTTAAAGACAACTCCTGCAATGTTTATGTTTTTATTAAAATGTTTATAACCAAATAAAACAGGAGCTGCCGAATAAGCCATTGATTTGGCATTTAGAATCAACACAACAGGGATTCCAAGCAACTCTGCCAATTTAGCGCTGCTACCCTTCATACCGTCGTATCCGTCATAAAGGCCCATAACTCCCTCTGTAATACAGACATCCGCATTGGTACCATATTTAGCATATAAATTTCGGATATGCGATTCAGAGGATAAAAATAAATCAAGATTAACCGACTCTTCACCTGCGGCTAGCAAATGATATTTAGTATCAATGTAGTCGGGACCGCATTTAAAGGGTTGCGCCTTCAAACTCCGATTCTTCAATGCCCTTAACAGTCCGAGAGTAAAAGTAGTTTTACCGCTTCCTGAAGAGGCAGCCCCTACCAACAATTGAGGTTTCATAAATAATTAAATCTTAATTTTATTGTGCAAATATAAATAAACATCTTAACTTTGCCCCTGATTTGGTGATACGATCGCATTCTGCGATTTGTATAAAAGGGAATCCGGTTTGAATCCGGAACAGTACCCGCTACTGTAAAGTCCTTACTTTCAAAAGTTGAAAGTAATAAAAGAAAGCAAGCTCACACCACTGTTTCGAGAGAAATGGGAAGGTCGCTTTCTGGACATAGTCAGGAAACCTGCCAGTCGATAAATAAATTCCGCGTCCTCGGGTTAAAGGATACCATTTATTAACTATTATTTCTCAAACATGAAAAGAAAAGGTTTACTAACAACCCTGTTGTGGGGGTGTGTTGTAATTTGTTCGTTAGCGCAAGTCACGTTAAGCGGAAAAGTTGTTAACGTAAAAAACGGAAAACCCATTGAAGGAGTTAACGTCCGGCTCGAACAAACCACCATTGGTTGCGCAACCAATAGTAAAGGTGAATTTATACTTAAAAATGTTCCCGATGAATCATTCACACTTCGGGCCAGTTGCCTGAATTACATTCCTGTAGAAAAGAAAATCCACGGAACACAATTGAACATGCTTATTGAAATGGAAAATTCAGGCATAAATCTGGATCATGTTGTAATTACTGGAACCGGAACCCATCGCAGGATACAAGACAGCCCTGTCCCTGTGGAAATAATCAACGGGAATGATTTAAAAAGGGCTGGTATTACAAATTTCAAAGATGCATTAAACATGCTGAATCCCTCTTTTTCATTTTCCACCACGGCTATGGCCAGTTATATGACATTAAACGGTCTGGGGAATAAGCATATTCTGGTTCTTATTAACGGACAGAAGCTTGCCGGAGATGTATCCGGAAATGTTGATCTTTCCCGTATTAATCTTAGCAATGTCAAACGAATTGAAATACTGAAAGGAGCAGCTTCATCTCTTTACGGATCGGAAGCAATGGGTGGTGTCATAAACATAATTACCGATCAACCTAAAAACCTGGTCAATGTTACCTCCGAAACCCGCTTTGCTGAAGAAAATCAATTCGATCAGACAATCAATCTGGATATCAACACCGGAAAATTCGGTTCATTTACAACCTACAACAGACGACAATCGGATGGCTGGCAGCTAAACAATCAAGCCATCACATACGACTCAAAGGGAAACGAGAAGCTGACTGAAACAAACAAGAAAGCTTCTGATAAATTTTACTCCAATATTCTGACCCAGCACTTCACCTATTCTGCAACGAAAGCTCTATCGTTCTATGCCCGGGGCAGTATGTATAATAAAGAGAACGACCGTCCAGTCTCGGAATACGACTATAACCTGGCATACAATGATTATAGCCTGGCACTTGGAAGTAAGTTTCTTTTAGGAAATGCATCCTATATCAGTCTGGATTTGTACAATGACAATTTTGAAGGGACCAAAGAATATATCAAGGATGTAAAAGATAAAAAGGGAAATATTACCATAAAGAATGGAACATCGGCATTAAGTAAACGCCAACACTATTACAATGCCAATCTAAAAAGTGTATTTATGGCTGGAGACTTCAATAAAATCACAATAGGTTCCGAATACGTTACTGACAAACTGAAGAATCCGGAAGCACTTGCGGGAGACAAACAAGCGTACACGATGGCTTTGTATACACAAGATGAAATCAAATTTTTACAGAATTTTCAGGCGATCGTTGGGTTGAGATATATTTACCATGAAACATTCAAGAATAGGTTTACTCCCAAGCTGTCACTTATGTATTCACCCGGAGCATTTAATTTCAGAGCAACCCACTCCAGTGGGTTCAGAGCTCCTTCGTTGGAAGAACTCTATTACAACAAAGAGAAAAACGGAACGCTGAGTGCCGGAAACATTAACCTTAAGCCCGAAAAAAGCAATTATTATGCATTAAACGGCGAATTCTTGAGCAGGCTGTTTTCGATTTCTGCGACTGCCTACATTAACAATTTAGACAATCTTATCACCAGTAAACAAGTTGCCCTTACCGAAACAGACATTGCTAACAGTATAACCAAACGTATGGAATACCAGAATGTTGATAAGGCTCGAGTAAAAGGAGTCGATATTTCAATAAACAGCTATCTGGGATATGGAATTTCACTGGGTGGTTCGTACAGTTTTGCGGATGCAAAAGACACGAATACGGATTCACGTTTACCTCGTAGTATAAAGCATTCCGGAAGTATAAACAGCAATTGGAACAAAGTCTGGGACTTTTACACATTAAATGTTAATCTCGCAGGCAGACTTCAAAGTGAACGATTTGAAACCGGCACGTATGGGAATGCACCAGGTTATCAGCTATGGAATCTATCTACTCGACATACATTCAACAACCTGGCAAATTTTATACTTGAGCCCGGTATCGGTGTCGAAAACATTTTTAATTATCGTGACGACCGGCCTTACAACAGTAATTATGCCACTCTGTCGCCCGGCCGCACCTTCTATGTAAGTTTACTTCTTAAATTTCGTAAGTAATGAAATATACAATCATATGCCTTGCCCTATTAATAAGCTTAGTATGTAAGGCAAGCAACGGGGATAATTTTGAAGAATCAAATCTGTTCGAAACAATGCAGCCAGGAGACAAAGCTGCATTATTGGTTGTTCATTTCGGCACTACGCACGATCTTACCAGAAAACGTACAATAGAGGTGATAAACAATAAAATGAAATCAGCATTTCCTGATGTTAGTATTCGTGAGGCTTACACTTCCCGGATTGTAATTAACCGACTGAAGCAAAAGAACATAATCAAACAAACGCCCTCCGACGTATTATTTTCTTTAAAAGAAGAAGGGTATACGCATATTATAGTGCAATCAAGCAATATAATCGAAGGGATAGAGATGGAAGCATTACGTCGTGAAGTCGAAAACATGGAATCGCAATTCAAAGATATCCGTATCGGAAATCCACTACTGTACACAGTGGAGGATTACGAAAAAGTGGTAGATGTTCTCAGTGCAGAATATAAGGGAAGTAATACGACCCTGTTTGTTGGTCACGGCACATATACTCCGGCAACAGCATGCTATGCCATGTTAGACTATATGTTGAAGGATAAAGGATTTAGCCAGATGCATATAGGCACAATAGAGGGTTATCCTTCGTTTGAAACGGTATTACGTCGGCTAAAATCTGATCAGAATAAACAAGTTACGCTGGTTCCTTTTATGTTTGTTGCCGGCGACCATGCCGTTAATGATATTGATACCGAATGGAAAAGTGCACTTGAAAAAGAGGGATTCAGGGTAAATACCAATTTAAGAGGATTGGGCGAAATTCCTATGATTCAAGATCAATTTATTGAACATGCACGTTTCGCCTGCAACTACAAAATGGTAAAGATTCTTGATAAGAAGAAACGATATGCAAACGAAGGGAATTAGACAGATCATAACCCGATCCATATATACAATTCACAGGATACTGGGGACTTTCCTCAGTATCCTGTTTCTAATGTGGTTTCTTTCAGGGTTAGTTATGATGTATCATACCTTCCCAAAGGTATGGGATAAAGAGAAGTTGCAAAAAACAGAAATACTGGATTCTCTTCTCCCACCCATTGAAACAATAGCAGGCCGCATTCCATCGGACGAGAAAATTAATAACATTGAAGTAAGTCGATTTTTAAATCAGACTGTATTCCGGATTCAAACCAACAAACATGTTTATTTCTTACCTGCCGATTCAACTGAACAGTTGCAGGATATAAGCAGTAAAAGAATCTATCAGATTGCTCAGAAATGGAACAGCTCCTCAATCAACAGGATTGACACATTGCACAAACTTGATCAATGGACCCCGTTTGAAGAACTTAAAAAAGAACTTCCATTTATAAAATTTTACTTTTCTGATAACAAAAAACATGAATTATACATCTCATCACAAACAGGAGAAGTACTGCAGTACACGACACAAAAAGAACGTTTCTGGTCCTGGATGGGGGCGATTCCTCATTGGGTATATTTCACCAGCCTGCGGCAAGATCAGGCTCTTTGGACAAAGTCAATTATCTTTTTATCCGCATTGGGAATTATAATGACTTTGGCCGGATTGTACGTTGGAATTCATGCATACGTACAATGCCGGAAAAACAAATGTAGTTTCAAATCTCCCTATAAAAAAAGATGGTATTTGCTACATCATATAACGGGACTTATATTCGGACTGTTTGTCCTGACCTGGATATTCAGCGGTATGATGTCGGTAACGGAAACTCCCAATTGGATAATCAAGAAAAAAGAGCATTACCCAATTGAAAAGATACTGGAAGGAGATGCTATTCATCCGGAGCTGTATTCACTGGACTATAGAGAGGTGATAAGTCAGCTCTCCGGTACTGTTAAGAAAATAGAATGGGGACGATTCTACGACAAACCTTTATATCATATTGTAACTACAAGTAAAAAAATAACGTTGGATGCCTCTTCTAACAAAATCCTACCCTTAAATCTTAAGGAGAAAGAGATAACAAAGGCAATTGAAAGTATCCATGGAAAAGGTAGTACAAAAACAACTTTCTTAAAAGAATACGATACCTACTACCTTGCAAAATCAGGCCATCTACCGTTACCGGTTTACAAATCTGAGATAGCAGACGCAGACAATAGCTGCTACTATGTAAATCCCAAAAACGGTCAATACAGATATTACAATAACCGTAAACGGTGGGACTTCTGGTTATATAAAGGAATGCACGGTCTTACCTTCCAATTTCTGGTTACCAGGCCACTACTCCGGTTAACCGTTCTATGGATACTTATGTTAGGAGGAACCGTTGTTTCGGTATCCGGAGTCGTACTTGGAGCAAGATATGTAATACGTAAAATAAGAAGATTGAATCTGCGAAAACAAAAAAAATTAAATAAATAATCCATACGTTTGTATGAATAAGAAGAAACAATCCAAATGAAACAAGGAAAAATAGTCGTAGCCGGAATTGGACCGGGAGATATACTTGATATTACTCCCGCTGTTCGGACAGCCATTAGCAGTGCGGATGTTGTTGTAGGATATAAATATTACTTTCAGTTTATTTCCACTCTTATCACTCCAGGGACTCACTGTGTTGATACAGGAATGAAACGGGAAAAAGCAAGAGCTGAAGAGGCCTTCAATTATGCAGAAGAAGGAAAATCGGTTTGTGTGATAAGTTCCGGTGATGCAGGGATTTATGGGATGGCTCCTCTAATTTTTGAAATGAAAGAAGAACGCAAAAGCAACATTTCGGTGGAAGTGCTGCCCGGAATAAGTGCCTTTCAGAAAGCCGCCGCCATACTGGGAGCTCCCATAGGTCACGATTTCTGCATCATCTCACTTTCGGATCTGATGACTCCTTGGGAAAAGATTGAAAAAAGAATAGTGGCAGCAGCTACGGCCGACTTTGTAACAGCTGTTTACAACCCGCGAAGCGAAGGGAGGTATTGGCAATTGCACCGGCTTAGGGAGCTATTTCTGCAAGACCGATCCCCATTAACACCGGTCGGATTTGTTCGTCAGGCTGGCAGAGAAGAACAAGAAATTTCCATGACTACACTGGAATCCTTTAATCCGGAACAAGTGGATATGTTTACCGTTGTCATAATAGGCAATTCTCAAACCAAATCATTTGACGGCAAAATGGTCACACCTCGTGGATATTTCCGCGACAAAACCCCGATCGAGGCTGGCATCGGACAAGAAATCATGATTCGCAGTTTCCAGACAATCGAAAAAGAATTGCAAAACAAAAATATCCCTTTGGATCACAAATGGGCCCTGCTTCATGCCATCCATACCACTGCCGATTTTGAAATGGAGCAACTCCTTTATATTGATCCCGGTGCAGTTGCCTTGCTATATAAGAAGCTGAACGCTGGTAAATCTGTCACCATTGTTACGGATGTTACCATGGCAGCAGCCGGTATACGCAAGGCAGCTTTACAGCGGATGGGTATTGAAGTAAAATGCTATTTGTCCGACCAGCGGATCGTACCAATTGCTGCCGAAAAAGGTATTACCCGTACCCAAGCAGGTATCAGACTTGCCGTAGCCGAACATCCGGATGCGCTCTTTGTATTTGGAAATGCCCCTACCGCCCTGATGGAATTATGCGATCTTATCAGGAAAAACAAAGCCGCCCCTATAGGGGTCATCGCAGCACCGGTAGGTTTTGTCAACGTAGAAGAATCCAAACATAGGATAAAACCATTTCACGAGATACCCAAAATCATCGTAGAAGGGCGAAAAGGGGGGAGCAATCTGGCCGCCACATTGGTTAATGCTATTCTCAGTTATAATGATGCAGAACAACTTCGTCCGGGGAGGGACGTATAATCTATGAAGTTTTATATAATAGGAATCAACGACAATCCAAGTCCGCAGTTTACTGACGAAGTCCATTCTGTAATCCGTTCGGGAAAAGTATTCTCCGGAGGAATTCGTCACCACGGGATTGTAGAGGGATTTCTTCCTTCTCATACTCAATGGATAGATATTACCGTACCGTTGGAACATGTATTTCAACAATATTTGGAACATCCGGAAATTGTGGTCTTCGCTTCCGGCGACCCTTTATTCTATGGTTTTGCCAATACAATACAGAACAAATTGCCAGACGCAGACATTGTTCTGTTTCCGGCATTCAATTCACTACAGATGTTGGCCCACTGTATGGTTTTACCTTATCACGACATGCAAATAGTCTCACTAACAGGGCGTCCATGGGATGCCCTGGATCAGGCATTGATTGAAGGTCATGGAAAAATAGGCATACTGACCGACCGGGAGAAAACTCCCGCAGCAATCGCTGTCCGCATGCTACACTACGGCTACACAAATTATCAGATAACAGTTGGAGAACATCTCGGCAATAATACTGAAAGCATCCGGACTTTTTCCGTAGATGAATTGGCAAACGAGACTTTTCGTTTCCCCAATTGCCTTATCATGGAACGAACCGGGTTACGCTCACGCCCCTTCGGGATCAATGAAGAAGACTTTCATTTACTGAACGGACGTAAAAAAATGATTACGAAAATGCCCGTCAGATTACTTACATTAAGCATGCTTGACCTCCGCCACCGACATGTTTTATGGGATATCGGCTTTTGCACAGGCTCCGTTTCCATTGAAGCTAAAATGCAATTTCCTCATCTGAAGATAATAGCCTTCGAGCAAAGAGAAGAAGGAAAAGAGCTAATGGAAATCAATAGCCGGAAATTCGGAACTCCGGGGATCACTTCCATTATAGGAAATTTCATGGAAGCAGACCTAAGCGATCTGCCTCTCCCTGATGCTGTTTTTATAGGTGGACACGGCGGTGAAATGCACTCCATACTCAAGAAAGTAAGTCGTTTTCTCACCCCTGATGGAATCATCGTTTTTAACGCCGTATCTTCGGACAGTGAAACACTCTTTCTCGAAGGGATCAAACAGGCTGAGATGGAACCTACAGGAAAAACAAGCATTACAATAGATAATTACAATACAATCCATGTGTTGGCCGCCAGGTTTAAGACAACGGACAATCACTCAATAATATAATCCTTATGAAAACAGGTATAGCCATACTAGTAGTTTCAGAAAGCAGCCTCCAGCTTTCCCTAACAATTGCAAAACATCTTCCAGGATCGAATCTATATTCAAGTTTTGAATCAATATTCACGGACACTATTCCATCCATTGCAATTTTTTTAAAGGAACATTTCAACAGGTTCGAAGCATTTGTATTTGTAGGATCATTAGGCATTTGCGTCCGTTCCCTTGCGCCATTTATAACGGACAAACATACAGATCCTGCCATCGTAAATATAGACAGCACCGGCAAATACATTGTATCCGTCTTGTCCGGACACATCGGCGGGGCAAACAGCCTTACCAAACAAATCGCACGCATTACAGGTGGACAGGCAGTTATTACTACCCAAAGTGATAATACAGATCTTTGGGCGCTGGACACCCTTGGTAAAACTTACCAATGGAAAGAAACAGTACATAATGCAACCATGAATAAACTGATTGCGTCCTTTGTTAACAAAAACCCGGTAGCTCTCTTACTGGAAGTAAGAGACCAAGGCACCAGTTATCTCGAACGTACTAAGCCCGATCATGTAAGCATATTCTACAGATACGAAGAAATTCCTCAGCAGAACTTTGCCATACTTATTGCTGTTACCCCCCACCTGTACAACCCGGCTATTCCTACACTCCATTTTCATCCGCAAGTATTTCATGTAGGAATCGGATGCCGTAAAAACTGTTTTCCACAAGGTATTAGCCAATACATTGAAAGTGTAATAATACAACAACAGCTCAGTCCCCTTTCCATTCGAAGCATCTCAACCATTGAACTGAAAAAAGATGAACCTCTATTACAGGAACTTCAAGCATACTTCCCGGACTCTGAAATACACATCTACCAGGCAGACGAATTAAAGGATATAAACATCCCCAATCCCTCCGAGAAAGTTTTTGAAGTAACCGGAGTGTATGGCATTGCAGAAAGTTCTGCAAGGAAAAGTGCAGGAAGCGGCCCTCTTCTAATTGAAAAACAAAAAGGAATGCTGAAAGAGGGAAACGATTTTACCTTTGCCCTGGCTCAAGACGTTACTTCGTTAAGAAAAGGGCATATAGAAATCGTAGGAGCCGGTCCGGGTGATCCGGAATTAATCTCAGTCAGAGGTCGTCGCATGCTGGAAGAAGCCGATCTTATACTATATGCCGGAAGCCTTGTCCCGGAAGAACTGACTCACTGTGCTAAACCAGGAGCCATAGTAAGAAGTTCGGCCGCCCTTAATCTGGAAGAACAGTTTGAATTAATGAAGCAATTTTACGACAAAGGATTATTCGTTGTACGCCTACATACCGGAGATCCCTGTATCTATGGAGCTATACAAGAACAGATGGCCTTTTTTGACACCTACGGAATGAGCTACCATATTACTCCCGGCATATCCTCTTTTCAAGCAGCAGCAGCAGCACTCCAATCACAGTTCACCATCCCGGAGAGGGTACAAACCATTATTCTCACCAGAGGAGAAGGTCGTACTCCTATGCCAGAAAAAGAAAAACTACATTTGCTGGCCAAATCACAAAGTACCATGTGTATTTTTCTGAGTGCCGGAGTGGTAGAACAGGTACAGGAAGAACTGCTCCAACACTATCCACCTACGACCCCTGTTGCCGCTTGCTACCATTTAACATGGAAAGACGAACGGATATACCGCAGTGAGTTGCAGAACCTGGTAAAGATTGTAAAAGAAAACAACCTCACCTTGACCACCATGATTGTAGTAGGCGAAGCCATCGACAATCGAGAGGGATTATCCAAACTCTATTCATCTAACTTTCATCATCTATTTCGCAAATGATACTTGTACTGGGAGGAACAACCGAAGGCAAAGAGGTAGTCCGCATCCTTGACGAGGCCGGACATCCATTCTATTACTCCACAAAGGGAGATAAGCAGGAGATCATTTGTAAAAACGGAATACGTATAACAGGAGGAATGAATGAAAATCAGATGACCGGATTTTGTGAAAAACATAAAATCAGTCTTCTGATTGATGCAGCTCATCCCTTTGCAGAATTGTTACATCAGACGGTTAGTGAAGTAGCCGAAAATTTACATATTCCGGTTATCAGATACGAACGGGTTTATCCTCCTCGCGATCCGGATATTATCTGGTGTTCTTCTTATGATGAGGCAATCTCTCAACTCAAAAAGTATCAAATTGAAAAGCTATTGGCACTTACCGGAGTACAAACCATACAGAAACTTCGCTCCTACTGGCAAGACCATGAATGCTGGTTCCGGATATTAGACAGGGAAGAGTCTCATCTTCTGGCAACCGCACAGGGATTCCCTTCCGAAAGAATTCTTTACTACACTCCCGGAGAAGACGAGTCATATCTTCTACAAAAACTTAACCCCAATGCCATTCTAACCAAGGAAAGTGGCCAAAGCGGATACTTTATACAAAAAACCGAAGCTGCCAGAAAGTTTGGGATTCCTATCTTTGCTATTAAAAGGCCTATATTACCGGACAGCTTTATAACCGTAACCGGACTGCTGGGTTTGCGTAAAGCCATGGAAAAGTCAGCCCCGGGATTCTTTCCCTTACGCAGTGGGTTTACAACCGGCACTTGCGCTACGGCGGCTTCAAAGGCCGCACTTATGGCCCTTTTGACTGGTAAAGAACAAAATTCATCTATTATTTCACTTCCTTCCGGCGAATGTATCACACTCCCCGTTATTCAAACCGACGTCCGGAACGATTCGGCCACTTGTTCTGTCGTTAAAGATGCGGGCGACGACCCCGATGTTACCAACGGTTGTACAATCAACGCAACAGTAGCATATAGCAAACAGACAGGAATCCAATTCCTTGCAGGAAAAGGAGTGGGAAAAGTAACACTTCCCGGTCTGGGACTCGAAATCGGAGGACCTGCTATCAATGCCACACCCCGGAAAATGATAACCAACGAACTTACATCGCTTTACTGTGGCGGATTAAGCGTTACTATTTCGGTACCCGAAGGAGAAACCATAGCCAAACGTACGTTTAACCCAAAGCTTGGGGTAGTTGGAGGTATCTCAATTATTGGTACATCCGGAATTGTAAAACCCTTCTCCTCCGAAGCATTTATTCGTTCCATACGCAAGGAAATTGAGGTTGCCAAAGCCTTGGGGATAGAACATCTGGTTATCAATTCCGGAGCAAAGAGTGAAAGATACGTAAAGGAACACTACCCGGAATTGCCCCCTCAGGCATTTGTTCATTTCGGCAATTTTATTGGCGAAACACTCTTAATCGCTAATGAACTGAAAATGCCGCACATCAGCATGGGCATCATGCTGGGCAAAGCTGTAAAACTGGCAGAAGGATATATGGATACTCACAGCAAGAAGGTAACTATGAACAAAGACTTCCTGATCCGGGCTGCTCAACAGTCGGGCTGTAACAAAGAAACGGAACAACTGATACACCAACTGACACTTGCCCGTGAATTATGGATAATACCTGAAGAAGAACAAGAAAAGCTCTTCCCTTATCTGTTACAGGAGTGTTATACCCATTGCAGCAAGCTCTTATCCAACAGCAACCTTACATTGTTGCTTTTGTCGGACAATGGCGACTGCAAACAAATCCTCACATCAAAACAATAATTGATAATCAATTTGTATCTTTGTTTCCTCAAAATGACAAGAGGCTCTTAACAAAATTTAAAAATAAAATGAATCCTTCATCTCAACAAATAAATCAAATGAAAATTACTGTTTATTTGCTTTTTTCTTTATTACTTCTATCCTGTTCAAAAACGGAACACGTCGATTCAGAAGCTGTTTATCAAAGTTTAACACCTGACCAACAAGATGTTTGGAATTATTTCATCAGGTTCAACAATTCTACGGAAGTGTCTACTGTCGCAATAACAGAGTACCTAAATCAAGGAGGAGAAATTTCGGGTTACGACCAGCTACATGTACCTATTTCATTTTATGGTGATGTTCTTGTTGTTGACGATTCAGATGAATATTTGCCCCGCATGGGAGAAGGAATTCCATTCAGCCAGCTTACCCTTTTAAATCTGCTTGAACAAAGAAAAGGCGATTGTGATCCATTGATAAATAACATGTTCAACGACTTGGATTACAACCCCCGCATGAGACCCTCACGCACCAAAATATTCTTTAGTGATGGTGGTTTCTACGAATACATCTATTATGATAGAATACCTTCTAAAACGAGGAAAGGAATCACTTATAATGTAGATTTCGAAATATTCTGATACAGGTATCATAGCTTAAATAAAAGAGACAGTATTATATTAACTGTCTCTTTTATTTAGGATATCTAATTCAGCCCTAAGTCCTATCTTGATTCCCGGTGTTTGGTAACTGCTTTATTTGCTTTATCCCTTGCTTTTTCGGCCTTTTCTCTTGCCTTTTCAGCTTTTTCTCTTGCTTTTGTAGATTTAAGCTCAGCTTTGGCAGCCTTCTCCTTTGCGTCAATTGAAGCAATCTCTACTTTTCTTTTTTCATTTTCTTCCTTCAACCATTTGCTGTATTCTTTATACTGATCTTTGTCAAGTACCGTCTTCAGCTCCTTTGCTTTTTTCTTATCAGACTTCATAATGGCATTCAATGTGGATTTACGGCTCTTATCCAGATTTTGAATACTGTTTTGCTCCTTGGCATACTTCAGATTAATATCATACACATCCTTATATTTCCCGTCGGAGAGATTTAATACAGACTTATACCGGTCTGTCTCAGCCCTGGCGTTCTGTACAGATACATCTTCCGACAAACTGTTCTGAGCAACGATGGGATTCGCACAAAACAAAAGAGAAGACAAACAAATTGTAAGCGAAAACCAGTGGCAATTTCTGAATAGTTTCTTCTTCATACTAATTTAATTTATGTTTTTATATGTTAGTAAAACAATCAATTACCCCTTAAAGTTCCCAAATTAAACTAGGTGTTATGTCCTCAAGGTTTTTCATTTCGTCAGCAACCTCACTATCGGCTTATCAGCTTCAGCCCAATCCAGGTCAATCATTTCTTGCGGGGTGAGCCACCGGGCATTAATGTGCTCATTTAGGGTAAATTTCTTATCCGATGCAGAACACAAGAAACAATGCATCCGAATATTAAAATCAGGATACGAGTGATCAACTGTAAGCAACAGTTCTCCAACTATAATTGCACATTCTAATTCCTCTCTAATCTCTCTTTCCAGGGCCTCCGGCAAAGATTCATTACCTTCAACCTTACCACCTGGAAATTCAAACTTGAATGAAGTATAAGGAAACTTTGTCAGTCCCCGTTGCACACAAAGATATTTGTCACGACTCTGAATAACGGCCGCAACAACTTCAACACAGCTCTTCTCTTTATTCATAATGCCATCCAATACAACCGATAATTACTACATGCAAAGTTAGTAAAAAGATCATGGCACGAATCAAACTTTGAATTCTTAAAAGGCTCTGAAAATGTATAAGCATTATACATCTAAAATATGTACTTTTGTAACTCAACCTACAAAAACGGTATTATGGCAAGAGCAACAAATAAACAGGAACTGATCATTGCAGCTAATAGCCAGTTTGATAAGCTTTGGATACTCATCGGGTCCATGTCTGAAGAAAAGCAACACGCTACATTTTCATTCGAAGATCGAGATAAGAATCTGCGGGATGTCTTGATTCATCTTTACGAATGGCATCAACTGTTTATTAAATGGGCTCAATCCAATATTTCAGGAAAGCCGGTCAACTTTCTTCCTGATCCGTATAACTGGAAAACATATCCTCAAATGAATATCGGATTCTGGGAGAAACATCAGAAAACCTCTCTTGAAAGTGCTACTACACTTCTAAAAGAAAGTCACAGAGAAGTACTGAAATTAATTGAATCTTTTACAAATGAGGAATTATTTACAAAAAAGTATTATTCTTGGACAGGGACAACCAGTCTGGGAAGCTATGCAGTATCTTCCACTTCCAGCCATTATGATTGGGCCATAAAAAAACTAAAACAGCATATAAAATCGTAAGGAGAGTTGCTCCTTACGATTTATTTAATGTCAATCATCTTTATCTCTTATTCCCAAAAATTAAAAAAATGATGTACCGGGCCGTGTCCTTTGCCAATTTCGTATGCAGCACCGGTTACAATTGTTTGGTTTATATACTCTTTGGCCAGCCGGATCGACTCATTCAACGGCTTATCATGAGCCAGAAAAGCAGTAATGGCAGAGGAGAATGTACAACCTGTACCATGTGTATTCTTCGTATGTACTCTTTTTGAACTTAGTTTTATGATTTCATCCGTCTCAGCATTATAAAATACGTCCGTCAGCTCTTCGTTCGATAAATGTCCGGCTTTCAGCAATACAGATACAGTACCGCCAACCGACAACGATTTTACGACCAGAGGCAGATCCTCCTGTGTGGCAATCTTCTTACCCAATAAGATTTCGGCCTCCGGTATATTGGGCGTAATAACCCTCACAAAAGGAATCAGCTCATTTTTCAATGTCGTAATTGCCTCATCCTGTAAAAGCTTATCGCCCGAGGTAGCCACCATAACCGGATCAAATACAATATTCCGAATCTTATATTTAGATAACGTATCTCTCACTGCAACTATCAATTCGGAGGAATGCAGCATTCCAATCTTAATCGCATCTGCTCCGATATCATCCAGAACAGATTTTATCTGTCCCGTTACAAATGAAACCGGAACGGGATGAACCCCCGTTACTCCAACCGTATTTTCGTCCACCACAGCAACAATAGCCGTTGCACCATAGCAGCCACAAGCCGAAAAAGTCTTCAGATCCGCCTGTATACCAGCTCCCCCACTCGGATCACTTCCGGCAATGCTTAAAGCAATTCTATATTTTTTCATCGTTTTTATTTTCTATATTTTCCATTGTTCCAAATTATGGGCCGAATCCCAAAACAGGTATTCCATTTTAGAGCAGACAACAAAAGCCTCCAACATCTCTTTTTGCCGGCTCTCGGTACAGCTTTCGGCCAACTCATCACATATCTCAATGGCCCGGCTCACAGATCTGGAAAAATCATCCCCTCCATACGTATTAATCCAGGTCTGATATGGATTCTCCTCATTCGTCTGATTTGCCAAGATATAATCACCCACGGCCTTGTATATCCAGAAACAGGGCAACACGGCGGCAACACTAACCTCAATCGGAGCATTAGCTAATTGACGCCACAAATACGAAGTGTAAAGCAAACAAGCAGGTGATGGTTTTAAACGGTCCTTTTCATTAATTCCATGGATAAATGACTCGTGCAAAGCCCTCTCAACGACAATACTATCTCCTGCAAAACGGATGAACGATTCCGTGTGTGCCGGATCTTTTAATTTGGATGCAATCCCCGTAATTACACTTCCGTAATCAGAAAGGTACATGGCATCCTGCTGAATATAAAAAATAAACTTCTCTCTGTCCAGCTTACCGTTAGTCAACTCCTGGATAAAAGGTAACGTTACCGTCTTTTCATATATCGGTTCAATCGTCTTCCAGGCCTTCTCACTCCATTTCATTTGTATCATTTTAATTTATTTTTGACAACTATATTCTTCAACTGTAAGGCCGAAAGCCTCGGATCTGGGTGAGACATGATTGCAGACACCACAGATATACCATCCGCCCCGGCAGCAATCACTTCGTGGGCATTACTCAGATTAATTCCTCCGATGCCCACACTGGGATGCTCCGATAATTTTGTTATTTCACGAACTCCGTCCAATCCTAAAGCTTCAGCAGTATCAGTTTTCGTAGGAGTACTGAAAACCGGAGAAATACCAATATAATCGACATCCAGCTTGTTGGCTTCGATAACATCCCTTACATTTTCGACAGATAAACCGATAATTTTATCCTTTCCCAACAGCCTGCGGGCAATCTCATAGGGAATATCGTTCTGGCCAATATGCAGTCCGTCGGCATCACAGGCAAGTGCAATATCCAACCGGTCGTTTATGATAAGCGGGATAGCAAAGGATTTCAAACATCTTTTGAGCTGAATAGCCAAATTCAGAAACTCTTTAGACGAGCAATCCTTCTCCCTCAACTGAACCATGGTAACCCCACCTTCGGCCGCCTCTTTCACAACATATTCAAGAGACCTGTTCAAAGCAAGCGAACGGTCGGTCACCAGATACAAACTCAAGTCAAAATGATTCATTGTCTGAACGTTCTGCATAACACCTCCTCATCCATTGCATACAGTTCATCCAGGAAATTCACCTGCAGACTACCATTTCCTTTCGATGCAGAAGCCGCAATCTCGCCGGCAATTCCCATAACAGCCATACCATGAATGGCCGCATCGAACATGGAAGGATTTACAGCAGCAAAAGCCCCCAGTACCGCTGTAGCAGTACATCCCATTCCGGTAACTTTTTCCATCATCGTACTCCCGTTGTATATCATTTCAACCAGCTCTCCATCCGTAATATAGTCCGTCTGTCCGCTTATTACAACCACAGCATTCACTTCCCTGGCAAGCTGCATAGCCCAACTCAAGGCCGAATCAGACGATTCCGTACTATCCACCCCTTTAGTCTTCACATTCTCATTACATAAAGCAATTATTTCAGAAGCATTACCCCTTATTATTGAAGGCTTACATTCGCTGATGATTTGTTTACATACCTCGGACCGATACGATGTAGCACCTACTCCCACCGGATCAAAAACAATGGGGATATTTCGTTTCAAAGCGATCTTTCCGGCAAGCATCATAGCATCCACCCAGCGGGGTTCAAGGGTACCGATATTAAGTACCAGCGAAGATGCGATACCAGCCATCTCCTCCACCTCTTCAATAGCATGAGCCATTACCGGAGAAGCCCCAATAGCCAATAAGGCATTAGCCGTATTGTTCATCACCACAAAGTTTGTGATATTATGAACCAAGGGAGACCTCTCCTTAATCAGGCGCAAGTCTCTTCCAATTGCAGATATATCAATCATAGTTTCATTTTTTATTAGCACAAATGCCACATTAATAAGATGTTTATCAACAAAAAAAGCCGTCTCGCATAAAACGAAACGGCTTGAATAATAATATATAGATATTACCAGTTCATATTTTTTCTTCCCGTTTCCCTCCGATGTCGATTACAACATATCAGGTTCAAGGGTATTATCTCAGCTCTTTTAATAAAAGAGCACCCCTAACAGTGATTCCACAAACTTACATAAATATATTGAAAAAGTAAAAACTATTTAAATATCATATTCGAAAACATCAAAACGTATACCCAAAACTCAGATTTAAGTAAATCGAAAGGAAGACCAAACTGGGTGGCTTTAAGGGGATCACTTAACGCACTCATGGTATCGAAAGTCCCAATAAAAAGGTTTTCGGCCGCCATAGGCATATTCATCATTGCCCCCATTCCTCCGGTACTACGGGTAGAAAGCTTCAGGCACTTGCCAATCACCCCGTCGGCACTCTGTGCAGTTGGATACTCTTCCGGAGATGCAGCCATACCAAGAATAGCGTAACCAATATTTCCACTGACCCAATCCATAATCACCTTATCTCCGTTTCGTTCAAAAAATACAGGATACTTATCTTGCTGAAGCTTCATGTCCTCGAAACTATATTGAGTACTCAAACCTTCATAAAAAAAAGTAACCGTATACGTTTTATAATTCTTTTTTTTATAAATAATCTACGTATCTTTTTAATTTACCACCATACTTGCAATAACCTGGCAACAACAATTTTTTCGGATTTGCAATTCATTTTCACTTTCAGAATATTTGAATGTCCGGAAGAATCATCAACAATTAACTCTTCACTCTCTTTCATAGTTATATATATAGATGGCTTTATAAATGAAAATGTTGCATATAAAAAATACTTTTGGAGGAATACACCCCAATAAAAAAGAGAATCCAACAAGTTAGACTCTCTTTTATTAAGCTAGTTTTCATTGAGAAAAGACAAATTTCATTTAATCGAGATCCTTTATCTTTTTATCGAGCCAGGTAAGTAGCTCCTCTTTTGCCTTTCCGGTTTTCTCCTGGATTCTACCCAGTAGTTCATCCTCTTTACCTTCAACATACAGTAAATCATCGTCTGTTAAATCAGCCCATTCCTGCTTAACAGCACCCTTCAACTGATTCCATTTTCCTTTTAATTGCAACTTGTCCATAATTTTACTTTTTTAGTTAGTGTACATTTATAGAACATGAGCTGAATAAGAATTGTTTATTTCCATCAGTAGTACACAAATTTACCCCAAGATAGGATCCTACTAAATAACAACTTTCTTTATTACACATATACCTATCTAAAATTAATACTTATATTTGCGTATGAAACAATTGATAAAAACCATAAGCATCCTATTCTTGTTTGGAGTTGTAGCCTGTACTGGTAAAAAAGCAAATACAGACCAACCTCTCCAAACAGTAGATAATACAACCATCAATCTTAGCGATACTGTTCAAACACATACTATTGAACAGTACATAAACTTAAGCTATGGCTATATTCTCTATTATCCATCCTATCTCATACCTCAGGGAGAATCGGATAACAGCGATGGGCAAGTGTTTCGTTCTTCAGACGGGATAAATCTATCCGTTTGGGGCAATAAAAACACCCTCTCTTTTTCAAATTCACCTGAGGAAGAATTTGCATTCCGCAAACAATGCTATGTGGATGATAAAAGCGAAATAACCTACGAGAAGAGAATAAAAGACACTTATATCCTGTCGGGAATCAATCCGAATGGTAAAATCTTCTATCAAAAAATGGTATTCAACAAGAACAAAGACATCTTTTACATGCTACTTTTAGAATACCCGGACAACTATCGCAAAAAAGGAGACGAAATCATAAAGACTTCAATCTCCCCATTTCCAAAACGACAAGACGGGAGTGAAGTTAAGCCCGAATTGGAAGAAAATACATAAAAGCAGTTATAAATTCCTTGCTAGTTTTAATATATCACACCAAATGTGCCAGGTGTATCACTCTTAAATGTGCCACTTTTCACAGGCTGTAATTAGATTGCTAAAGTAATTATTTATTTTATTTTTAGCAATTATATTTACGCCTCCATCTCAGTGCTTTCTAGTGGTTCTGTTTGCTCCAGAATAGTGGTTCTGTTTCACCGGAATAAAAAATTTTCTGGCTTTGGTACGTTTACTACACAAAGTAAACTATACAGGCGTATGTAGTTTGGGATACAAAAAGACATGAAAGATCCCTTCCTCTGTATTGCCGAATCAATAGGATATTTAAAAGCCGTTAGCGACCTCGCTTAATGAACAACAAATTCCATTTATAATGTCATAAAAAAGAGAACCCAATTTGTTGGGTTCTCTTTTTTATGACAAATCACATCGGGTAAGGAAGAAATTACCAAATTTCTTAGTTGTATTGAACAGTACTATCTTTGTGATTATAAATAACAGTTCAAAAGTATACCACCATTCCAATTGAAAAGTATACCAGCTAATCAGAAAAAATAGAGGCTAATGTCAGCACTTGATGGAGTGCAGGCGTAGCCGAAACGGAATCAAGTGCTGACATAATTAATCAAGATTAAGCACTACTTCCATAACGTTTAATTTCTTTGTGATGTAAAAACCAGCACAGAGATAAAATGATTAGCATGAAAGACAAATCAGAAATTATCAGATTACGAAATTATGAGGGTTTGAGTGAAAGGGAAATTTCACGCAGACTAGGTTTTAGCCGCATTACGGTTCACCGTATCCTGGATGAGTATACCAAAGCCCTGAAGGAACAGGAAGGGGATAAATCCAGGATAGAGGCGTATATATTAACGCCCCCAATTTATAAAACAGAAAATCGTCCCAAACGACGTCTTACCGAGAATATCATCCGTATTATAGACCATTGTCTGGAGGAAAACGAAATTAAGAAACGGTCCGGGCGTCATAAGCAGCGTATGTTCAAACAAGATATACATGAGTTGCTAGTGGAAAAAGGTTATGACATATCCTATTCTACAGTATGTGGTTATATCAGCAACCAAAGCAGTCAAAAAGAAAAGGAAAGCTTTATCAAACAGGGTTATATCCCGGGTGAGAAGGCGGAGTTCGATTGGGGGGAAGTAAAGCTTTGCATAGCGGGTCGTTGGCAGAAACTGTACATGTCCGCATTTGCTTTATGTAGCAGCAATGGCCGTTGGGGGGATCTGTTTCACCGGCAAGACACGCTGGCCTTTATGGAATCTCACGCCAACTATTTTGAAGAATGTAAAGGTGTTCCCCATGAAGTTGTATACGACAATATGCGTGTAGCCGTAGCTTCTTTTGCCGGAAATGAAAAGGAACCAACCCAGGCTCTTCTTCGAATGACGGCATTCTATGGCTTCAAATACCGGTTCTGTAATGTCAGACGAGGAAACGAAAAAGGACATGTGGAACGTACGGTGGAGGTTTTGCGCCGCAAAGCCTTCTGCCTAAAAGACACTTTTGATACCATAGAACAGGCAACGGAGCATCTGCACCAGACCTGCAGGAAGCTAAACGCATCCGAAGATATCAGGCCAAAACTGGAGGAAGATCTTCGCTCGCTGTTACCCTATACAACACCAATGGGTTGTTTTGAAAGGCGAGAACTCAAAGTAGATAAATGGTCTACCATCACATTGAATACCTCCCATTACTCTGTACCCGACACGTTGGTAGGCAGAATGGTCGAGGTTAAAATATTCAGTGAAAAGTTACTGATATATATGGACAATGCCCCTGTGGCGGAACATGAACGTTCTTATTATTCAACCTGGTCGCTCAATCTCAATCATTATCTACAGACACTGAAGCGAAAACCGGGTGCTTTAAGTGGTTCTGTTGCGTTATCACAAGCTCCGGAATCAATCAAAGAGCTGTATTATAAGTACTTTACGGATAATGGAAAGTCTTTTGTTGACCTGCTTATCTTCGCAAAAGAACATGCAATCTCTTACGATGAAATCGCTCTTGCTGGCAAAGAAGCCGAACAGTCCGGAATCAAAACAGTTACAGCAGCACATATTACAACCTTGCTATATAACAGGCTCAATCAAACACCTCCGCTTTACAAGCATGAACAAAAAGACGAGATAGAAGATTTTGCCATCAAGCAATTATCCATGTGGTCTATGATGATGAACAACAACTCTAAAATAGTATAATAATGAAAGAAAATGAATCCAACCTAAGGCAGCAAATAACAGACTTGTCGAAAACGCTGAAGTTGCCTTCCATTCGCAAAACATTGCAAGATACCACACAGGAAGCTGTTTGCCACTCCTGGAGCTATGAACAGTTCCTCTTCACCCTGCTTCAGAATGAAGACGCACATCGAGAAGAGAATCGTAAAAAAGCTCATGTTAAACGTGCCGGATTCCCTCAGTATAAATACCTGCAGGAATTGAACCGGGAAGAACTGCCCGATGATGTAAGAATCGTATTGCCTGAATTAGAAACTCTTGAGTTTATTAAAAACGCTCAGAATATAGTCCTTGCCGGCAATCCGGGAACCGGAAAAACCCATATAGCCATCGGCCTTGGTATTAATGCATGTAAAATGGGATATAATGTGTTGTTTACTTCCATCCCCCAGTTGCTTACTCAGATCCGGGAATGCCGTTCGGCCAGAACGCTGCACCAGCTGGAGTTGAAGTTTATTAAATACGATCTGGTAATATGTGATGAGTTTGGTTATGTATCCTTTAACAAAGATGGTGCTGAAGCCTTGTTCAATCACCTTTCCTTAAGGACTGGACGAAAAGCAACAATTATTACTACCAATCTGGCTTTCGATCGATGGAAAGAAATCTTCGGAGATCCAATCCTCACGGCCGCAATGGTAGATAGATTAACCCATAAAGCATATCTAATAAATATGAACGGTGATTCTTTTAGAATGAAAGAAACTCAAAAATGGATCAAAAATAAAAGAATCTAACCTGCGTTTAGATAACTTTTTTTATCTTCGCAAACAATGAGCACTGGTATACTTTTCAACTGGAATATGGTATACTTTTCAATTGTTATATACATGTGATTCATTTCTAGTTCAAAAACAACATCATTATATCCCTGCGACCAGAAACTATATCTATAAATTCCTTCTTTCGAAACAGACTAGCTATTCTGTATTGTCATTTAACCATTCGCTCTCTTGTAAGTCAGCTTTTAAGTATTTTCAATTCGTTTTTTAAATTATTTTTGAAGAGAGTATGTAATTCGGACTCAATATAGAGAACATTATAACCTATATAATATATTGAATATTAATATTTTAATTCATTATACTTATCATACAAGTTAGCTTTCGCTTTTTCAAATAATATTTCCGCCTCATCCTGGCTTAACCCCAATCTTTTGGTTATTTCCGCAATAATATGAATGCCATAAATACTAAAATTAGCCATAACTACTCCATTGATATTTTTTTCAGATTTAACCCATTCTAAATTTTTACTTTTTGCTGATTGAATCATATTTACTCGCATTTCTTCAAGTATCAATTCTACTTCCTTTATTAAAGAATCATTCATAAAATATTTATATTATTAATACAACATTGATAATTGTCCAAAAACAGATTTTATTTTATCAGACATTTCTTGATCAGTAGCTAAGTGATAATTTTTATTTACTTTTTCATTCCAATAATATAAAGCAACTAATGCACCCATAGCTCTAGTTTCGTTTTTTGCAAATATAAAAAATCCAATAGTATGGATCTCTATTAAAAAATCGCGAGATGTTGGAGCCTGCCGATTATTAATAGACCAATTCAAAATACTATTTATTTTACTTGATGTAGAAATAACATCAAAGACTTTCTCAAATTTATTACTTCCATTTCTGGAAATATAATAATTCTTATAGGCATTATAAGTTTCATTGAATGTTGTAATTGTAAATGGTATCATGAGACTATTATTAAAATGATTTATTAACTTTATTAATAATTTGACCTACAACTTCATAGTCATAAGTTTTTACTTCTTGCATTAACTCAACCATTCCTTCTTTTACAAACGAAGGAATAGCTGAACCAAACTTTTGTTCTATTAAATCTAATGCAGCATTGCTATATTCTCTTTTCTCTGAGAATACAATAAATCCTTTATCAATTAAATAATTTAAATATTGTGCAACACCGACGGAACAAATTGTAATTCTGTCGTTATTTGTTGATACTTTACTATAAAGAACATCCACAAACAAACCTAATTTACTATAATAAGCTTTCATACCGATTTTTACAAATGTTACCCAAAAAGCATTTCTTTTACTTTTCTTTTAATAAGAGAAGCTTCTGCAAAAATTAGTTGTTTTACTCTTTCTTCACTTATTCCATTTACTGGAACATTACTATATGTATAGGCATATAAATCAACAGTTGTGTCAATCATAGACTCCATAATAAAAAAATCAACTTCCATATTGTTATTGGTAAATTGTTTTTCTAATTCAGACATTACAACCTCTTTAAAGTTATTCCAAAGCACTTGCTCTTCTTTAGTCAATTCCATAATAATATATATTAGTTTATAGTAGTCATATTTTCTACTAACTCCACGATCAATAAATTAATGAAAATCTCATATTCTTTATGCCAGAAATAAACAAGGCTTGTATTGATTGTATACTAAATGAGGCAAGTTAAACCGGGTGGAAGATGTGGTTTTCCTTTAATTCATGGTTAACATATAGTGCTCAAAGTGGTATTTTTCAATTATGCAAACATTGATTAATCCGCTAACAAATCACCACAAATATAATGAATATTTTAATATTGCAACATAAGTCATCTAATTAATTCATATAAGACCAATATGCGAATTAAAAATGGGTACATATTCTCAGGGTTATCTAGTCCATAATAAAAATGTTCCTTGGTAGCGTTCACCAAAGCCATAACAAACGACAGCGAGCTGCAGGGAAGTATACAGCACAATACAACCACGGCTGTTTTTATGCATGTTTTCTTGTCTGTAATGTAAAGAATGTCTCCTGCAAAATCAGCCTGCGATTCAAAACCAGGCGAATAGGTATAATACTCCCCAAAACCTGGACCACTTGTGAAGTCGAATAAAAAGGGTTTAATTTGAATCAAAAAAGAGTATTTTAGAGATGGGGAAAAGAACACATTACACGGCCGAATTTAAGGCCAAGGTTGCTATTTCAGCCTTAAAGGAACAAGAAACGCTAAGTGAGTTGGTTCATCGCTTTGGAGTAAGTGCCATGACGATCAGTAAATGGAAACAAGAGTTTTTAAATGGCAGCAGCAAGGTTTTTGAGGGTGCTCGATCAGCTGAAAAAGAGGACAGTGAGGAGGAAATTCAAAAACTACATGCTACGATCGGCCGCCTAACCGTCGAACGGGATTTTTTAGCAGATGCCTGCAAGAGAGCCGGTCTAAAAAAGAAATGAGACAACTTGTAAATCCCAGGCATAAAGAGCTCAGCGTTCGTTCACAAACGGAATTATTGGAAATACCAAGAAGTACACTGTATTACAAACCGATAGGAGAAAGTCCTGAAAATTTGGAAATAATGCAAAAGATGGATAAGCACCATATTGAACATCCCACTTGTGGCGTGTTGGGGATGCAGGATATGCTTCGTTTAAATGGATTTCAGATAAACCACAAACGAATCCGACGATTGATGCGCTTGATGAATATCCGGGTCAAATATCCTCAAAAAAGCTTGAGTAATCCGGGTGCCCGCAAGTACATCCTCCCTTATCTGCTTCGAGGTCTTGACATTGTAAAGACGAATCAGGTATGGTCCATAGATATCAGTTACATTCCAATGAAACAGGGATTTATGTATCTAACAGCTATCATGGATGTGCGAAGTCGCTACATTGTGGGCTGGAGCTTGTCAAATACGCTTGAGAAAAGTGTTTGCCTGGATCTGGTTGAAGAGTCGATCAGAAAATATGGTGCACCGGAAATCATCAACTCCGACCAAGGTGTTCAGTTCACCAATCCGTCCTGGATCCAAACGCTTAAAGAAAAAGGCGTTAAAATCAGCATGGATGGAAAAGGACGTGCCAAGGATAATATCTGGATTGAACGATTTTGGCGCACGATCAAACAAGAGTATGTATATTTGAATCCGTGTGATGACGGACTGGAGCTTTATAAGGGAATCAGGAAATATATGCAATATTACAACTACAACCGGGCGCATCAGGGGATAGGAAGACAAATTCCCGGTGTGGTGTATAAAACGGTTGCCTGAGCGTTCTTTTCTTTTAAATGCAAAGAAAAGGTATGCTCCGATTCTTGAAAGGCTAAAATGAACAACCCTTCGCTAAAGCTACGGGTTGGCCTTGCATGAATCTACTCATACCTTAAAAAAGCATTGAAAAGAAAAAAACGAATAAAAATATTAAAAGGCCTTCATATAGGTAAAAGGCTGATCAAGTGGTCGAAAAAGAGGGAGTACTATATAGGTGTTGTGATACGAGTAGGTAAGTGCTATTTGGTATGTTTTTAAAAGAGCCTTAAAGAGAAAGAGCAAAAGAAAAAGGAATAAAGATTGACCGAAGCTTAGTCTCCGTTCCAGATTCTGTAAGATAAATTAAAATGCTAAACATATTTGTAAGCTTCTTTAATTTGAAGTGTAAAATACATGACAAATAAGCACATTAATCATTTGTTTCATATCAATTAATTAGATATATTTGCGATGCATATTATAATTCAAACGTAATACAAAATAGACCAACCAGACTTATACTAAAAAATAATCTTAAGCTTTGCACTTTCAATGTGTTACAGTGAACACTCTTATAACAACTAAATTTTAAATTATGAAAAAGAAATTATTATCGATGTTTTCAATCCTGCTTTTACTTAGCAGTTGCAGTACCCAAGACGAACCAGAATTAACACCACCATTGGATGCAAAAACCTATACGGTTTCTTTTGGGTTAACAGGCGAAATTACGAGCATTACAGATTCACCCTTAACGCGTGCTGTTTCAAATGATCTCTATGGTATTCAGGTTTATTCAATACCCGATTCTACCTTTGCAGGAGGTACTTATCAGTCAGAAAAGCCTTATGCATACGGCATTTTTGATGACAAAGCAAAAATGAGTATAAAATTGATGGCAGGATATAAATATCGTTTTGTTTGCACAATGTTAGTAGATGCGAAAAGTAGGCTTCCTTATTACGGAAGCTATTATAATATTATGCCATTTAACATTTCGGGCAACAACAGTCAACAAGAATTCTCAATTTTCAACTACAGTACGTATAACTACTTTTTCAATCTTCAATCTGGATATACTCAATTATCAGCTTCAATCGGAGATTTTTTTGGTTACAGACCAAACGTCGACCGCTACTACGGTGAAACAATAAACTATGTACCCACTAAAGACAGTACGGTTACCATCAATATGAATCGAATGGTATTTGGAGCTAAGTTTGTTGCAGAAGGAATGGAGAGTGGAAAACTATATATTCAAATACAAGATGCCCCTCTTTTAACATTAGAAGCTCCCAATACTGAAGTACAAGATATATTTACATTTTCTAGTGTTAGTTATCCAGGATGGGATGATCCGATGACAGGTAAATACGTAGACTATTACGAAGACATATCCGTTTCTATAAACTGGTTGAATGCAGATAGCGTAAAAGTTCCTATTGCGACGCAAAACATTCGTTTTACACGTAACAAGCTTACCACTATCAAGGTAAGGGTGCAAGATAGTACCATGGCTAATAGTATTGGAATTATAACAGAAGATAAACCGATGGTAGTTGGCGACACCATCTCAATTGGAGGAGGATCAAGTACAGATACACCTATTAATCCGGTGCCTTAACATAAATAGGAGTCCATTCACAGCATCAGCCATTTTATTCAGCAATGATAAAATGGCTTTGCTATGAATGGACTCCTAACATCTGCGACTAAACACTCACACTATCTTATTCCTAATGCTTTATAAGCGGCATCAACAGGATCAGCATAGACTTCCAGACTAAACTTAGAAATCAGATCTGCCGGCACTTTGGAATATTGAGCCATATCTACGGCGGGTATAAGTATCCTTTTGGCTCCGGCATCATGGGCAACCTGAAGTGCGCCGGGTAAATCTTCCGTTCCAAGCACAACACCTCCAATACTCATCGATCCGAGAACACACATCTGAGGCTGTAAAATTCGTTCTGTTATTCCCGAAACCAACGAGATAAATATAGCCAACTCCAAACCATTAAGCGTACCCAAGCCGTTTATATCCGTGGCTTTCATGTGAAACTCATAATCCGAATACCGGGCATTCTGAGTAACCCTGTTCAGGTTGGAGCGTAAATAATTAACAGCCTCCTTCAATTCGTCGCTTATAGCCTTACCACTTCCAAAACCGGTATGGCTAAATTTACCATTACCCGGCATCTTTTGCAAATCTATTCTCACTAACCCTTTATTTCCACCATCCAGCTGGTTGGCAACGGTATAAAGCGTACCTGCCGGAAGATCACCTTCAGGAATCAGAGCCGAACCACCACATTCGGGAGTACTTACATAATGCTCTTCATTATCATCCAAATCAATGTAACTAAAATGCACGTCGTAAAACTCCAAGCCTCCAATTTTCTTTAACTGCTCTTTGATGCGGCGGCGTCCCACCAACGCATACTCCAAACACCTACGCACATCCTCTTTCTGATAAGCCCCATCAGGAAACAACAACTTAAGTAATCCGCTAACCGTTTTTTTTACGGCAATAACATCCCGCTGGTTCAGATCCTTCCCAAGACGGAAATATTTTTGAATCGCATCGGAGAAATTACGCTTCCTCATTTCACGCAAACACTCCGAATAATAGTCAGAGATAAAGCCAAATGAATCTGTAAAAAACTCAGGTTTCATTTTGGGAATCTCCCATCCGGGCAAATAATGATGAAAACGATCAAAAAACGCCGAATCAATCATATCTTTTGGGAAAGGAGCCAGTAAATGACTCACCTTTACCAGATTCTCGATACTGCCATTAATATTACCAACAAATACCATAGAAGCATTCGCATTGATACTCTCCTTGCCCCTGCTAAAAGAACCATTAGCCATAAAGCCCTTCATTATCTGAATACCATCCTTATCCTTCAAATTGATTCCGGCCACCTCATCAAAAGCAACCACGTCCCACATGCCCACTAATCCAACCGTACGCGAACCCATATTGTAAAATAAGTTGGCAACTGTAGTCTGTCCACCGGAAATCAGAATAGAATACGGCGAAATTTCATCATACACATACGACTTACCAGTCCCTCTCGGTCCCAGCTCACAAATATTAAAGTTATTCTCCACAAACGGAATCATACGAGCGATAAGATGCCAACGGGTTTTTTCATCTAAATTGTCAGGCTCCATACCCACACTGCGACAAACCACTTCTATCCATTCGTCCAATGAGAAATAGCTCCGATTCTCAATAAATTCGTTTATATCTGTTGCCGGCATCTGAATCGGCTTAAGTTGTGTTATCTTGAATGGAGTTCCTTTTGCATTTTCATCATACAAATACTCCATATCAATTATACACCAAATTCCACCGGAGAGCAACTTTTCGTATTTCTGAATATAATGATCGTCTACCACAATCCCTTTGATATTGATATTTGAAATAAGCGCCTCGTACCTGTCGGCATGCTCATTCAGTTTTGCTGAAACCTTATCAATAATCTTATAGTTGCCCAGCTCACGAATTTTAGACTTAATTTTCTCAGCCTCATCCGGCCGAACATAATTTTCGGCTAAAACACGCTTCACCTTCTCTATTCCGTATTGGATATCATCCTCACTATCGGTAGCGCAATACATCCCCAACAAATATTCCAATACGTAAATAGGCACATTGGCACCCTCCTTTATCAATTTGGTGAGGTCTTTCCGAACCACCTTACCGCCATAGTATTGATTCAATTTACTATCTAACTCGTTCATGATTTTCTTTAAAATTCGGCTGAAAATAGAATAGATATTCTGTAAGAAGCCATTTTATACAATTTATATTGATCACTACCGGTAATAAGCTCTTCTAAACGGAGCTCCACCTCTTTGCCGTTCAATCGGGATACACTACTCTTAAAAGTAAACGTATGCTTCTTTTCGCGTAAAACAGACTCCGTTGCCATACTGTCAAAAACAAGAGTCACCAAATCAGAAATCAACCCACCCTTGTCATCATAGAACCCCATACGCAAAGACCGGGCTTTCACCTTTTCACTCATAGGTTCGGTCTGGTAGAAACTCACCGTATGCTGGTTGCTGGTAATTCGGGACGCTCCCCCTATTACATCAATCCCAACTTGCGAAATATCCGTTTTACGGCTACGATTAACTTCAAGCACTGGAACGACTACCTCCTGTAGCGAGGATCCACCATGAACAAACCGGCTTCCGGCACCTTGCACTTTTATCCGGGAAATAGACTTGGCAGTCTGCAACATAACACCCGGTTTCAATCCAAGCTGTTCACTACGCCAAGTCTTAACCGCTTTCCCTTCCACAAGATTATTCCCAATCACGAAACGACGGTTAACCTTAAAGATATCTCCCATAGGTTTAAAATCAGCAAAGTCCGATTCCTCCAATTGTTCATTTTGGTATAAGTATCCATGATCGGCCGTAATCAGCATATTGGATCCATTGCAATTCCCAATATGTTTCACCATACGCACAATATGATTAAGCTCATCTTGAGTAGCAGCAAAAACAGTCCCCTCGGAAGTTTTATTATCACCCGCTTTGTCTATCACATTGCTGTAGATGTAAATTACATTGAAATCCTTAAAGAATTCGCGGGCATCTTTGCTGCTCATTGATAAGAACGTTTCGGCCGTAAGCGCAATACTCTCTTTATAAGCAGACTGAAGCACTTTAGTCCGCTGATCGGTTCCTTGTGTACTAACACCATCGGCAAAAACAATATCGTTATCATTCTCGTACGAAAGCATTTGGTGTGGGAGTAGTGCCGCCATACCCAATTGTGTATACGAAGGAATCATTCCAAGCATAGGAGTACACATCGAAGTACTGAACATATTAAGCCCGGCAATCATCCCATCCAATTCCACCATAGACTCGTACCTCAAGGCATCACTTATAACTACAAAAATACGTTTCTTCTGTTCAATATACGGCTTCACATAGCTATTATAGAAACTGGTTTGAGGCGTTATCCCACTTATTTGCCAACAATCCAACCGATCAACCAGACTCTGCCAATTATTGTTTAACACCAATAAATAAGAATTGCTATACACATTCTGTATCTGTTCTGTGATAAGCCCCAACATAGAAGCATTTTCTGCTTGAGCTACTTGCTGAAAGTAATGCCTGTAATGTTGGTCAATTAAAAACCACTGTTTGTAATAAGTCTGAAATGCACCAGTAGGCGAAGTAACACTAAAATCACTTTTCCTTACTTCGTCCAACATTCTGCAGGCCTCCAACAAAGCCAGCAAAGTGTGCTCCGCCTCGTTGAAAAACAAAAGTTGCTGCCGCATGGCAATCCATTTTTCCGCGGTATCCACCGCAATCGTATTATTCAATATATGCGACTGCAACGTAGTAGCAACTATCCAATTGACACAAGCATACGTATCTATTTTCAGTATAGACTCAACCGGATGCTGCATCAACACGGAAGCAATGTTCAAATCCTGCTCCAGTTCATGACTCCAGTATGTAAATGTTTCACTATGCCGCGAACTGTCTTTCCATTTACTCATAAACAGCAACGCATCACCAGCCAATTCAGCAGAACCAAAATAGCGCTGAAGATCTGCCTGAAACAATACAATAATGAGATTCTTCACACCTCGTTCGCGGTTATAACGGAATTTATCCGATAACTTGTTCCAAAGCGTATCCTCCAACTTATAACTAACAATGCGTTTGTACAACGTAGACTTACCCTTCTTTTCTTCTTCGAACAACGCAAAAAGCAAATCATCCAACGTGCCATCACATCGGCAAGCAATCAAAAGCATACACCACTCTATCGCCTGCTTCTTTTCAGATCCGGTTAATTTCTCAGCCAAAGCCAACCTATTCTCGGCAACTTTGAAAAAAGCCTCATGGCCATCCACTATCTCGCTGCGAAGCTCCATTGGGATATGGCACTCGCCGGCGTAAAGCGAACTCAGGTCGGCATAAAACATTCCTCCGGCAAGCTGCAGATCAAGCAACCAGTTCGCTTCGTTATCTGGAACAGCAAACCGGCTATACACAATAAAGCGTGAATCCGGATATGCAACCACCATGTTATATTTCAAGGAAAATGCATTTCCATCGAATTCCAGCTTACTTACCCCCTCCAGATCCAGCGATTGAAAAATATCATACATCGTCGCACCTTCATCATACCAAAAGACGATACGATGACGGTCAAACAATTTCTTTAGAGCATCTGAAATGCGATTTATATAGGCTTCGCTCATTTATTATTTATTTTTAAATAGCTATGATCTCATTAATAATAAAAACTTATTAAGATTAAAGAGTCAGGCTTTTAGAAGAATCTTTCTTAGAGACATCTAAATTCCCATCTAAATCGGCTTCTCCTAAATGATTTTTACCTGTTTTATCATAAACTTCATAATGTGTTTTATGCAACATATCTAAATACCAATATCTTTGCGTATTTATTTCTTTATATACAGCAGCTCCTTGAACTGGTCCAATCCCTGATGCCTCAACAAACCTACTTGTATCTTCTAAAGAAAAAGAAAAGATATGTTGACTTTTGCAATAATCTAAGAATTTTTCTAAGGAACAAAAACAAGGAACTTTTACAAACTCTTGAGGAAAATTTGACATATGCACAGCATCTCGAAACAAAACTAACTGATCATTACAATGTGATATACTATCTATGCATACGAAGTTTGTTTTATCTATTGAGAATCGGTAAACAAGATGATTAAGCCCATCAAAGACAGGCACTATTGAAGTTTCTTTGACATCCCAATCAAAACATGATATATTATTGTCAATAGAATCGTGCTCAATACATTTTTTATCCATAAAGTATTTAGGAACATCTTCGCAGTCATTTTTGTTAAACCAAAGCTTAATTGAACGATGTCTTAGACTTCTTAATTCTTTCAATATCTTTAATGTATTGCTATTTATCATTCTAAAATAAACATTTAACATTAGATTAGTTCTTATTCATTGAATAGTTTATACATATCTTTCTCTGCTTGATCAAAAAAACCTTCTGGTTGATAATCAACTCCTTTTTCTTGGACTTTTACTTCTTGGACTTTTGTTGCATGCTGTTCATCTTTACTATTCATATAATAAATACAAACCTTATCTTTATTTATACCACGCATCTTTTTTTCAAATTGATTACATGCCACCAATACTCCATTAATGATGTGGTCACTATGCGTTTCTACTATTACTTGAATGCCATTTTCTGCTACCCGTGTCATTAATTTTGCCAATTCTGCTTGACCAGCAGGATGGAGGTGGGCTTCTGGATTTTCCAAAATGATCAATGCTCCAGGCTTTGCTGAAAGTAAAGCAACAATAACAGGCAAAGTATATGAAATTCCATAACCTATATTCTGGGCTTTTAAATTCTCTAGTGGTTTATTATTTTCATCGCCCTCAAACCCATAATTTATTGTATATGAATTATTATCATTACCGGACTCTACCCTGATAGTTACTCTGGGACTTACTTTCTGCTCCCAATATATTACTTGATCTAATAAATGCAGCTTTGAAACAAGTACTTCATCTGTATAATTTGGAACAACATCTCCTCCATATTTGTATAAGAACTGCGCTACCAATTCACCCTGGCCGTCATCCAATGAAATCTGTTTTTGTGTTTCAGCAGCATATGTCTCTTTGGGAAAAGCACTCCGTCCACCCCATCGAGATGCACTTATATATTGAAAGTCATTATTGAACAACGATAATTTAATTAATTCTTCTGGTACAATATTAGGACTATAATTATGCTTTATAATGAAGGAATCATTTAAATTATGCTCAGCATTAAATTTGAGTTGATAAATATTGCTCGACTCGTCTTTAAATTCAAAAGAGAGAATGCCATTCTTAGCCAATCTATAAAGCGCATCATGAGCGATACCAACACTACAAAGTGGCTTATTCAAATCTAACCCTTCAGCCAACCTTCCTTTTAAAAAAGATTGTCGCATTAATAGCAAAGACTGAATAATACTTGTCTTTCCACATCCATTTACTCCAGTCAACAAAATTAAATTCCTCAACTGTAAATCAGTGTTCTTATGTGATTTAAAGTTTTCTATCTTCAATTGTGTTATCATCTATTATACTTATTTCAATTCCATTCATACTCTTATTAAGTATCTCGCTAAAGACGGAAAAACGCTTCTTTACACTTTCTCTTTTACCAGTACCACCAGAAAACGAATTATTATAAGATTTGTATTCACACATTGCCTTAGTTAAATTTTTCTTCAACAACTCTTTATTATTCAAGAGAAATTCTATTTCTTGATCTTTTAAGCGTGCAAAAGAAACTGCTATTACTTCAAAATACGCTTTATTTAATGGCTTTCTGTTATCATTCAAGTTTTCTCTTTTTCTAAAAGCGTCATTACCAAAAATAGAAATAGATAAACTCATCGCTTTTTGAAAATCAATAATCATTTGCTCAATTTCCTTATTTGAAGACATTTTATTAATATTGTGCATGCATTTATTGATAAAGTCATCTAAATCAGGAGTATAACTCTCATACCCTAACATATAAAAGGCAATAAATCGAGATACGAAATCTTGATCTTGTTTTCTATTTGTTGGTATTTTACCTTCTGTTGCTTTAATAAATAACGGTTCCTTAGATATTTTTTTCACTGTATCAATCGCAGTCCCTTGGAACATAGCATTTCTTATTTCCTGAGGCGTTAACTCTATACCACCTGTATTCAATCTTTTAAACAAAATATATTTTACTTCATCTGGTACTCCAGCGCTCAATACATTAACGGTAATTGGTAGCATACGAATATCTCTTTTTAAGTCAAAAGCAAATTCGTTATACTTCTTTCCGTTGAAATTCAGAAATTCCAAATCACTAAGAATCAAAGTTTCGTCAATACAAAAATTACGAATTGCACTACAGCGTTGCAAACCATCAATAATATTCCATTTTCTTTTATTTACCTCTTCAAAATAAAAAGCAGGAAGGCGTAAACCAAGTAAAGCAGACTCTATCAATCTACTTTGTTTTTTATCTGACCATAAATTATCTGCACGCTGATATTCCGTATTAAAATTAACCCATCCATAGGTAATCATATCAATCAAATCACCAAGATTCATAGGAGGATTACTCAATTTTATATCATTTGGTGAAAAAGGTTGAGTGATCACTTCGTCCGATGAAACATCTTCTTTATCTATCTCAGGATTCTCTATTGAAATATCTTTTTCTTCCATATAATTCTATATCTAAATTATTAAAAATAAATCTTTCCAAACTATATTACTTATTTTAAAAATATTGAATTTAAATTATTTATTCTTTTTCAAGGCCTGGTATTTTCACTAGTAAATCGCCAAACTTTGGATAGTTAATGCGTACGCCGTCGTCCAGGTCGATGGTGATGCGGCGGCTTGCCATTGCTACCAAGCGCTGTTCGAAGTCACGCACCTCCATCAGTTTGGAGCGGAGCTGTTCGATCTCTTTCCGTGCACGGTTCATCTCTGCCGAACTAATATCTTCACGTACCTGCAATTCATCAAGGTGCGCCCGTTTTTGTTCCAGCATGGAAATAAAGGGCAACACATAATCGGCATGCATCTTCGAAAGGCTGTCACTCTGCAGGCGATGCATATAAACCAATGCTTTAAACGTACCCTTGGCCGACGAGAACATCCAGTAGATAGGACGTTTCTTATAACGCTGCACATGCTCTTTATAGAAATCCTTATCCATATATTTGCGCAACTCCTTACCCAGAGCCTCTTCCATAAAGCGTATATTCTCCGCATAGCTCTCGCGTCCAAACAATTTTTCGATCGCCCCCTGTATGCGAACCGTCATATCGTCATTAAAGTATTCATCGTCCAATATAGGAATAATACCATCATCATCAATCTCCAACGTACTATCTTGGGGAGTACCCTCCAAACCTTGTACTTTCAACCCAAGGCTATGTAAATCAACATTCGTGTCCGCAATAATCAGCCCCGGCTTATCAACCGAATAGCGCCCCATAAAGCAGCCCACTAAGTAGCTGATAAACTGCTTCATCACCACATCCGCCTGAAATTCTATATCTCCATCCACAAACTTTATTTCACCCTGCTGAAGGATCGTAATCTCCTCCAGAGGCACATCCGGAGTCAATTCATCCTGCAAACCGTAAATCTCAATAAACTGCCTATTGAGTTCCTCTTCGTTCGCATGCAGTTGAAAAAATCTTTCCCGCCAAATATTCACATAATTTCCATATCGATTTTTTAGTGAAGAATTCATCAACGAGAAATTACATCTTTCCACAATCCGTGTATCGGATAAAACAGGCTCAATAAGTGGAGATATTTTAAAATTCCACGAAATTTCATGTGCATCCCAATCTTGACGAGATATTATAATACATTTTTCAGATAAACCACCAATAATATCTTTATTTATATTTACTATTGGCAATTTTGCTAAATTTCCTTTTTCGAAATTGAATGTTTCTGAAAAGACTTTAAGGTAAAGAAGTGATATTTTTGAATTCATAAACGCTAATAAATTGGAATCTGGGTAAGAATCCTTAAAAACTATTTTCATACCAGCATCACTAAAAATTGCCCCAGTATCACTATACCTAACAGAAAACTTTGAAGAAGATATTTTACCCCACGTAAGTCCATTATAAAAATATAAATCTTCTGAAGGACATTTATTCCCCATTTTTTTAAGGATAGTATATGAATCAAAATTGAAGTTAATTAAATTTTCGTTTAATCCATACCATTTTCTAAATCCTCCACCTTTATCTATTGGAAACCACTTACAGCCAGATTGAAACGCATTATTTTTGTTAGTTGCATTGAAATTACACTTTCTAATTTCCACTTCAAACCAATCCCTTATAAATCTATTATTATCACCAGAAGCCATACCTTGTCTCATCGTACATAATTTATCAAGAACTACTCCTTTTTTAAAATTTAAAATTGCTGAATTTGACACCCAATACCCAATAGGACTTCCTGGAATCTTTTCAAATTCATTTTGGTTTGCAGTAAAGAACCATCCACAATTTCTGTTTTGAATAGCTTCCAGTGTTTTAGGTGCTTGATTTTGAGATCCTTTAAAATCGTTTAGACGGATGTAACAACCTTTGGCATTCAGTGGTTTATTGCGAATTGTAAAAGTACAGATAGGAACAGTTGCTCCATCAAATCCAGAATATTCAAGCTGAACCAGATTATTAATAAAATGATCTTCTATTAATCTTTTACGCATTTGCTCGTAACTGGATATAAACATCCACACAAATGGGGTCATATAACCTGTTAATCCGTCGGGATTACAAAGCTCTAAACATCGAAACACGAACGTAGCAAATAAATCCGATTTTGTTTCTGGATAATTGGCCTCCACATAAGATTTTGTTGTATCGTCCATCCGAGATGAAGAAATGTAAGGTGGATTAGTTACAACTAAATCATATCTTTGTCCTAAAATCTGATACAGTTTATTCAAATGCTCGGATTCATATCGTTGATTAAATAAATCAATCTCTTGTGATGATACATTCCGTTCGGCAACATCATCTTCAGTGACTGTAATCAATGATCCCAGACTTGCAGCCTGACCAAACTTTTCATCCTCTTCGAAGTCACGATAGTAAGTAATATTAGGCATTACCCCTTTACGAAACAAGCGGTTATAACATTTGCGTCCTTTCATTGAAAGGACAAAGGATGATAGCTGTGCAGCACGAGGGTCAATATCAGTCCCCCAAAGATTATTTTCGATAATTAATTTTGGTATCTCTGAATGGCTATATCCCAACTCCTCGTACATCTTATAAAAGACATCAAACGCATAACTCAAAATATGTGCAGAACCTACGCAGGGATCATAAAATTTTATTTCCTCAATCGGTTTTATTTTACGTTTTGGCAAAACCGAAACATCATCCGGAGTGATATAAAATTCCAACGTGTCCGCTAAATTACTATCTGGATACATTTCACTCCAATATTGTCCCAACGTATTATCTACCATATATCGGACTATCCATTCGGGTGTAAATAACTGTGAAGCAGGAGCCAATTCTTCTCTTTTGTATTTCTTTTTGGATTGTATCAATCTCTCGTTTTCTTCACTGACGTAAAACTGATATAGCCAACCAATAATTTCAACATCCTGGCAATCGTCGTCACTCATCCCTTGGCGTATGTCGGTTACAAAACTGCGTTCGGAAAGCAGGTCGTCTGGCAAGAGCAGTTCGGTATAATCGGCAATTCGTTCAAACAGGAAGGGCATCACTTCGCCCCAACGGTTACATTCTGCCACCAACAAACGGCGATAAAGTGCCGCTTGAGGATCGGCAACCCCGGTACGACCACTCAACAGATCGTTTACCTCATCCACAGATATAAACAACTCCTCCAGTACAGAGCCGCTTAGTGCGTCTTGTAAAATTTCGGGACGTTGTTGTCCTTCGGCAGGGGTTACAATTCGGGGATTAGTATAGCCGTTAGCATCCATAAAGCGGAATGCCATCACGCGGTTAAACCAGGTGTAGGCTACCTCTTCCACCACGGCATCTTCTCCGCTGAGAGCAATCTTAGTTTTAAGCGTTTCAATATCTTTTTCGCGGCCGCGCAGCTCCGCGGAGTCTGTAGTTAGTACAAGCTTTAATTTGGTTTGAACCAGTTCGCGAAGCTTCTTTCGTGTTTGCTGTGCAAATATTTTTAGTGCGTTGGTATTCATGCGTATAATAGTTACATAAACTAAAGCATAATGCTCTTGTCGTCGTTGATAATCTTCATCATATTCTCACGTATTGCATTTACATAAGCATCTACGTCTTGCGGAGTAGACAGCACCCTTTTGCTGAAGGGTACATTCAGGGCTTTTTCGCGTTGTACGGTAATACGGGGCTTTTGTTTGGAAGAATCGGCAACATCAATATCCGGTGTTTTATCTCCAACTTGTTTATTTTTCACGATATAGGGCTCATTGTGTTCTGCCACATTCAGAGCCGTCCAGTCATTTAGTTTTTCAATGCAAAAGGTATGGGTTTCTGCCAGCTGATACGTGCGGGTAGTTATGATATTCCCAACATAGCGTTCTGTGTTAAGGCTCACTTCCAGATGTTCGTAGGCTTGTATCAATTGGGATTGTTTATCTTTTTCCAAACTATGGAAGGCATCCAGACTTTGCAAAGCCGATTTCTTGTCTTGAATGGCTGCTAATGTTTGCTGCTTTTCTTTTCCCCGCCGCTCTTCAATTTCTTTTGCAATCTGATCAACCGCTTCGCGGGCATCCTTCATTAATGTCCACGGTTTTGGTGATACATATACCTTTTCGATAGTCTCTTTCAGCTGTTCGTCTACATATTTCAGATTTGCTTGATTCCCTTGTTTAATAGCCACAATCTGTTCAAAAATAGCAAACTGGGGGCCGTTTACGAAATTTGTAACCGGATCCAGAATGTCTTCTTTGTCATCAAGCAATTTATCCTCTACCTGCTGCAAATGAGTATAAACATACGGGTGGGTAAACTTACAATAGGCTTGTAGTTGATCGATGGGCTGAATAAGCGAATCGGTAAATTTATAATGATAACGATTTTTTAATGATAAAAGCTCAGCGTTTACTACAGCAAGTGCCTCTATAAACTCTTTATGAATCGCTTTAGCCTCCGTTTGAGTACAAGGTCTGCCAAAATAATTCTGGAAAAGGGTTTTCAATTTGCGCACCTGCGATTCGGGGATGGCTTCCTCCAAGTCTATTATGATATTTGCCTGACGGGCAGATGCTGTAAGGTAGTTTACCAAATCGCGATCTTCCAGCATAGAGCCATCGTACCGAAACGAAAGCTTATTCATCTTAAAGAGCTTGGCCAGAATACAAACCGTAGCCAGGTCGTACCAGCCGTAAGGTTTCGATTTGAATAAATCTACCACCCCTTTTACCGTGCTTCGCACACTGTTTTGTTTGTTGCGGTTTATAAAACCAAGCACTTCGCTGTCGCACTCTTCCAGCTGATAGCCAAAAGCATCGGTTGCGTGACTATCGTTACATATGGTGCGGAGGGTATTTTCGTCGTAATCTTTAGTAAGCAGACGTAAATTAGTATATACACTTGTTACCAACTGTTGCAGACCTCCCGAAATACGAAGGCGTATATCGCGTGCTGTGATATCTGTAAGTTCTTGTCCGGCAATATACAAACGTGCGTCCGAGATTAATTCCTGCATGCGAAGTACAACCTCGCGACGGCGCTCGGCATTTAGCTTGCGCTTGTCAATTATAATTTGCCTTTTGTACTCGTCGGCTGCAGCCGACTGAATGAAATTCAAACATTTCTCTGCTTTTAAATACATTATCAAGTCGCGTCCCAACGTTTTGTCTTCGCCCAAAGCTACAATCAAATGGCTTGAATATTGCATGGACTTTATCAGCAAAGTGGCACTATCCGTATATTGATTTTCTGCCATGGGCGTAAAGAAATGCAGATAAAAATCTTGTTCCCTTCCGTCTTGCACCTCATCGATAAATCGTCCGTATGAATAGTTAAGCCGGGTGTTGTTGTTAATGCGAATTTTGGGTTCACTGTATATTTCAGTAAACAAGATTTTAGACAGCTCTTTCCCTGCTGCATCCGGAGCAAGATCGGTACTTTTAATCGCATTCTCTATATCTTTCTCTTCGTTGGTAAGAAAGTGATATTCGTCTCCTGCAGCTCTTTCGATATAGGATTGTTGCTCGAGTTTATTTAATGCAACCTGTATCTGTTCTTTGAATTCAATAAAATCTACATGGAAGGTAGGCAACATAATTTTAGTGATATTATCTACTGTAGAGTGGAATCCTTTTACATATTTAACCAGGAATAGAGCCTTTAGCACCTTCAATGCCAACTCGTTACCCAATGAGCGTTCGGCCTGCAGAATATCGCTTTGAATTTTTACCTGCAGAATGTCGCGGATACCTGTAAACATATCGCCAAACTGAACAAAATGGTCCAAATCCTTGTCTTTATATTCTTTGGCTATCTGTTGGGTAATGGCCAACATAGACCGTTCGCCCACCGATTGCTGATTTCCAATAAAAGCATTGTTTTTATTTAGTTCGATAATGGATTGCTGCAACAGATCAAACTGATACGCCATAAACGGGAATGTATTTTGAAACCGCTGTACCGTACGGTATTCCGTTTTGAATTGACTGCTTTCGCCAAAATTAAAAAACACCTTGATATTGTTTTGTTCCCGTTCAAACACCTTAGCCAGGTATTCGTTTCCCGCTTCGTTTTTCAACAAAATACGTTTTTGAATCACCTCGTCGGCGTTGGCACTGGTCAAAGGAATTTTCAAACTGAAACGCCCCTGTATACGTGAAAAGTCGTGTTTCTGTTGCTTATTCAAATCGCCTATCGTTGCATTAATATCTACCTGCGAAGTAACCATCATAAAAGCACGCCCGGCGGTTTTGGTTACAAGCGCTTCGGCTATGGTTTGCAAACTAAGCATCCGTTGCACATCGTTAGCGATGAATTGCCCCACTTCGTCCACACAAAATATCAAACGTGAGCCAACTGTTTGTGTATCCAGATAGGCTTTAATCATATCGGCAAAACCATCAATATCCAGCGTATAGGTTTTAAAGGCATCTTGTATGGTCTGGGTGGCACTTTCTACTGAAACACCTTCAATTTCGGCATAAATCTCACCTAGTTTCTGTGGCTGTAAAGCCGTATTTTTACGTGCTTCAATCCATTCTTTGCCAAACCTGCGGCGATATTCATCATACAAAAATTGCAACTTACCTTTCCGGTCGATATGGCGTTCTATTTCTGCCAGGGCAGGCTTGGTTTTATCGTATCCCAACTTTTCATTGAACACTTTAAGAAAAACATTCAATATGGGATCAATTTTAATGTTGCTGGCTATCCCGTCATGGTTAGCCTGTATATTAAACAAAATACATTGTGTGGGTATTTTGGCAGCCCGCCTGATATTTCCTTCCAATTCAAAGTCGATATCCTTTGCTTTTTCGGCAAAAAGCTCCGCACAATAGTTGTTATCTACCAAGCGGTTCTCAAGAACGTACGAAAGGATTTTCAGCAAATGAGATTTACCGCTTCCAAAGTCGCCCGAGATCCACACGCATTGATTAAAATTCTGTTGAGCCAATTGGTTGAATAATCCGGGTAACATACCGCCGGGTTTACTCTTACCTGCCAGTTCGGCTGTAATTACATATTCATTTATTTCGGTACTGATGTTGTTCTCGTCACCAGCTTTAATCACTCCTTCAATATGGCGGGTGATGTCTTTTAAGTAAATATTTTGTTGTTTCATAAGGCATTTATATTTCTCGGGTAACATTATTCAAATTATGGGCCCGGTAATAATTTTCATCGTGAATACAGTCAAAAAGCGAAAGTTGCTGGTTGTTATAACTACCGGGGAAAATTAAAACAAAGCGTATATCTCCAGCTAATCCATGAATATTATTCAGTATTGAATGCGAACGCAGCATGGGGTACGCATTGCCAACCCCTGTAAATACTACAATGGATGGAACCTGGTTACTAGCTTCTATCTGGTTTACAATTTTTTGAATAACATCGTCAATATTCAAGATGCTATCCAATGTCTCTACCAATATTTGATGATCGATCTCTTTTTCGGATTCCAAAATGATATCCAACGTATCACTCTCCCGTAACATTTCAATACATAGATTGTACAGGTTAATCTCGATGGTTGATTTATTTACTTCGTTGAGCCGTTTAATAAGAAAAGGGATCTGTATTTCTACTTCATCATATTGTTCGATGGGTACGGGCTGAATATATATGGGCAGTTCGCCACCCAGCCCTTCTCCAAAGGTTGGAGAAGACAATTTGAGAAAAGTTTCCTCAAAAAGCTGACCTATGTTGACCTTTTTACGCATGGTGTTTTTGGGTTGCTAATATAATTTCTTCGTTGTTGTAAAGCAGGGCTGCCAGTAAAAAAGGATTATCTTTTACTATTACCTGTTCCAATTGGGGTGAAACATACGGCTTCTTGATAGTACCGGATTTAACCGAATCGATCAGCTCTGTCTGCTCAAGAATTTTAAATACCATCTGCCGTATCTTTTTTGCAGTACCCTCGGTTATGCTGTTTAGTTCCGGATGCTCCGCCTGTTTTTCGTTGATAAATGCATTATAGTCGGCATAGGTCAACTTATAATCGAACGCAAAATATTTGGATCGAATGGTCTCTGCAATAAAATCGAATACCAATGGATGAGACTTAATAATTGAAAGAATTACCATGATTTTCTTGTCCGGCATGGATTCCGAACAGAGCATCTTAATTTGTTGTTTGGAGAGTTGCTCCAACCGAAACTTCACCAAGGAAAACTGACGCGTACTGGTTTGCCTTTTATCTTTTTGAAGCAAATTGTTGTTGTTAATTTCTTGTTTCGTTTTGTCCCAATCGAAATTGGTTTCCAAAAGTGTCTGAGCGATGGTAACCGTTTCTTGTAATAAAGCGGCACCTGCAGTAAAAGAGAAATTATAGTGTTTAGGAGAATGTTCCATCTTTACACAGATATATCAATCAAGTTTAAATTTTATCTATTTTGCCATAAAGATAGAAACTTTGCATTGCTAAACCATTAATCAATATATATTATTTGAACAAAATAAGCCAAATAAGCCATTACTATACGATAAAGTAAGGTTTTCCCGGTTGGGTTTAGTATCTTTGCTTACGAACTGCTATTCAGTATGCAGCTGCATACTGGAAGTTTTACCGCTGGGTAACTTGCAGTAGGCAGCTGCATACTGCAAGGATATCAAGTGGCTACCGGATAGTTGTTCGTTGTTTCGGAATTAGATTGTTACATTGTTTCTAATACTTTATAATTGAATGAGTGCTAAATATCGGTTGGTTGAGAATCCTCCTGCGTCGAGGAAAGAGGGTGTTACTGAGTTGCATGCGCGTATCGTTGCTTCGCGTACGGCTACGATGGATGATCTGGCAGAAGAGATTTCAACTATCTCTTCTTTTTCGCCGGGGGACATCAAAGGGTTGCTGACTAGTTTTAGTGAGGTGATTATACGCCGCCTCAAAAATGGGGAGAATGTGAATCTGGAAGAGCTAGGGTACTACTCGGTCTCGCTGGAGTGCCCCAAAGGGGTTACCAGTGATAAACAGATACGGTCGGCTTCGGTCCGTTTCAAAAACGTGAATTTCCGTTGCTCGGCTAAGATGAAGGATAGTCTGAAGTCAATGACCCTGGAGCGGGAACCTTCAAAGAAAAAACAACGTTTTTCGGCCGAACAACGGATGAAGCATATACAGAACTACCTTCAATCCAATCGTACAGTTACCTCCTCGCAATGTTGTGCCTTCAATCAGTGTTCGCATTTTAGTACCATGAGTGATTTACGTGCTCTTATAAATGCTGAAAAAGTAGAGAAACTAGGCTACGGGAAGAATGTTTTATATATGCTGCGCCAGAATACCAATGACAGATGACAGATGAAATGGATCTGTCACAGGGCATCTGTCAGCTTCGGAACGTAGGCCTGGAAAGGGTTTGGGGGCAATAAATGATAGATGACAGATGGTTTTCGTATAAATCGGTTTTAATGGGTTGGTTGCAGCTGGGTGCGGTATTGTTCCACCGTTTCGAGCAGGGCTTCGATGGTGGCAACGGGTATGCGGACTCCCGTAGGGGTGCAGAACACATAGCCGGGGGTTTGCAGGTTGGCGGTTTCAATGTAGTAGTCAGATTCGAGGGTTCGTCCGGCTAATATTCCGTTACGCTGCAGGGCTTTGCGGGCCATGGCGAATTTCTGTCCGTGACCGGTTAACCGGATCTGTGCGTCGTATTGGTTGTCTATGCGGAACAGGCCTATCTCGGTATCGAATACTATGCCTTTGCGGGCAAAGAATCCGCTCAGGCTGCCGTCCAGCGACAGGTCTTCGGGGGTGCCGGTGGCAATACCTCCCTCCTTGTCCATCAGCCAGATCTTGTCCGCCAACTGCAAGGCCAGCTCCATATCGTGGGTGGACAGGAAAATGGTTTTGCCTGTCTGCCGCGTAAGGCGGTGCAGCAGTTGCATGATCTCCACCTTACTGGGAAAATCGAGGAAGGCGGTGGGTTCGTCCAGGAAGATTACCGGCGTTTCCTGTGCCAGTACTTTGGCAATCATCACCTTCTGTCTTTCGCCGTCGCTCAGGGTATGTACCATCCGGTGGGTAAGGTTCTCGATCTTGACCAGCGAGATGGATTCTTTCACGATCTCGCGGTCGCGGCCCCGCAACCTGCCCCAGAAGCCGGTATAGGGACTACGCCCCATGCCCACCAACTCCTCAACAGTCATATTGCGTACATCGCATTTATCGGTCAGCACCACACCTATTATGGTGGCCAGCTCCTTATCGGTATACAAGCCTATCTCCTTCCCCATCACCCGGGTCTGCCCATTCAGCTTGGGCTGGAAGGCAGAAAGTGTGCGCAGCAGGGTGGATTTGCCTGCCCCGTTGGCTCCCAGCAGGCAGGTAAGTTCGCCTCCGTGGATGGATGCGTTTATATCTTGTGCCACAACTTTGGTCTGCTTCTTTCCGGCATAGCCTATGGAAAGGGAACAGAGCTGGATGGTATGTAAATTTGCGTGCTTACTCATTGAGGTCGTCTTTACGTTTTCTAAATAATACCGAGGCTACCACGGGTGCACCCACCAGGGCAGTCACCGAATTGACGGGCAGCGCTCCTTCCAGTCCCGGCATGCGGGCAATGAGGTTGCAGACCAGTGCAAGGGAGGCTCCGGCAAATAATACGGCGGGCATCAGGATGCGGTGGTCCGAGGTATGGAAGATGGCCCGGCACAGGTGCGGAACCGCCAGACCAAGGAAGACTATCGGTCCGCAGTAGGCTGTTACGATGGCGACCAGTACACCCGACGAGGTGATTACCAGCAGTCGGGAACGCCGTATGTTTAGTCCCAGGTTACGTGCATAGCCATCACCCAGCAACATGAGGTTCATTGTTTTGATAAGCAGGAAGGAGAGCGGGATAAGCGCCGACATGAGGATGACGAAGAGGATGACCTGATCGCCCGACACCCGCGAAAAGCTGCCCAGTCCCCATATTACATACGCCCGGATATCCTCTTCCACGCTGAAATACTTCAGCACCCCGATTATGGCGTTGGCCACATAGCCGATCATCACTCCGATGATTAGCAGGGTGACGTTGCCCTTCACCTTCTGCGATACGTAAACAATGAGGGCCATGATGGAGAGGGCACCGGCAATGGCGGCGACCGACAAGGCGATTTCGCCTACATAACCAAGTTTGCTGAGGGCTACCCCGCCCAGACTGCCGGACAGCAGTACCACGAAGGCTACCCCCAGACTGGCTCCGGAGCTGATACCCAATACCGAGGGACCTGCCAGGGGATTGCGGAATACGGTCTGCATCTGCAGCCCGCTGATGGCCAGTCCCGCTCCTGCCACAAGGGCGGTGAGCGACTGCGGCACCCGCGACTTAAGGATGATGTTCTGCCACACCTGCGGTTCGTCGCCGGTGTGCATCAAGATATGCCAAACCGACTTAAGGGGAATGGCAACCGAGCCCAACAGCAGGTTAAGCATGAAGAACAGAAAGACGGATGCCACAATCAACAGCATGAACAGGGTGGTAGGTCGCTTCATGCCGGCTTATTTTATCAGTTCGTAATAAACCGGAGAATGATCGGGCAGCAGGTCCGGATGGAACGCCCGGATCAGATCGGCCAGTACCACTTCGGGTTGTGTGGGCGACGATTCGTAAAAGGCCCTTTCGCGCAGGTTGCAGTAAACCACCCCCTTTTCGCGGAAAGCCCGAAAGTCGGCATACCGCGAATCTTCTGCTTTGAGGGCGTTATAGGAGAATTCGCCGGGATAGCTGTTCAGTATCCGCCAGAAGTCGGCTTTGTCCGCCTGACTATAAACAGTCTCGAAGTCCAGCGTAACCCCGCCCGAACGGGTGTCATCCTTCAGGAAGTAGTCGGCTCCCGCATCGCGGAACAGCTGGGCAAGGAAACTTTTGCCGCCCACGGCATACCAGTTGCCGCCCCGTAGTTCGCCGCTGAACACGACCGGACGCTTTTTAACACCGGCGGTAAGCTGCAATAATTCGTTGTAACGTTTTTCGATGGTTTCGAACCGGGCGATGGCCTCGCTTTCCAAGCCCACCAGCAGTCCCATGCATTTGATCCACTCGGCCTGACCCAGGGGTGTCATCTCTTTGTATCCCAGATGGGGCAGCAAAGGAATACCCAGCTCCTTGAGCGAATCGTATCCGCCGCGTTTGAAGGGCGAGATCAGGATCAGGTCCGGATTGGCCTGTATAATTACCTCGGCATCGAAGTTTCCCTCCATGCCTATCTTTTTCGTTGTTCCCTCTTTAAGCCGCTGTTTCATCTCCTTGTTGAACAGAAAACGGCTGCTGGTGATGCCGATTACCCGGTCCAACGCCTCCAGGGTGATGAAGTTGGACAGCTGAAGGGCGGTCATGCAGATTACACTGCGCACCGGCGTTTCGATTACGGTATAGTCGGCCGGAATGCCTTCGGGTTTGGTTCCCCTCGGCACCAAAGCAAAATGGTAGGAGGTACCTTCTTCGTGCTGCGGATCCTGTATATCGAGCAGGTGGTAGCCGTTGCCTTCGGTAACCTTAAACCCGGTTGCGTGGTGCGGATTGAGGGATGAAGAGGTGGTATCCTGCAGGGCGGAAGCCGACTGCACCTCGGTTCCTTTCGTATTTGAGTGGCAGCCGGTTATCAACAATAGTGCAGCAAAACACAGACCGGCAAGGAATAGCTTCATAAAGATATAATTTGTTATTTACGGACAAAGATAAATATTATACTTGTTTGTCTGGCGCATTTTATCCAATTTTGCGTCCCTAAACAAGAAGTAAGTCGGCTTATGCAAACTCCCGTATATTTCGTTTCACTGGGTCCGGGCGACCCCGAACTGATCACGCTGAAGGCGCTGAATATCCTCCGGCAGTCTCATTCAATCTTTTATCCGGCTACCCGCACCCGGCAGGGAGAGGTGATTTCGCGTGCCGCCGATATCCTCCGGGCACTGGACATCCCGGAGTCGGCTTTATGCCCTTTCATCCTGCCCATGAGCAAGGACCGCAGTCTGGCCCATCAGGCCTATGACGGGGTATACGAGGAGGTGGTGAAGTTGTACGACGGACAAAAAAAGATTGCCATCGTTGCCGAAGGGGATGCGGGATTCTATTCGTCCATACATTATATACAAGACAGGCTGAAGGATGCCGGACTGACTTCCCATCGTGTTGCCGGTGTGCCTGCCTTTATTGCGGCCGGGGCATTGGGCGGCATCCATGTAGTTAAACAGGAAGAGAAACTGGTGGTGCTGCCGGGGGTGGTTACCGCCGAGGAGCTGGACGGGTATCTTACCAGCGGTGTAACGGTGGTGATTATGAAATTATCGCAATGCGCCGGGATGTTGCCTGCCTTTATACAGGAGCACGACGGTTATCAGTATCATTATTTCGAACAGGTGGGTACGGCAAAGGAATACTATTCGGATAAACGGGAGGAGATTGCCGGGAGTGGCTTTCCCTACTTTTCGTTGCTTATCATAAAGCCCTAAAACAAAAAACGTCTGAAAAAGAATCTGTACAGATTCTTTTTCAGACGTTTTAAGGAGTGCAAATTCAAAAAGAGTAGCTCCGCCGGGAATCGAACCCGGATCTAAAGTTTAGGAAACTTTTGTTCTATCCATTGAACTACAGAGCCGCTGTATTTGGAGTACAAAAGTATAATCTTTTCCTTTAACAGGCAAACATTAGCGAACTATTCTGCTAATCGAAAAGCGTGTGCATCACCGCCAGGGATTTAATTTCCGGAAATTCAGGCAGATGCAACCGGTAATATTCGAGGATGCGCTGGATAATCTGCGTACGATCGTGGCGCGAGAAATGGTAGTAGGCCATGTTTTCGTAGCTCATGCGGAGCAGGGTGGCGAATGCGTCGCTTTCGGGCTTGTCCAGGTAATGTTTGTGCATAGGTATCTCCGGTACAAATACACCGTTAAGCATATCGAAGTAGCTGTTTTGGACGATGGATTCCGAGTTGGGGAATATCCCCAGGTAATGCAGCAGGCGCAGTAAAAAGACCAGGTGGAAGTTGGCCAGCCCTTTGTCTGACAGCTCCAGCAGTTGAACCGACTGATACAGGAACTCGAAGAGACGAGCGTCCGGCTCGGTCTCCTTCACGACCCGGAAGAGGACCTCCGACAAGAACAGGGCCAGTACATTCTTTACCGGATGAGACGAGAGTTCGTTGATGGGAAAGCAGCTCTTGGTTTCGCGCACCCGGTGCAGGTCGCGGTTATGTTTATGGTCTACCTCCATCTCCAACACTGAAAGGGGCATGAACAGTGCCCTGGAAAGGTTGCTTTTCTTACCACGGGTGCGGGACACCAGGTATGCTACGCGGCCAAAAGATTCCGTGTACATATATATAATGGAGTACTTGTCGTTGTAGGGGATGGAATGAAGCACGATTCCCCGGGTCTTGTAAAGCATACTTTTTCTCTTTTCGTTCACAAAGATATAAAAACTGTAAACCAAAACCCATCCAAAACAGTTATTATAGCAATCGATTAAAAAAGAAGGAAGATGTTTGAACTTACGCTTACCGATCCGGCGTTGCTGTTTTCGGCCATTTCGCTTATTTTACTTGCCTATACCAACCGGTTTCTGTCGTACGCCCAGCTGGTGCGTACCTTGCAGGACAAATACAGGGAACATCCGGACCTGAAAGCAGTGGCGCAGATTGCAAATCTTAAAAAAAGACTCTACCTTACCCGCTCGATGCAGATACTCGGACTCCTTAGTCTGCTGTTTTGTGTGCTCGCCATGTTCCTTATCTATGTGTCGTGGCAAATTGCGGCAGCTTATATATTCGGAATCGGACTACTGCTTTTGGCAGCTTCTTTATGCGTATGTATCTGGGAGATAAACATTTCAGTAAAAGCACTGGAGATTAACCTGCAGGACATGGGTTCTAAATAGAAGTTAAAATGTTCATTTATATTAAAATTTCTGTTCAAATGTTTTGGTAGTTCGGACAGATGATCTATCTTTGCACTCGCAATCAGGGAAACGCTTCCCCAAAGCGCTTGAAAAATAGCACTTTGACATGATGGCCCATTCGTCTATCGGTTAGGACGCAAGATTTTCATTCTTGAAAGAGGGGTTCGATTCCCCTATGGGCTACAATAAACAAGATTAAAAAAATTAAAGAGGATAGCTAAAAAATGGCAAATCATCAATCATCAATCAAGAGAATCAGACAGACCGATAAAAAGCGTTTGCACAACAGATATTATGCAAAAACTGCAAGAAATGCTGTGAAGGCTTTACGCAACACATTGGACAAAGCTGAAGCACAGGCTTTATATCCTAGAGTTTGCTCAATGCTGGATAAGCTTGCCAAGAAGAACGTTATTCACAAGAATAAGGCTGGCAACTTGAAATCAAAACTGTCTAAGCACGTTAGCAAACTTGCTATAGCATAATAAAGGTTTACTGCTTTTAAAGTAGAATCCGGATTATTGTATCCGGTTTTAAACCTGAATGGCCCATTCGTCTATCGGTTAGGACGCAAGATTTTCATTCTTGAAAGAGGGGTTCGATTCCCCTATGGGCTACCGAAAGCATAAGCTGGATCAAATTGATCCGGCTTTTTTCGTATCTATACCCCACCCTCCCCTGCATTTCGGAAGCTTACCCATTTTACACTATTTTTCACATCTCCGCCTTATGCCAAGTCAATTATTATCACTACATTTGTTAGTTTTTTGATAGAAGAAAGATACTAACAGAATTAAAATAAAAACAAACTCATGAGTGAAGAATTAAAGAATACGTCCGGCTCCTATTCAGCGGATAGTATTCAGGTGCTTGAAGGGTTAGAAGCTGTACGAAAAAGACCTGCCATGTATATTGGCGACATCAGTGAAAAAGGTCTGCATCACCTGGTGTATGAAGTAGTAGACAACTCTATCGACGAGGCCATGGCCGGTCATTGCAACAAGATTGATGTGGTTATTAACGAAGACAATTCAATTTCTGTAGCTGACAACGGACGTGGTATTCCTGTTGATTTTCATGAGAAAGAAAACAAATCGGCATTGGAGGTGGTACTTACCGTTTTACATGCCGGTGGTAAATTCGACAAAGATTCATACAAGGTTTCCGGAGGTTTGCATGGTGTAGGTGTTTCGTGTGTAAACGCATTGTCGTCTTACATGAAGGCCGAAGTACGTCGTAACGGCAACCTGTATATGCAGGAGTATTCTTGCGGAAAGCCGCTGCACGAAGTGCAGGTTGTAGGAACGTCTACTGTTACAGGTACTAAGATCACCTTTAAACCGGATGGTTCCATTTTTACCACAACCGACTATCAGTACAAGACGTTGGCCGACCGCCTGCGGGAACTTTCTTACCTGAATGCGGGTATCACCCTTACGCTGACCGACAAACGCTCGCCTAAGGAAGATGGTACTTTTAAGACCGAAACATTCCATTCGGATGAGGGTTTGAAGGAGTTTGTTCGCTACCTGGACCGCACCAAAGAAAAGCTGGTGGATAATAGCATCCATATCATTACCGAAAAACAGGGTATTCCTGTGGAAGTGGCGATGACTTACAACACCTCTTACAACGAGAATGTATATTCGTACGTTAACAATATCAACACCATTGAAGGGGGTACTCACCTGGCAGGTTTCCGCAGAGGTCTTACCCGTACACTGAAAAAGTATGCGGAAGATTCGAAGATGCTGGATAAGGTGAAGGTGGATATTCAGGGTGACGACTTCCGCGAGGGGTTGACGGCTGTTATCTCTATCAAGGTGGCCGAGCCTCAGTTTGAGGGACAGACCAAAACCAAACTTGGTAACAACGAGGTGATGGGTGCTGTGGATATGGCAATCGGTGAGGCGCTGGGTAATTACCTGGAAGAGCATCCCAAGGAGGCAAAGATTATTGTTGACAAGGTGATTCTGGCCGCTACGGCTCGTCACGCTGCCCGTAAGGCACGCGAAATGGTACAGCGTAAGTCGCCGCTGTCGGGAGGTGGACTTCCGGGTAAGTTGGCCGACTGCTCGTCTAAAGATGCTGCCATGTGTGAATTGTTCCTTGTCGAAGGGGACTCGGCAGGTGGAACGGCTAAACAGGGCCGCGACCGTAACTTCCAGGCGATCCTGCCGCTTCGTGGTAAGATCCTGAACGTGGAGAAGGCTATGCAGCACAAGGTGCTTGAAAGCGAGGAAATACGCAATATTTATACGGCACTGGGTGTGACCATCGGAACCGAAGAGGATTCGAAGGCGCTGAACATTGCCAAACTTCGTTATCAGAAGGTGATAATCATGACCGATGCCGACGTGGACGGAAGCCACATCGCAACGCTTATTCTTACTTTCTTTTTCCGCCACATGCGTCCGCTTATCGAGAATGGCTATGTGTACATCGCCACTCCACCGCTCTACCTCTGCAAGAAGGGTAAAACGGAAGAGTATTGCTGGACAGAGCAGCAGCGTCAGGCCTTTATCGACCGCTATGGTAACGGTAACGAAAACCAGATCCATACACAACGATACAAAGGTTTGGGAGAGATGAACGACCACCAGTTGTGGGATACGACTATGAATCCGGAACACCGGACCTTGCGTCAGGTTACGATTGATAATGCTGCCGAAGCCGATCTTGTCTTCTCCATGTTGATGGGTGAAGAGGTTGCTCCGCGCCGCGAATTTATCGAAGAGAATGCGACTTACGCAAGAATTGATGCTTAAAAGACTATGGACAGGGAAGCGCTTCTGCTAACAATTAACGAACTGCACCGGGCAGTGGAGGCGGGCCTATCTCCCCGGGGAGAGAACGTACGGCCGCTGATCGGGGTTTCGGCTAATCAGAAGGAGGGGCTTTCCTGTATCAATAATACATACATTCAGTCGGTTGCCGATGCCGGAGGTGCTCCGGTACTTATTCCGGTTACCACCAACTTGGATGCATTGTCGGCCATTGTTTCTCAACTGGACGGACTGCTTCTTTCCGGCGGTGGGGATATTAATCCGCTGATGTGGGAGGAAGAACCGATACCGGCTCTTCAGGAGGGTGATCCTGTAAGGGATACCTACGATTTTATGTTGTTGAAGCTGGCGGCCGACCGCTGTATGCCGGTTTTCGGGATCTGCAGGGGGCATCAGCTTATCAACATGGCTTTTGGAGGGTCCATGTATCAGGATATACGGACCCAACATCCAACGGAGACTATCAAGCATAGTCAGCAACACGACAAGGCTTTCGCTTCGCACACCGTTACAGTAGAACCCAACTCCCTGTTGGGGATTCTGACGGACAACCAGGATAAGATTAAGGTGAATTCGCTGCATCACCAGGCCGTAAAGGAGGTGGCTCCTGGATTTAAAGCCAATGCCACAGCGTCCGACGGTATCAACGAGGGGATGGAGGCCTATCCTTTTTATCCGCTTATCAGTGTGCAGTGGCATCCCGAAACCATGGCTGCCGCAGGTGATGAGCTGATGCGCGAACTGTTTCGTTTCCACATAGAGGAGGCTACGCTTTATAACCTGGCCAAATCGATACACCGCACGATTCTTTCCATCGATTCGCATTGCGATACTCCGCAGTTTTTTGACGAGGACTTTGATATTGGTCAGCAAGGCCCCGGTAAGGTTAACCTTCCGTTGATGGAGATGGGGCATATCGATGCTGCATTTCTGGTGGCTTACCAGGCTCAGGGTGAGCGGGATGACCAGTCGCTGCAGGAGGCATCCAACTTCGCTTTCAGGCGTTTCCGCCAGATACGGGAGCAGGTGGCGCTTCAGGAACAGCGGGTGGGTGTTGCCACTAATACTGCCGACTTCATCCAACTGAAGAAGGAGGGAAAGAAGGCTTTCTTTATCGCTGTGGAAAACGGTTATGCCATGGGAAAGGATCTCAGGAATCTGGAACGTTTCAAAGAGGAAGGGGTTACCTACATTACGCTTTGTCACAACGGCAGCAACGATCTGTGTGATTCGGCTGTGGGTGAACCGGAGTGGAACGGGTTGAGTCCTCTTGGGAAAGAGGCGGTTAAGGAGATGAACCGTTTGGGAATCATGGTGGATGTGTCTCATGCTTCGGAAGCTACGTTTTACGATGTGATGAAGGAGAGTTCGGTTCCGGTTATCGCTTCGCACTCTTCGGTGCGTGCTTTATGTGATCATCCGAGAAACCTGACCGACGATCAGATACGTGCCATTGCCGCCAAAGCGGGTGTGGTGCAGATTTGCCTTTACAACGAATTTATCAATCCTGAACCGGCAAAAGCAAGCATCGACGATGCGCTGGAGCACATCCGGTATGTGGCCGACCTGGTGGGTGTAGACTATGTGGGTATCGGTTCCGATTTTGACGGAGGGGGTGAACTGTTGGGTTGCCGTTCTTCCAACGAACTGATTCAGATTACAGTTAAACTTCTGGGACTGGGATATACGGAACCGGAGATTGAAAAGATATGGGGTGGTAACTTGTTGCGTGTGATGAACGCGGTGCAACAGGCTGCCGGTGTGGATCAACTTTCAAATAATTGAATTATGTTTACAAAAATGCTATATATCTTATTTGCCGCTGCCATGATATCCTGCAGTCAGACTCCTTCTTCCTCTTCAGCAAAAGTGGAATCGCAACCGGTTAAACAGCAGAACGTACCGGCTTTTGATGCCGACAGTGCCTGGGTGTTTGTTGAGAATCAGGTTAAATTCGGTCCGCGTGTTCCCAACTCGGAAGCGCATGTGGCTTGTGGAAACTACCTGACCAGCGAACTGAAACGTTTCGGGGCACAGGTGTACGAACAGGAGGCTACGCTGACTGCCTATAACGGCACGCAGCTGAAGGCTAAAAACATTATCGGCTCTTACAATCCGGAGAACAGTAAACGGGTGTTGCTGTTTGCCCATTGGGACAGCCGTCCGTATGCCGACCATGACAAGGATCCTGCCAACCATAAGAAGCCGATAGATGGTGCCGACGATGGTGCGAGCGGTGTAGGTGTACTGCTGGAAATGGCCCGTCAGTTTTCGATTAAGTCGCCGGCCATAGGTATAGACATCATCTTCTTTGATGCGGAAGATTACGGGACTCCCGAATTTGTAAAGGAATATAAAGAAAACACCTGGTGCCTGGGTGCTCAGTTCTGGGCAAAGAATCCGCATGTGAAAGGGTATAAAGCCGACTTCGGTATATTGCTCGACATGGTTGGTGCAAAGAATGCCTCCTTCTTCAAGGAGGCGACATCCATGCGTTATGCTCCGCAGATTGTGGAACTGGTTTGGAGTACCGCACGGGATTTAGGATACGGTAAGTTTTTTATCAATGCGGAAGGTGGTGCCATTACAGACGACCATCAGTATGTGATTCTGGGACGCAACATTCCCTGCATCGACATCATTTATACCGATCCCGAGTCGGACAATGGTTTCGGTCCCCACTGGCACACACAAAACGATACAATGGATAATATAGACCGTGAAACACTGAAAGCAGTGGGACAAACGGTTCTTCAAGTGGTATATAATCAATAAATGGATATAAAAAGATGACGATTAACGAGATTCAGGACGAGATTATTGAAGAGTTTTCGGCCTTCGACGACTGGATGGACAAATATGCCTTGCTTATTGAATTGGGAAATTCATTGGCTCCGCTGGACGACAAATACAAAACGGAAAGCAACCTGATCGAAGGGTGCCAGAGCCGTGTATGGCTGCAAGCCGATTATTCAGATGGGTTGATCCATTTCCAGGGCGAAAGCGATGCTGTGATTGTTAAGGGAATTGTATCCCTGCTGATAAAGATTATTTCGAGTCATACGCCCGATGAAATATTGAATGCCGATCTTTATTTTGTTGATAAGATCGGATTGAAAGAGCACTTATCTCCCACCCGTTCAAACGGACTGGTTGCCATGTTGAAGCAGATGCGTCTGTACGCCATGGCATTTAAATCCAGGGAAGAGGCCTGATCAGAAATCCAGCGTAAGTTGCGAAGGCAATAACGTAAACGTTTTTCTGTGATAAGGGGTTATCCCATGCTTGCTGATCGCTTCGCGGTGGGCACGCGTTGGATAACCCTTATTTTGTTGCCAGCCGTAAGACGGGTACTCTTCCGCCAACTGCAGCATATAGTCGTCGCGATAGGTCTTCGCCAGAATGGATGCGGCGGCGATGGACAGAAAGCGGCCGTCTCCCTTTACCATGCAGGTAAAGGGGATCTCTTTATAAGGAGTGAACCGGTTGCCGTCGATAAGAAGTGCCTGGGGTTGTACCTTGAGCTGTTCGATGGCCCGGTGCATGGCAAGGAAAGAGGCTTTCAGAATATTGATAGCATCAATCTCGGGGGCTGTAACCACCCCTATCCCCCAGGCGATGGCCTCCTGTTCGATAAGCGGGCGTAAGGCATACCTGTTTTTCTCACTCAGCTGCTTGGAGTCGTTCAACAGTTCACTCTTAAAATCGGGAGGAAGAATCACAGCCGCAGCAAATACCGGACCGGCCAGACATCCCCTGCCGGCCTCGTCGCATCCGGCCTCGATAACATCCTTCGTATAGTAGGCTTCCAACATGTACCGTTCCTTTTATTAAAACATACCGGCTACCCGTACAATACCAGCAGCCAACGCATCAATTTCCTCTTTCGTGTTGTAAAACGCAAAGGATGCACGTACCGTTCCTTCTATGCCCAGATGCTGCATAAGGGGTTGAGCGCAATGGTGACCGGTGCGGACCGCAATTCCCAGTCTGTCCAGCAGCATCCCCATATCGTAATGGTGTATGTTTCCTACAAGGAAAGAGATTACACTGCTCTTATGGGAAGAGGTGCCGTAGATGCGCAATCCCTCGATAGCCGACAACCTTTCGGTTGCATAGCGCAACAGCTCGTCTTCGTAGGCGGCAATGTTGTCAAGTCCGATAGCATTTACATAGCGTAACGCCTCAGCCAGGGCGGTACTTCCGATATAGTCGGGTGTACCGGCCTCGAACTTAAAAGGAAGTTCGTTGAAGGTTGTCTTCTCGAAGGAAACCGTGGCGATCATCTCGCCTCCTCCCTGATAGGGAGGAAGTTTGTCCAACCACTCTTCTTTGCCGTAAAGCACACCTATTCCCGTTGGTCCGTATATCTTATGAGCCGAAAATACATAGAACTCGGCATCCAGATCCTGCACATCTACCTTGATGTGCGGAACCGACTGTGCTCCGTCTATCAGTACCGGTACATCGTGCTGGTGAGCGATATCAATCATCTCCTTAACTGGGTTTACCGTACCCAATACATTGGATACATGCATTACGGAAACCAGTCGGGTTCGTTCTGAGAACAGACTCCGGTAGGTATCCATACACAATTCGCCCTGCTCGTTGATAGGTATCACCTTGAGGGTGATTCCTTTTTTGGCAGCCTGTATCTGCCAGGGAACGATGTTGGAATGGTGTTCCATGACCGACAGAATCACTTCGTCGCCCTCATTCATGCATGCATCGGTAAAGGAGGATGCAATCAGGTTGATGGATTCGGTGGTACCCCGTGTAAGTATAATCTCGTGGGCATGGCGGGCATTGAGAAATTGCTGGATTGTTTTTCGAGCCTCCTCGTGTGCCTCGGTGGCAGCCTGACTCAGGAAGTGCACCCCACGGTGTATATTGGCATTTACATTGTAATAACCCTCTTCGATCTTTTCCACAACGCAACGAGGTTTCTGGGTTGTGGCTCCGTTGTCAAGATAAACCAGATCCTTTCCGTATATCTTACGGGAAAGAATAGGAAAATCCGAACGGATAGCTTGAATATCTAACATAGTTGCTTTCGTTTATTGACTGTATAACAGTTGTCAAAGATACTATGTTTATTTGTAAAACGGATACGATCAACAAGGTAGTTTCCTGCAAACGATTGCATTGCATTTGATGTTATAATCAAATAGGATAGAAAGAATATCCGGTATTATCCGGTATATTTGTAATTGAGTTCCTTTGCATTACAAACTAATATTTTTTATTATGAGAAAAAATCTGCTTCTGAGTCTGATCATTTGTCTCCTTTTCCCCGGCTTCTTATCGGCTAAAGGAATAACCGCAGAACCCGCTTTTTGGTGGAGCGGAATGAAAAATCCTGAACTGCAGCTTATGGTTTATGGCGAGAACATCGCTTCTTTCCGTCCCTCGGTCTCTTATCCCGGAGTGAAACTTAAAAGTTCGGTTGCTCTGGAAAGTCCCAATTACCTGTTGGTTTATCTGGATGTAGAAAATGCCCAACCCGGCACGTTCGATATCACCTTTACAAAAGACAAGAAACAAATCAAGATGCCTTACGAGTTGAAGGCCCGTAAAAAAGATGCATGCAAGATAAAGGGTTTCGACTCGTCGGATGTGCTGTATCTGATTATGCCCGACCGCTTTGCCAATGGCGATCCTTCAAACGATAACCTGGTGATGAAGACTACCTACAAAACCGACCGTAACGACCCGAGTGCACGTCATGGCGGTGACTTGGCCGGTATCGAAAAGCATCTGGACTATATTGAGGATCTGGGGGTGACTGCCATCTGGCTGAATCCGGTTCTCGAAAACGATATGCAGGGTGGTTCGTATCACGGTTATGCCACAACGAATTATTACCGTGTGGATCCGCGTTTCGGCACAAACGAGGATTATGTGCGCTTGATCGACAAGACGCATGCGAAGGGTATGCGTGTGGTGATGGATATGATTTTTAATCACTGCGGCAGCGATCACATATGGATGAAAGACGTACCCAGCAAGGATTGGTTTAACAACCTGGACAAGTATGTAGAAACCAGTCACGTTAAAGAGGTGTACTTTGATCCATATGCTTCGGAATACGACACCAAAAGGATGGTTGATGGCTGGTTTGTTCCGTCGATGCCCGACCTGAACCAACGGAATCCGCATGTGGCGACTTATCTGATACAAAACAGTATCTGGTGGATAGAATACAGCGGCGTGGACGGCATACGACAAGACACCTATCCCTATGCGGATTATAAGATGATGGTGGATTGGTGCAATGCCATTTACAGGGAATATCCTGACTATAATATCGTGGGTGAAGCCTGGATGAATCAGACCATGGGTACAGCCTTCTGGCAAAAAGACAGCAAGTTAAACGAACGGGGCAACACGATGCTGAAGTCGGTGATGGACTTCCGTTTGATGGGACTTTCGCATTCTGCATTTTTTGGAGATGCCGGAGGTATGCAGGCGCTATACGAACACCTTGCTTACGATTACGCCTATGCTGATATTTACAATGTATTGCGATTTCTGGATAACCATGACACCGATCGCTTTTTGCCTGCCATGCCGGAGAAGCTGGATGCATTTAAACAGGGCATTGCCTTCATGCTTACCATACCTGGTATACCGCAATTTTACTACGGCACCGAGTTGCTGATGAACGGGACCAAACAAAAGGGTGATGGCTATATCCGGTTGGATGTTCCGGGCGGATGGCCGGGTGATGCTGTAAATCAGTTTGAGGCTTCCGGACGTACCGATATACAGAACGAAGCCTGGAATTACATGCAGAAGTTGTTGAAATGGAGAAAAGGCAACGAGGTTATCGCCAAAGGTAAGATGAAACACTTTGTTCCGCAAAACGGGGTATACGTGTACGCACGTAACCTGAACGGAAAGCAGGTGGTTGTCATCATGAACGGAAATGCGAAGGAAAGTGTGCTTCCTCTTGATAGATACGACGAAATCCTGAAAGGATATACATCGGGTAAAGATGTGATTACTGGAAAAGTAGTTAGTCTGCAGAAAGAGCTGACGCTGGGAGCAAAAGATGTGTTAGTGTTGGAATTATAGGTTCATTGATTTACAAAGAAAACCCCTTGCCAACGTAGTGATACGTATAGCAAGGGGTTATTATTTTATAGATATTCTCTACAGATTATTTACAACCGCGACATCCGGCACAGCTGGCAAGCTCGCCACGGAAACGTTTTTCCACAAGATGATGCAACCTCTCTTTAAGAGCATCCATACGTACGTAATCGATCACGTCGCTTGTAAAAGCTACACTTAACAGCATACGAGCCTCAGCTTCGGGTATACCTCGGCTACGCATGTAGAACAGGGCATTCTCGTCGAGCTGACCGGTTGTCATCCCGTGAGAGCACTTAACATCGTCGGCATATATTTCCAACTGAGGTTTCGAATACATACGGGCTTCGCGGCTGGAGCTAAGATTCCGGTTGGTCTGGTACGCCATGGTTTTCTGGGCTCCCTCCTTTACAAGGATTCTACCGCTGAATGCACCCACCGCCTTATCGTTAAGCACGTACTTGAATAGTTCGGTGCTGGTACAATTGGGGACTGCATGGGTAACATGGCTGTACGTATCCACCTTCTGCTCCTGGTCGATGATGGCCATACCGCACAAGGTAGCTTCGGCATATTCTCCCAACAGTTCCACGTAATAGTTGTTGCGTGAAATGCCGTTGTTTAGCGATATACCGTTTACCAGCACATTGGCCTGAGCCTCCAGTTTAACATGCAACGACGAGAAACGGGCTGTGGTTGGGTTACTTTCTTCCAGATTGTAGTAGTCGAAATGGCTGCGTTCGGCGGCGAATATTTCAACGACTTCGGTAGACAGAAAGTTTTTGGGATCCATTGTATGTTCGCACACCAACAATTTGGCCTGAGAATCTTCTTCCAGGATAACCAACACACGGCGGTTTGCCATTGTATCCACATCGGATCTAAGTACGTTGATAAGCTGAACCGGCTTCTCAACCACCACACCTTTGGGTACATACAACACGAAACCATCTTGAGCAAGAAGAGTGTTCAAGGCGATGATACCATCCTTTTCGGAAGGTGCCGCCTTGGCATAATACCTGGCTGCAATTTCGGGATGCTCTTTCGTGAAGTTAAGCAAACCTCCGGCATAAACTCCTTCCGGCAACTTAACATCAGGTTTTACACGGTCGTAAAACGAGTCGTTCACCATAAAATACAAACAGGTACTCAGATTAGGTACGTCACAGCGAAACACGTCGTACGGATTCACCGGAATATCCAGTCTGTTAATATTCAGACCGAAGTCGGGCGCAAATGCCTTGTCGACATCGGTATACTTATAATCTTCCGAATTCGCTTTGGGGAAACCGTTGGCGATGAAATCGGCCAAAGCCTTTTTCCGGGGTGCGTTAAGCACTTCCGAAGCATGGCGGTTCACCAGGGCTTCACATTGCGAATAGAGGTCGATATATTGTTGTTCGGCTGCCATATTATTCGTCTCCCATTTCTTTCTTAATCCAGTCGTATCCCTTCTCTTCCAACTCAAGTGCCAGTTCCGGACCTGCAGTTTTCACAATGCGACCTTTATAAAGAACATGTACCACATCCGGTTTGATATACTCGAGCAAACGCTGGTAGTGTGTAATTACTATGGCAGCGTTATGAGGTGTTTTCAATTGATTCACACCGTTGGCAACGATACGCAGCGCATCGATATCAAGACCGCTGTCTGTTTCGTCGAGAATGGCAAGTTTCGGATCCAGCATGGCCATCTGGAATATTTCGTTACGCTTCTTTTCGCCACCGGAAAAACCTTCGTTTACCGAACGGTTGGACAATTTGGTATCCATCTCCACAACAGCTCTCTTTTCGCGCATCAGCTTAAGAAAATCGGATGCCGATACAGGCTCCAGTCCGTTATATTTACGGTGTTCGTTAAGAGCGGCACGCATAAAGTTAACCATACTTACACCCGGTATCTCGACCGGATACTGGAAACTCAGAAACATTCCTTCTCTGGAACGATCTTCGGGAGAAAGTTCCATAATATCTTTTCCGTTGAATGTTATTTCACCTTCGGTTACCTCGAAGGCAGGATTACCTACTAAAACCGATGCCAACGTACTTTTTCCGGATCCGTTAGGACCCATGATTGCATGTATTTCTCCGGGTTTCACGGTGAGGTTGATCCCCTTCAATATCTCTTTGCCATTAATGTTGGCATGTAAATTTTTTATTTGTAACATATTGATATGTTGAACTATATTTATTAATTCTATATTTAGGTTGCTATTCCGATTATCCTACACTGCCTTCCAATGAAATTGAGAGAAGCTTCTGGGCCTCCACCGCAAACTCCATCGGTAGTTTATTCATTACCTCGCGGGCATAACCATTCACAATCAGACCAACAGCCTCTTCTGTTGAAATACCACGCTGGTTACAATAGAAGATCTGATCTTCGTTGATCTTGGAGGTGGTTGCCTCGTGTTCGATAATGGCTGTTTCGTTTTGCACATCAGCATAAGGGAATGTATGTGCACCGCAGTGGTCGCTCAGCAGAAGGCTGTCACACTGGGAGTGGTTTCGTGCATTTTCGGCACGGGGAGAAATTTTAACCAATCCACGGTAGCTGTTCTGACTGTGACCGGCAGAAATACCTTTAGAAACAATGGTGCTTTTCGTATTTCGGCCCAGGTGTACCATCTTTGTTCCGGTATCTGCCTGCTGATAGTTATTGGTAACGGCAACCGAATAGAATTCGCCTACCGAATTATCTCCTGCCAATATGCAACTGGGGTACTTCCAGGTAATAGCTGAACCGGTCTCGACCTGCGTCCACGATATTTTACTAAAATCGCCTTTGCAAAGACCCCGTTTGGTTACAAAATTGTAAATACCACCTTTACCCTCTTTATCTCCGGGATACCAGTTCTGAACGGTCGAATATTTAACTTCGGCACGCTCAAGCGCTATAATCTCTACAATGGCGGCATGAAGCTGGTTCTCGTCACGCATTGGTGCGGTACAACCTTCCAGGTAACTTACGTAGGCATCGTCTTCAGCCACAATAAGCGTACGTTCGAACTGTCCGGTATTAGCCGCATTGATTCGGAAATAGGTTGATAATTCCATTGGACAGCGAACGCCCTTAGGAATAAACACAAACGAACCATCACTAAACACAGCGGAGTTCAGGGCTGCAAAGAAGTTATCACGATAAGAAACGACACTTCCCAGGTATTTCTGTACCAAATCAGGATGATTCTGTACTGCCTCACTGAAAGAACAGAATATGATACCCTTTTCTGCCAGCGTCTCTTTAAAGGTAGTCTTTACAGAAACACTATCCATTACGGCATCAACAGCCATGCCGGATACTCCGGCCAGCATTGCGCGCTCGTGCAAAGGGATACCCAGCTTTTCAAAAGTCTTTAATAACTCCGGATCTACTTCATCCAGACTTTTCGGACCTTCCTTTTGTTTAGGAGCTGCATAATAGATAATATCCTGATAATCGATTTCCGGGATGGATAAGTGAGGCCAGGTTGGCATTTCGAGTGTCTGCCAATGGCGGAATGCTCTTAGACGGAATTCGAGCATCCATTCGGGCTCGTTCTTTTTTGCTGAAATAATCCGGACCGTATTTTCGTCCAGACCTTTATGTATTACTTCCGTATCTATGTTGGTAACAAAACCGTACTTGTAATCGCCGGATGTTACCTCATTAAGAATATCTGTTGAATCCTGCATATATTAATCTTAAACTTTACATGTTACATAAAAACAACCACTATGCTCATTTTGTTCCTATAGGCTGATTTATATCCTCATAAATCAAATCGATAGAAGATTTCCTTCTTCCTTTTCAGGTTCATTTTTGTCGAAAATATGGAAGGGAGCATAAAGAGTGGGGACTAAAGAGCCGGTAAAATAGTAGAAGCGGGAATTTTCTTTGGTCTGTTTAGATATCAATTTGTTCTCCTTATCTATAGTTTCATAAAAATTGATAAAAAGACTTAGAAAAAATGTCGTGATCAGCACCCCAAGAATTCCTCCTGAAAGGTGGTTCAATATTCCAAGGGGTGTGGCGTCCACAACATTGTCCACAACCCAGCCTGCCAATGAGATGACTCCTGCAATCAAAGAAAAACCAATGATATAGCTCATAACAACGGATGTTTTTCCAGAGAACCAACCCGATTCCATGAAAAATGCCTGAAACCATAAAGCAATCTGTCCACAAAAATAGATCGCCAGGACAAGGGCCAGAAGCGAAACAACCTGTTTGATGAATCCATCAAACAGGCCTTTCACAAATCCTAAGCCGGCTAAACATACCAATGTTATATCCAACCAATTCATTATAATGTTTTCTTTACTTCCACTTCTTCATATGATTCGATAATATCTCCAACCTTGATATCGTTGTAATTGGTAATATTCAGACCACATTCGTAACCGAAAGCAACTTCCTTTACATCATCTTTATAACGTTTCAATGAGCCAAGATCGCCCGAATAGATTACGATACCATCGCGAATGAGTCGGATTTTGTTAGAACGTTTAATCTTACCTTCCTTAACCATACATCCGGCAACCGTACCAACTTTCGTAATCTTGAAGACATCGCGTACTTCTACGTTGGAAGTTATAACCTCCTTGATATCCGGTGATAACATACCTTCCATAGCCGATTTCACCTCTTCAATAGCATCGTAGATAATTGAATACAGACGAATCTCGACACCTTCTTTATCAGCCTGGCGACGGGCGGCAACAGCCGGACGAACCTGGAATCCGATAATGATGGCGTTTGAAGCAGCTGCTAAAACAACATCCGACTCTGAAATCTGACCTACAGCCTTGTGTATCACATTAACCTGAATTTCAGGAGTAGAAAGACGAATCAGCGAATCGGCCAATGCCTCAACCGAACCATCCACGTCGCCCTTCACAATTACATTCAGTTCCTGGAAGTTTCCAACGGCAATACGACGTCCGATATCATCCAAAGTAAGCATTTTCTGGGTACGCAGACCAAGTTCTCGCTGCAACTGCTCTCTTCTGGTTGCAATCTCGCGGGCTTCCTGTTCTGTTTCAAGTACGTTGAACGTGTCTCCTGCCTGAGGAGCACCATTCAAACCAAGAATCAATACAGGTTCAGAAGGTTTAGCTTCCTCAATGCGAACATTACGTTCGTTGAACATTGCTTTGATTTTTCCGTGATGGGTACCAGCCAATACGATGTCACCCATGCGAAGTGTACCTGATTCTACCAAAACGGTTGAAACATAGCCACGACCTTTATCCAAGGATGATTCGATAATAGAACCTACCGCACGTTTCTTTGGATTGGCTTTCAGATCCAGCATATCGGCTTCCAGTAAGACTTTCTCAAGAAGCTCTTCCACTCCGAGTCCTTTCTTTGCCGAGATTTCCTGCGACTGGTATTTTCCACCCCAATCTTCAACCAGGTAATTCATTTTAGCCAGCTCTTCCTTGATCTTCTCAGGATTTGCACTTGGCTTATCTATTTTATTAATAGCAAATACCATAGGTACGCCGGCCGCTGCAGCGTGATTAATCGCTTCAACTGTCTGAGGCATCACATTATCGTCTGCCGCAACAATGATAATTGCGATATCGGTAACCTTTGCTCCACGTGCACGCATGGCTGTAAATGCCTCGTGACCGGGAGTATCCAGGAATGTGATTCGTCGGCCGCTCTTTAATTTCACATTATAAGCACCGATGTGCTGTGTAATACCTCCGGCTTCACCGGCAATTACATTGGCATTACGGATATTATCCAACAACGAAGTTTTACCATGGTCAACGTGTCCCATCACTGTTACGATTGGCGGACGGGTTACCATATCTTCTTCATTATCTTCTTCGTCGGCATTGATTGCTTCAACAACTTCTGCACTTACATATTCCGTCTTGAAACCAAATTCTTCTGCAACAATATTAATTGTTTCAGCATCCAAACGTTGGTTGATTGAAACCATGATACCGATACTCATACAAGTACCGATAACTTTGGTAACAGGAACATCCATCATGTTGGCCAGGTCGTTTGCAGTTACAAACTCCGTAAGCTTCAATACCATGCTTTCGCGTTCTTCCTGTTCCAGCAGTTCGTGCTCGCGACGAGATGCCGCATCACGCTTATCACGGCGATATTTCGCACCCTTTGTATTGGTTTTTCCCTTACTGGTAAGACGTGCTAAAGTTTCCTTTATCTGTTTCTGAACATCCTCTTCGCTTACTTCTGCCTTTACCGGTTTCTTAAGACGCGGCTTCTGATCACTTCGCAAGGTGGGACGTGCAAAATTATTTGAACCGGGAGTAGAAGCTACATCCACACGTTCTTTCTTGATACGTTTACGTTTCTTCTTTTCTGCATCATCGCCTGGTTTTACAGGTCCAGATCCAGCCTTTACGGGAGCACCAGGTCTAGGAGCATCGCCCACTTTAACCGGAGCCGCTGGTCTTGGAGAAGAAGCATCCTTAGGTCCTTTGTGTGTTACTACGACCTTCCGTTCAGGGAAGCGCTTGTCGTCGCGTTCTTTTCTCTTTTCCTCCTTCGTCTTCTTTTTGGGACGAGTTGACTGATTGAGTGCATTTAGGTCAATCTTTCCGGTAACCTTTATATTCGACTCAAACTTGGTCGTATTAATACGGTAAACCTCTTCTGATTCGTTTTCTGTCTCAGCAGAAGGTGTCTCAACAGGTTTATCTTCTATTTTTTCAGGTCGATTATCTTTTGGAGTTTCTTTAAGCATCGGTTGTTTATCTTCGACTATTACTTTATCCACTACTATCTCTTTTTGCACTGGTTCAGACACAACTCTTTCCTCTTTAGGTGAATGAGTTTTAACAGGCGTAGTTTCAGCAACAGGCTCTGATTGCACTTTAACTTCCGGAGCAACCTCGTGTCTGACAGGTTTCTCTTCTTTTTTAATAACCGGAGCTTCTTTAACAACAGGAGGTTCCTGTTTTTTAAAGGGCTCGTCCAGGTTGATTTTGCCTTTAGTTACAATACGGGGTTTGTATTCTTCAGGTATTTCAGTCTTAATCTCATAAGATTTTTCTGGTTTGGCTGAACCAACCTCTTCAATCACCTCTTTGCGTTTATCTTTTTGAAAACGGTCTGAAGATGACCGATCGCGGTCTTTCCCGTCATGTAATCCTTTTCCAAACTCATTTACGAGCAAAGCATACTGTTCATCACTGATCTTCGTGTTGGGATTACTCTCAACATGATGACCTTTCTTATGTAAGAATTCCACCACGGAGGTGATTCCCACATTTAAATCTCTCGTTACATTTATTAATTTTATAGGCATATCTAACTTTGTCGTAATACTTATTTATTCATTATCCTGATCTTCAAACTCTGCAGACAGAACCGCCAGTATCTCATCTACTGTTGTTTCTTCCAAATCCGCACGTTCGATCAATTCTGCACGGCTCATAGCCAACACGTTCTTGGCAGTATAGCAACCAATGTTCTTAAGTGCATCGATAATCCAGCTATCGATTTCATCAGAGAACTCATCCAGGTAAATATCTTCTTCGTCTGCACCCTCTATGTCGCGGAACACATCAATTGTGTATTCTGTAAGCATACATGCCAGCTTGATATTCAGACCACCTTTACCAATGGCCAATGAAACCTCTTCCGGACGAAGGTAAACTTCCGCTTTTTTATCATCCTCGCTTACTCGGATTGAAGATATTTTAGCAGGACTCAGTGCACGTTGAATAAACAAGGACACGTTAGACGTAAAGTTTATCACATCAATATTCTCATTGCGAAGCTCGCGTACAATTCCATGAATACGCGACCCCTTCATCCCTACACAGGCACCAACAGGGTCGATACGGTCATCATAAGACTCTACAGCCACTTTTGCTCTTTCTCCCGGTATGCGGGCAATTCTCTTTATTGTGATAAGTCCGTCGTTTATTTCAGGCACTTCCAATTCAAACAATCTTTCCAGAAAAACAGGAGCTGTTCTCGAAAGAATAATTTTAGGATTGTTGTTTAAATTATCAACCCGTAACACTACAGCACGTACTGTCTCTCCTTTACGATAAAAGTCGGAAGGAATCTGTTCTGTCTTAGGCAACAACAATTCGTTACCGTCGTCATCAAGCAGTAAAATTTCTTTTTTCCAAACCTGATATACATCTGCAGATACAATCTGACCGATTTTATCTTTATATTTTGCAAACAAACTATCTTTCTGTAATTCAAGAATCTTAGATGCCAGCGTTTGACGAAGATTCAAAATAGCTCTGCGACCGAAATCAGCGAAGTGTACCTCATCAGTAACCTCTTCTCCAACTTCACAGTCGGCATCAATTTTCCGGGCCTCTGTCTGTGTAATCTGCAACGTTGGGTTTTCCAACTCATCATCAGCCACAACCGTCCGGTTTCTCCAGATTTCAAAGTCGCCTTTCTCAGGATTGATAATAACGTCAAAGTTTTCGTCCGTTCCGAACATCTTTGCAATCACGTTCCGGAAAGAATCCTCCAAAACGCTGATCATGGTGTCTTTATCGATATTTTTTAAATCCTTGAATTCTGCTAATGTATCAATCATGCTGATTGTTTCCTCTTTCTTGGCCATAATCTTATTTTACTTGAATCGTATTAAGTATTTTGTATTTTTTATTTCATCAAAAGTATAAATCACATCTTCCTGAACAGTAACTTTCCGTTTTGCGCCTTCCGGCTTCACCTGTTTTTCAATGGAAATAACTATACCTTTCTCATCAGCCGATTTTAGCAAACCAGTAAGTTTTATCCCGTTTTTCAACAAGACTTCTACCTCGTTCCCCACATTCTTAAGATACTGACGAAGAACTTTAAAAGGAGAAGTTACGCCTGCTGAACCAACCTCCAGTTCGAAGTCTTCGGCTTCACGGTCCAGATTGTCTTCCAGATAACGGCTCAAAGCCACACAATCATCTATACACACTGCATCGTCATTATCAATCTCGACGACAATCAAGTTTCCTGGTTTAATCACAACATCAACCAGATAATTGGCTGAGGAAGCCAGATAATCTTCCGCTAACTGGGTAATCTTACTTTTTTCTATCATATACATATGGTTAAGAACAAAAGAAGGGGGCTACCCGCCCCCTCCTCATCTTCTCTTTATCGCTTGCAAATATACAAATTATCAGCCTGTTTGCAAAAAAAATATGCCTTTTTATTGCTATATAGGCTGCTGGTGTATTAAAATTCATTAAATAAATATAAAATCAGCGTTTTGTTTTTTCTTCCTCTAGTGAACAATAAACAATTATTAGCGCCTATAAACATGTTTTACAACATAAATTGATTTAATATTGTTATATTTGCAACGACTTAATAAAGAGGCTTATGCTTATAGAAGTTTTTTATATTCTCTTCTTTTTCTTTGCTGGGGAATTTGTCAGTCATTTCCTTGGAGGTTTTATTCCAGGCAGCGTTATCGGCATGATATTACTCTTCCTCGCTCTTGTAGCTGGGTGGGTGAAACCGCTTAAAGTAAAAAAGATATCTACATTTCTCACCCAAAACATGGGTATATTTTTCCTCCCCGCCGGAGTGGGTTTGATGAATGCGTTGGGCATCATCTCCGAATACTGGGTTGTCATCGTAACGGCATGCGTTGTAAGTACTGTTCTTGTTATTGCAACGGTAGGAATTGTTCAACAAAAAATGGGAAAGGAGATAAAAGAAGATGAATAACCTGCTCGAATCGGAAGTTTTTATTCTTACGCTGGTAGTTGGAACCTATGTTGCATCGACGATACTTTACAGAAAGACAAAAATAGGTCTGCTTCATCCGCTCCTAACATCTATTTTGGTGATAATCGCGGTTTTGCAAATTACAGGCATCTCTTATGAGACCTTTCGGGAGGGAAGCAGGATCATTAATTTCATGCTCGGGCCTACTGTTGTAGCTTTAGGTTATGTCCTTTATGAACAGATGAAAAATCTGAAAGGGAATGTCGTATCAATCCTTACCTCCCTATTCGTTGGGTCGCTGACAGGGATAATCAGCGTCATCCTTATATGTAAGGCAATGGGAGCCAGCGACATACTGATTGCATCCATCCAGCCTAAATCTGTCACAACGCCAATCGCCATCGAAATAGCAGAAAAAACAGGCGGAATCCCATCGCTTACAGCAGTGATAGTTGTAGCCGTTGGAATATTCGGTAGTATGGCCGGTCCTTTCATCCTAAAAAAATTAGGTGTCGAAAACCGGATTGCCAAGGGATTAGCCCTTGGAGCCTCTGCTCACGGCATCGGAACATCCGTAGCTATACAGATTGGAGCCATTGAAGGAGCAATCAGCGGATTGGCAATTGGTATTATGGGAATCATGACAGCCATTCTCGTACCTCTGGTACAAGCTTTCCTAACCCTCTTTTGATACCCTACTTTATTGATTTGCAACCTATTTTATTCAGAAAAGGAATACAAATATTGCTTTATTGAATGAAAAATTCTACTTTTGCGGTCTGTTCGATAAACTATTAAACTAATTATATAAAATATTTATGGCTACTACAGCAGATTTCAGAAATGGCATGTGCCTTGATATTGATGGAACATACTATTTCATCGTTGAATTCTTACATGTAAAACCAGGTAAAGGTCCCGCTTTCGTAAGAACCAAACTAAAAAATGTTACAACAGGTCGCATTTTAGATAAAACATGGAATTCAGGAGTTAAGGTTGAAGAGGTTCGTATCGAGCGTCGCCCTTATCAGTTCCTTTACAAGGACGAAATGGGTTACAATTTTATGCACCCTGAAACATTCGAACAAATCTCCATTCCTGGAGAAACAATCGATGGTGTTCAGTTCCTGAAAGAGGGAGATACCGTAGAAGCAATGGTTCACGCTGCCACTGAAACAGTTCTTACCTGCGAACTTCCGGTAAAGGTAACACTTCAGGTTACTTACACCGAACCCGGAATTAAAGGAGACACTGCAACCAACACATTGAAACCTGCTACTGTGGAAACAGGTGCAGAAGTTCGTGTTCCTTTGTTTATCACAGAAGGTGAATTTATTGAAATCGACACACGCGACGGTTCATACCTCGGTCGTGTTCGCTAAGGAATAAACTAATATAACTAAAGCATAGATGTGTAATTACATCTATGCTTTTCTTTTTTCACAAAACCATCAACTATGTCTGAAAAAACCAACAACCTTCCAATAAAATCGTGGGCTACCGAAGACCGGCCACGTGAAAAAATGCTCCAGAAAGGAGTATCATCTCTTACAGATGCCGAACTTCTTGCCATTCTGATCGGATCTGGGAACAGTAATGAAAGTGCCGTCCAATTAGCCCAACGCATCCTGTTACATGCAGATAACAATCTAAACTCACTTGCCAAACTATCCGTTAATGATCTGGTGCGCGAATTCAAAGGAATTGGCCAGGCCAAGGCTGTTACCATCTGTGCAGCCATGGAATTGGGGAAACGCAGAAATGTGAGCGAAATACTACAGAGATCGGTAATCAGATGTAGCAACGATGCTTATCAGCTGTTTCATCCGCATCTTTGCGATCTTCCGCACGAAGAATTATGGATTGCACTCATGAACCGTTCAGCCAAAGTAATTGTTAAAGTAAAAATAAGCCAGGGAGGGACAGGCGAGACAACAGCTGATATCCAATTAATGCTAAAAGCGGCCATTAGCAATCTGGCATCGGGTATAATTCTTTGTCACAACCACCCCTCGGGCAACTATCATCCCAGTCAGAGCGACGACCGTCTGACACACAAACTATATAGATCTGCCAAACTGATGGATCTCTCACTTCTTGACCATATAATTGTATGCGACGGAAGTTATTATAGCTATGCTGATGAAGGGCGATTGATTCCGACTGATGAGAGAATTTGAAGAATTAATGTATATTTGCACTAATAAAAAAGTAGCATTATGAATAACGAATTTCTGCAAACTGAAGAAGCTATCGTAGCGATGCTTAAAACAGTATATGATCCTGAAATCCCTGTAAATGTATATGACCTGGGATTAATATATAAAGTAGATGTCGATGATGAAAAGAACGTTCGCATTGACATGACCCTCACAGCTCCCAACTGTCCGGCGGTAGATTTCATCGTAGAGGATGTACGAATGAAGGTTGAGAGTGTAGACGGTGTTAAAAGCGTTGATATAAACCTGGTTTTTGAGCCCGAATGGCATAGGGATATGATGTCTGAAGAGGCTAAACTTGAACTGGGATTCCTCTAAGCGTTCATAAATGGGAAAAGGCAATAAAATATACTTTATCTCGGATGCTCATCTGGGTGCCCGTTTTCATAGAGATCCCCGGGCGATAGAGAACAAGCTGGTCAGGTGGCTGGATAGCATCAAAGAGGATGCAGCTGCACTTTATCTGCTGGGAGATATGTTCGACTATTGGTATGAATATAAATATGTCGTACCTAAAGGACACGTCCGCTTCCTTGGCAAGCTGGCCGAACTCTCAGACAAAGGAATCGAGATACATTTCTTTATTGGCAACCACGACATCTGGATGTTTGATTACCTTGAAAAGGAGATCGGTGCCATTATACACCGGGAGCCGATAACGGTCGACCTGCTGGGTAAACGCTTTTTCCTGGCTCACGGAGACGAGGTGGACAACCGAAGCCTGGCTTTCCGTTTTATCAGGAGCCTGTTCAGAAACAAATTCTGTCAGTGGTTATATGCAGGTATTCATCCGAGATGGAGTTTCGGATTTGCGATGGGATGGTCCCTTAGCAGCCGTAAAAGCGGTCTTGACAGGGAAGACAAGTACGAAGGAGAAGCTTCGGAATACCTGGTAGCCTTTTCGAAGGACTATTTACAGACACATCCGGATATAAACTTCTTCATCTTCGGTCACCGGCATGTTATGCTTGACCTGCAACTCACCCATACTTCACGTATGCTGATCGGAGGCGACTGGATGCAGTTTTTCTCGTATATAGAATGGGACGGAACAACGTTGTTCCTGGATCAGTTTGAAGGATAAGGCTAAATATTAAACCCAAAAGAATCGCCGAAAGGTAATAAAACCTGGTTATCAAGGGACTATTCAGCATATTATAAACAAAAAGAGGGTGAATCTCAAATGTGATTCACCCTCTTTTTTATAATAAATAAGTACTACTCTTTGCTTAGTATTTCAAGTGTATCTTTTGCAATAGTCAGCTCCTCATCAGTTGGAACAACCATTACGGTCACTTTACTGTCGGGCGTACTGATAATCATCTCTTGTCCACGCATATGGTCGTTCTTTGCCTCATCAAGTTTGATGCCCATGAATTCCATGTCGCGACAAACAGCCGTACGTGTAGACCATTGGTTTTCACCTACACCGCCTGTAAATATAAGGAGATCCAAACCTCCCAAAGCGGCTGCATAGGCACCGATATACTTCTTGATGCGGTAATTGTAAACATTCATGGTCAAAATTGCTTTCTTGTCGCCATCTTCAATCGCAGCTTCAATCTCACGCATATCAGACGAAATACTTGAAAGTCCCATCACACCACTCTGTTTGTTAATCAGATCAGACAATCCGGCAGCGTTCAGCCCCTCTTTATCCATGATGAAAGACAAAGCACCAGCGTCCACGTCACCACAACGAGTACCCATCAACAGTCCTTCAACCGGAGTAAGTCCCATGGTAGTATCAATACTCTTTCCATCTTTAATGGCAGTAATTGAACCCCCGTTACCGATGTGAGCAGTGATAATACGCTGTTTTTCATAAGGAACACCAAGTACATCACATGCACGCTGAGAAACAAAACGGTGACTGGTTCCATGGAAGCCGTAACGACGGATACCGTACTTCTTGTAAAGAGAATAAGGTAAACCATACATATAAGCATAATCAGGCATAGTCTGGTGGAAAGCCGTATCAAAAACAGCTACCTGGGGAATACCCGGTATAATTGCGTCCATGGCACGAATACCTTTCAAGTTGGGCGGGTTATGTAATGGAGCCAAATCAATACATTCAACAACTTTACCGATCACCTCATTGGTGATACGTACACTGCTGCTGAACTTTTCGCCCCCATGAACTACACGGTGACCAACGGCATCGATTTCATTCAATGATTTGAGACATCCATATTTATTGTCTGTAAGTGTACTCAAAATAAACTGGATTGCCACATTGTGCTCCGGCAACTCTTTTTCTAAAACTACCTTTTCGCCGCTAGGCAAAGTAAATTTCAGAAATGATCCAGGTAAGCCAAGCTTTTCCACACCACCCTGAGCCATCACCTCCTGTTTGGACATATCAAACAGTTTGTATTTTACCGATGAGCTACCGCAATTCAATACTAAAATTATCATGATCTTTATTTTTGTTATTCAGTTTCTTATTTCGCTGATGCTTTTAACCCGATTGCCTGATTGGCAGCAATAGCAACCATTTTATATATATCATCAACAGAACAACCTCTGCTAAGGTCGTTTACCGGGGCTGCAATTCCCTGGAGGATAGGTCCCACTGCCTGTGCGCCAGCCAGACGCTGAACCAGCTTATAAGCAATATTTCCCACTTCAAGCGTAGGGAAAACCAATACGTTGGCTTTGCCGGCAATCTCGCTTCCCGGTGCTTTTTGAGCAGCAACAACATCCACAATAGCTGCATCAGCCTGCAACTCACCGTCAATTTTCAAATCGGGAGCCATCTCTTTTGCAAGGCGGGTTGCTTCCACAACTTTATCAACCATCTCGTGAGATGCGCTTCCTTTCGTTGAGAAACTTAGCATTGCCACTTTAGGATCCGCCCCAACGATGTCACGGGTTGTCTGTGCAGTTGACACAGCAATCTGTGCAAGTTCGGCAGCAGTTGGGTTAGGCATTACAGCACAATCTGCAAATACCAAAAGACCATTGTCGCCATAGGACTTATCTTTCAAAAACATCAGGAAAGCTCCTGAAACGCAGCTAATACCCGGAGCAGTCTTTACAATCTGCAAAGCAGGTCTCAACACGTCCCCTGTTGTATTTTGAGCTCCGGCAATTTCTCCATCCGCATCTCCTGCTTTAATCATCAGACAACCCAGATACAATGGATTCTCTACTAAAACAGCGGCCTTTTCGGGAGTCATTCCCTTCTTTTGTCTCAACTGAAAAAGCAAATCGGCATAAGCCTCCTTCTTTTCATGATTCAGGGGATCTACAATCGTAGCAAGATCAATATTCTTCAATCCATAAGAAGCAGCCAGTTGACTGATTTCCGTCTTATTTCCAATCAAAATAATAGAAGCCACACCGTCTGCCAATAGTTTGTCGGCAGCACGAAGCGTTCTTTCTTCGGTACCTTCAGGAAGAACAATACGTTGTTTGTTAGCTTTAGCGCGTGTAATAATGTCTTGCAATAAGTCCATAGCGGAAGATATTTATATATTTTAAGATAATTATCTGTTTTCGACTACAAAATTAGGCAAAATGCAATATAGAGTTTACAAAATAAGCAAGATATTTACACCTCAACTTGGCACTTTCACAAACATTAACAGAAATTTGTCACCTCCCGTTCGCCGGAAAGTATCTGTTGGAGTTCTTCGGCTGACACATTTACACAAAGATTGCCTAAGTGTGCAACGGAGATACGTCCGCGCTCTTCGGATACAATAATCACCATCGCATCTGTTTCCATAGACATTCCCAATCCCGAGCGATGTCTTAGCCCCAATTCTTTCGGAATATTGGCATTCTGAGCAACCGGGAGAATACAACCGGCAGCCCTTATTTTATTATCCGAAATTATCATCGCGCCATCATGAAGGGGACTATTCTTAAAAAAAATATTTTCTATCAATCGGGCATTAACATCGGCATTAAACATTTCTCCAGTATGTTCATATAGAGCCAAATCCATATCTCTTTCGACCACAATAAGGGCTCCCGTTTTTTTCCTTGCCATATTCATACAAGACAGAACAACCGGCGCAATGTACTTTCCCTCTTTTTCGCCGGCATCCTCACGGGTAGAAAAAAGCTTCGCCAGAAACTTCCAGCCTTTGTGAGAACCCAATGCAAGCAGAAAGCGACGGATCTCATCCTGAAATAATACGATTAAAACAACAAAACCTACGCTGATAAATTTATCCAGGATAGCTCCCATCAAACGCATTTCAAGAATCTGAGACATTAGAATCCAGACTACCACAAATGAAACCACCCCACTGAATATACCTAACGTTCCGGACGACTTCATCAATTTGTAGGTCTGGTAAAGGAAAAAGGCTACCAGTAAGACATCAATGAGATCCTTTATGCCAAAATTCATCCACATACGATTACTGTATATTAGAAAGTTTACCAATTATTCGAATCGCCTCAACCGCCTGCTTAACATCATGCACCCTTAAGATATCGGCACCATGCTGCAATGCAAACGTATTCAGCACCGTTGTGCCGTTCAAACTTTCAGAAGGATCTGTATCAAGCAATCTGTAGATCATACTCTTTCTGGAGATACCTACCAGCAATGGCATATCAAAAAGTCTGAACTCATTCATCCGGGCCATCAGTTCGTAGTTCTGATCAAGGGTTTTACTAAAACCGAACCCAGGATCCAGGATTACATCATTTACTCCCAATTCATTTAATTGTCGTATTTTTTCTGAAAAGTACAACATTACCTCTCCCATAAAATCGACATAATCTACTTTTTGCTGCATGGTTTGCGGCGTACCACGCATATGCATCAATATGTAGGGTACCTGCAGATCGGCAGCAGTCGAAAACATTTCCGGATCCAACTCTCCTCCCGATATATCATTAATGATAGCCACACCGTATTTTTCAACGCAAGCTCTTGCTATTCCGGCCCTGAATGTATCTACAGAGGTTATTACATCCGGGTAATGACGTAAAATGATATCCAGAGCCAACGACAGACGATTCATCTCTTCATCCGGGCTAACCTCCTTTGCATCCGGGCGGGAGGAATAACCACCCAGATCAATCATTCTTCCACCTTCTGCAAGAATGGTTTCAATGCGTTCTGTTATCTCTTTTTCAGTCTGTTTACGGCTGCCCGAATAAAACGAATCGGGAGTAATATTTAATATCCCCATCACCAGGGGCTCTTTAAGTTCGAGAAGAGTTCCTCTAATATTTAATGTTTTAGTAGCGGTCATATGTTTATTCTCCCTGAAGTTTCAAACAATTTTCTACAAATGTAAGGAAATAATATAATATGCTTACTTTTGCATCGCGATAATCTGTTAATGAGGTAAGGCTATGACTATTTCTGATTTGTACGAATTATATCTGCACAATCCTAAGGTGACGACAGACAGTCGGAACTGTCCGTTTGGCTCTATTTTCTTTGCTCTCAAAGGTGAAAATTTTGATGGTAACCAGTATGCATCCAAGGCATTGGACTCAGGATGCGCCTATGCCGTCATCGACAACCCTGACTATATCACCGGAGACAGAACCATCCTTGTGGATAACGTGCTCAAAACGCTTCAACAACTGGCACACAGACATCGGAAAGCTTTGGGAACTCCGGTTATAGGAATAACAGGAAGTAATGGCAAGACAACTACCAAAGAATTACTGGCTGCTGTGTTATCAACCAAATACAACCTGTTGTACACCGAAGGAAACCTGAACAATCATATTGGAGTTCCGCTTACTCTTCTAAGGCTAAATCACCAACATGAAATGGCCATCATAGAAATGGGAGCAAGTCATCCAGGCGATATCAAAGAACTTGCAGAAATCGCAGCCCCAAACTACGGCATAATCACCAACGTGGGACAAGCACATCTGGAAGGATTCGGATCCTTCGAAGGAGTAATAAAGACCAAGGGCGAATTATACGATTATATACGCCAGACCAAAGGGAAAATTTTCATTAAAAAAGAAAACGAATACCTTCAACCCATCGCTAAAGGAATTGAACAAATTAGCTACGGCACAGACGAAAGCTCTTTTGCTTCTGGCAAAGTGGCATCCTGCAGTCCGTTTTTAATCTTCGACTGGAAGCAACAAGGGAAAATTCATACCGTGGAAACTCATCTGATTGGCAGCTACAACCTCGACAACGTGCTGGTGGCCGTAGCTATCGGCCGGTATTTTAAGATTCCTGCCGAGCGGATCAGCCGAGCCATTGCATCCTACGAACCCAACAACAACCGCTCTCAATTTAAAGAGACCGAACATAACAAGCTTATCATCGATGCCTATAATGCCAATCCAAGCAGCATGAAGGCAGCTATCGACAACTTTGCAGCCATGCAGGTTGATACCCCTAAGGCAGTCATTCTGGGCGATATGCGTGAGTTGGGTGAAACAAGCGACGCTCTGCATGCCGAAATTGTAAAGCAAATTGAACAGGCCGGATTCGATAAGGTATATCTTTGCGGCGAACATTTTTCGTCGACCGGCTCCAGTTTCATGCATTTTCCGAATATAGAAGAGCTTATGAGCGAACTTACTAAAAAACCATTGGTAGGATACCATATCCTCATCAAGGGATCGAGAGGTATGACCCTCGAAAAAACGCTTTCATTACTATAGTTCCGGCACTAAACAGATATAAAAAAGGGGGATGTTCAACAAACTGAACATCCCCCTTTTTTATATTTAATTCATCTCTTTAAAAGGAATAGTTGCACAATGCAGCTATACGATGATTATCGGCAGCATGTGTATTGGTCACCTTACCTGTAGCAGTCTGAATCGTTCCGTAATCGGCAACCGAATAGGAATATTCGACCCCAATCGTAAAATTCTTTATATTATAATCGGTCTGAACACTCATATTATATAATTTATCGATATCCATACCCATACCATAGGTCATCGAACTTGAAACCAATGGCTTATTGGTGCCCAGGTTTTTAGTAAACCCACCGAACAAGCCCACCTGCCACTTCTTACCATATACCACATTCACCCAGCTGGTACTATGATTAAAATTCACATAATCGTATGCTCCGGTCACCGGATCGATGGAAGTAACCCCGTATCCTCCCAACGACAAAGTATGCACGTTGTTCTGTCCGTAGATAGTCTTCGCATTCAGCTTCCACCATTCGCTGCTATAGCTCGCAAAAGCAAGAAGAGACGCTGAAACATTCCGTTCAGAAACTTTATAAGTCAGCTCTCCTTTGGTCGATTGGGTACGCGGAGTAAGGGTAAGCACATCTGCACCCACACCTACTATAAAACCCTCTTTCCGATAATCTATTCCGGCAAACATTTCCGGCAGCACAGCATCTCTGGAGTATTCCAACATCTTAGATCCCAAAGGTCCGGACGATCTGTATTGATTCTGGAAGACAGCGGCTGCCTTTATATTGAATCGGCTGAATTTATAATTATACTGTAACTGCGGACTACGGCTAAAGGGCTGGAACGGACATCCGGTGTTCAGATTCACAATAGATGGCAAAACCTCACCGAACAAAGGATGCCAGGTCTGTCCCACCAACAGAGAAGAGCGTCCCCAATCCAGATTCACATAGGCATGTCTTATACGCAGCGTGGTAAAGTTCCCCAGAACGGAAGTAGAGAAACCACCAAAGTCGGTTTCAATCTTGGCAGTGGTCTTGGCGTTAAACAACATGGGTCCGGTAATATCCAACCCTAAACGCGTACAAAAAATAAAATCACCCGAATTCGAAACGGTGTTTAAGTCTTCGCCATTGGCGTCAAGCTGAACATCCTTCGGATACATAAAAAATGCACCTTCCACCGATTCTACATTATGTCTGCTATTATAAAACACATCAGTACGAACGCGACCATAGAATTTATAGCTAAAATCCTTCACCTGGGCGCTTACGGATACAAACACAAATGTAGCCGTAATAAGAAGAAAAAATCGTTTCATTTATATATGGGGAAAACTTGGTTTCACTACCTGAATCGGGGTGCAAAGATATATATTTTTTCCTATCTGATTTGATTAACGAAATATTATTTGTTACTTTGCTTCCACCTTGTAAGTAAACAAGTCAAAATAGTTAACAAAGTAAATCATATATTGAAAAATGAGTACAAAAAAATTTTTATTACAGGAAAAAGATATACCAACCGCCTGGTATAACATTGCCGCTGATATGAAGAATAAACCTCTTCCTATCTTAAATCCGAAAACGAAAGAACCCCTTCACGCCGAGGATCTGTATCCTCTTTTCGCGGAAGAGCTTGCCAGACAGGAAATGAATCAGACTGATGCATGGATTGAAATACCCGAGGAGGTACGAGACATGTACAAAATATGGCGCCCCACCCCGTTGGTACGTGCCTATGGCCTTGAAAAAGCGCTGGACACACCCGCCCATATTTATTTCAAGAACGAGAGTGTAAGTCCGGTTGGCTCACACAAACTTAATTCGGCCATTGCTCAGGCCTATTTCTGCAAAAAACAGGGAGTGACCAATATCACCACCGAGACCGGAGCCGGACAGTGGGGAGCGGCCTTATCTTTTGCCGCCAAGGCCTTCGGACTGGAATTGGCCGTATATATGGTAAAGGTAAGCTATCACCAAAAACCTTACCGTCGTTCCATTATGCAATCTTATGGAGCCGAGGTTATCGCCTCACCCAGTATGAGTACACGTGCCGGACGTGATATCATCACCAAACACCCCAACTATCAGGGCAGTCTGGGAACCGCCATTTCAGAAGCAGTAGAGCTGGCCATGCAGACCCCCAACTGCAAATATACCCTTGGTAGTGTTTTGAATCACGTTATGCTGCACCAGACTGTAATCGGACTTGAAGCCGAAAAACAGATGGAAATGGCAGGTGAATATCCGGATATTGTAATCGGATGTTTCGGCGGCGGTTCAAACTTTTCGGGTATCTCCTTCCCATTCCTGCGTCATAAGCTGAACGAAGGGAAAGACATCCGGATTATCGCGGCAGAACCCGCTTCATGCCCGAAGCTTACACGTGGACAGTTCCAGTACGACTTCGGCGATGAGGCAGGCTATACCCCGCTGATTCCTATGTACACTTTGGGACACAACTTTGCTCCTGCCAACATTCATGCCGGTGGACTTCGTTACCATGGCGCCGGATCAATTGTAAGTCAGCTTAAAAAAGACAACCTGATGGAAGCTGTTGACATCAAACAATTGGATACATTTAATGCAGCACTGTTATTTGCAAAAACGGAAGGAATTATTCCTGCTCCTGAATCTTCTCATGCCATTGCAGCAGCTATCAACGAAGCGCTTGTATGTAAAGAAGAAGGAAAGCAGAAAACGATCCTGTTCAATCTATCCGGACATGGATTAATTGATATGGCTGCTTACGATCAGTATTTGTCGGGCGACTTGAGCAACCATGAGCTGTCTGACGATGAGATTGGCAAAAACCTGAACGAATTGGAGCACCTGATCTAAGCCAGAGCGGTTCTCTGTTTCATAAAAAAAGCTTTAAGGAAAATCCTTAAAGCTTTTTTTGTGCGTTGTGTGTGTGTGTAAGTAAACATTAAGAGAATATTGAATCATAAGCAGATGCCGGGCTAACCAACTGTTGCTTATTAAAACTAAAGTCCTTTTTCTTTTTGTCCCACATTCCGTAATCAGAATTGATTTCTCCGGTTTCCTGATTATACTGATATGAGATCAAATAATAGGGATCCCACTCCCCCGTGGCTTTATTCCATCTATAGGCCTTCTTTTCAGAAACCTTGCCTGTCTCATTATAAGAGAATTCATACTTTACCTCTTTATTGAGCAAGCCTTCCTCATTAAGGAATACTACTTTTGAGACAATCTTGCCGTCCACCTCTTTCGTATCATACAAATAGTTACGAGGAGAAGCTGCCGAAGCAAACAAACCACAAGCAAACATAATTACCAAAGCAAAGATGCTTTTTCTCAAAATCGTTGTTTTCATAAAATTTATCATTAATAAGATTACTAACAAAATGATATGCAAATATCCGTACAAAAGTTGATTTACACAAACAAAGCAGACATTTTGTTAGTTAAATTTTACTATTTAACATATTTAAAGAAATCACGGATCTTGATTTTAACACTTAACTTACGATTTGAAAGCTATAATTCTTATATTTTACAATTTAGGCTAATTACCCCTGTAAAAACGAAGATTTATAAACTTACAATTTTCCATAATACTCATCTATCGTATAATTCAAAAAGCGATTTAAAGGCAATAACTTCTGAAATTCGCTAACAGAAGTCTCCAGCCAGGTACTTTCGGTGAAGAATGAATCGGGTTTAACACTTGCCACGCAGAAATCTTTATGTTTCAAAATGTCACCAAAGGGTATATCCGAAGGAAATCCGGCAGGCATCCGTTTCAGTGCGTCACCTTCGAGTGCAGGAAAAGAGGCTTTAAAGGATGGATCTTCCAGAATTGCCACAAATTCGTCCATATGATCGTATATATCCTGACGAAGTAATTTCAATAATTTAGGTTGCGGACACCAGATACCTCCCGACAACATGCAATTACCGGGTTCAATATGTATGTAATAACCTCCCCTTTCGCTGGATCTTCCACCCCGGGCAATGTATGCAGCAAAGTGATTCTTATAGGGAAGCTTATTGGGAGAGAAACGGATGTCCCTATAGATACGGAATAAACAATCTTTCGCCTCCAGGCCGGCAACCTCCGGATCAAAAAGGGCGATGCGGTTGATAAGACTCTGCACATCATCGGCAAATAACTGACGTAACACATCATAGCGTCCCTTATTTTCCTGAAACCATGCGCGGTTGTTGTTTTTTTGTAATTCTTTTAAAAAAGAAAGCATTTCAGGTACCATATATACTATGTATTAATTTCATCAAAGATAAACATAAAAATGACACAAGTATCTGCTCTGCGCAGCATACTTGTGTCATACCTGTTTAACAAAAATACTTATATGATCTATTGCAGGCGGAAAGTGATTGGAACCGTATATCTCACATTTACGGCTTTTCCTTTATGAACTCCGGGAGTCCATTTCGGCATCAGAGAGAGTACACGCAAAGCCTCGGCATCCAACAGCGGTTCAATACCGCGAACCAATTCAAGTTGTGCTATATTACCTTCTTTATCAACGGTAAACGAAGCTATAACGCGTCCCTGATTCCCTGCTTTTTGCGATTCTACGGGATATTTGATACTTCTTGCAATGTATTGCAAAAGAGCAGCGTCACCTCCAGGGAAAGAGGGCATCTGATCTACCTTTGTAAATACCTTCTCTCCATTATACTCTCTGGGAGGAGTATCTTTCATTATTTTAGGCTCATTCTTTTGTACTGTTTTTTTCTGATTATCGTTAGCCGGAACTGCCGGTTTCGCATCAGCCGATCCATATCCAACCACAACCACCTCAGGCATCACCGAATCGGTTGGTTGGATATCAGATGGAAGCGTAGTAACACGTGCAACCGTTTCCAGATTATTTACCATCAATAATAGAGCAGCTAAAGGAACAAACAGAAGATACTTGGTTCTTCCGATTTGATGTGAACGTTTTTTATTCATCATACGAATTCTGTTTTTTAGGGGTAATACATTAAAACTGTTATATAAATTTGCTGTAGCCTTTTGATTAGCCAGCCCCAACAGATGGAACTGGTAGCTTTTACGGTCGTGACCGCTTAATAAAACTGTCTGATCTGCCAGGTATTCCAGGTTCTGACGTACCTCTCTTTTCAGAAGCCAGACAAACGGATTCACCCAGAACAACGTACACAACAGTTCACTCAGGATTACGTCCAATGAATGCCATTGCCTTACATGAGTCATTTCGTGCGTAAGTATCTCATCCACTTCCTGCTCCGTATGAGAAGGCAGGTGAATAAAAATCAGATGAAAGAAAGAGAATGGTCCGGCCGGATGGTTCAGTAAATGAACATACACTCCGTTGATACGGGCTGTCTTACATTGCACAGACAATAACAGGATGCTTCCCAGTTGTACCGCAAAACGTATTCCAAGCACTGCCACTCCCGCCAGGTAAAGGAGAAAAGCCGACTGTAACAACCAGCCGTCGGGAGCAGCTGCCGTTGTTTTACCGGCACTTACAATCACCTCCGGAAGCATGGTCGAATAAACCGTAGCCGCTTCTGTTACCGTATTAATCTCCTTCATCCAGCCGCTAAAGTCGGGCAAAGGATAGACAACAGCCACCAACAACAGCCCTATCAAAGTCGTTCTACGCAGTCTGAAAAAAGTATCACTGTAAAAGAATAACCTATAAAAAGCGTAGAAAAACAAAATGGCGGCATTCACCTTCATAAAATAAATCATATCGGGACTCATAGCTGTATGTATTAGATGGTTACTCTTTCCCTTTTTCAATCATATCGATAATCTCTTTCAGATCATCGGCCGAAAGCTTTTGCTCTTTGGCAAAAAAGGAGACCAACTCCTTGTACGAGTTTTCAAAATAATTATGAACCACCCCTTTCATAAACATACGCTTATATTCGGCTTCGCTTACAAGCGGAGTGTATTCATAGGTATTGCCATACCTTTTAGCCTTTACATACTTCTTACGTTCCAGATTCTTCACAACCGATGCCAGTGTAGTATACGGCGGTTTCGGGTCGTCGTATTTAGCTAAGATATCCTTTACAAAACATGGAGCAGCTTGCCAAAGTACAAGCATTGCCTCCTCTTCCTGTGCAGTCAGTTTTTCCATATCTCCTTGTTTATTACGATTACTTCGCAAATCTACGAGTATTTCGTAATAAACAACAAGAAAGACAATTAAATAGTGTTAAATACTTTTATTATAAAGATAAAAGAGGTTTATTTAACCATAGCGGCCTGCAAATAGTCCTTCTGATACTGCAACGGGGTCTTACCTTTAAACTCCTTAAACTGATGGTGAAAGTTTGAGGCATTATTATATCCGCAGGCATAGCATACTTCCGCCACATTCATTTCGTTTTCCATCAGCAATTTACATGCATAGCCGATACGTACCTCCATTAGAAACTGCACATAGGTCTTCCCCGTTTTTTGTTTGAAGTAACGGCAGAAAGATTCTTTGGAAAGATTCAACTGGTCGGCAACATCCGATATGGAAATATCCCGTTGAAAATTATTGAAGGTAAAATTATAGATCTTATTGATACGGGAATTGTCATTGAAAGAAAAGTTGTTTGTAAAACCTTTGCTGGCAATCAGGTCGTATTCTTTCTCACGGGCAATACGCTGCAGAATACGCAATAAGATAAGCAACCGGTCGGCATAATCGGCTTCAAACAAAGCATACATCTCCTGCTCCATGGAGGCAAGGGTATTTCCTTTCACAGACAAACCATAGGTGGTAAGCGAAAAAAGCTCTTTGATTGGAGACATCTCGGGTAATGCCAGAAACGTATTACCCAGTACGTCGGGCGAAAAATGAACCACAATCGCCTCAACTTCCTTTCCGGCATCCGCTCTTTCGTAAGAGATGGCATGAGGAAGATAGGGTCCGGTGATAATCATGTGGCATCCCTCGGTTATATCCCGGGTATTATCCCCCACAATTTCGATGCCTTTCCCTCCGCGAATCAGCAAGAACTCAATCTCGGGATGATGGTGCCAAAGATTATACTGTGAATTAGGTCCGGTATCTTTTCTAACGTTAAAAGAAAACTCCGGGTTCCGTGTTACACGTCTCAATGCAGGTTTCATATCATTCAGCTGTATTTAGGTGGTACTTTCTGAAAGGCAAAGATGCACTATTTTTTTAATCTTCGCGCATAAAAAACGGCATAATATACAGTATTCTGCCAAATAACATAGAAAATAAAGATAATATAATACAGTAAATAGCCATAATAACAAAGTAGCGCTCTATTTAATTGCTTTACATTTGCATCAGTAGGAATTAAGATAAAAATCAGCATATTATGAAAAAGAAAGTTGTAACATTCGGCGAGATAATGTTGCGTTTGGCAACCCCCGATTACCTTCGCTTTAATCAGAGCAATCAGCTAACAGCAACATTTGGCGGCGGCGAAGCAAACGTTGCCGTATCATTGGCAAATTATGGAATAGAGGCCTCTTTTGTGAGTCGCCTTCCCCAAAACGATATTGCCCGTGCCTGTGTTATGGACTTACGCAAATACGGGGTGGACACCTCTTCCATTGTGTATGGGGGCGAACGACTGGGCATCTACTTCCTCGAAACCGGAGCAGTTGCCAGAGCCAGCAAGGTGGTATACGACCGGGCGCACTCATCCATCGCAGATATAAAGCCGGGTATGATCAACTGGAAAGAGGTACTGAAAGATGCAGGCTGGTTTCACTGGACGGGAATCACTCCGGCTTTGTCGCAAGGAGCAGCAGATGCCTGCCTGGAGGCTATCCGCACAGCCAACGAGATGGGAGTTACCGTATCGTGCGATCTTAACTACCGTAAAAACCTGTGGAAATATGGAAAAACGGCTTCGGAAGTAATGCCTCAGCTGGTAGAGGGTTGCGACGTGCTGCTGGGTAACGAAGAGGATGCCGAAAAGGTATTCGGGATCAAGCCCGAAGGGTTTGATGCAAGCCAAACGGAAGGGGAAGTGGATGCTGCCGAATTTGAATCGGTATGCCGACAATTACAGGCCCGTTTCCCACGTGCCAAAAAGGTGATCATCACCCTGCGCGGATCTATCAATGCCAATCACAATACATGGAGCGGCGTGCTGTACGACGGCAAAGAACTGTTTACGGCTCCTACCTATAATATAACACATATCGTGGACCGTGTAGGTGGCGGCGACTCATTCATGGGTGGTCTTATCTACGGACTGATCTCCTATCCGGAAGACAGCCGGAAGGCGCTTCATTTTGCCGTAGCCGCCTCCTGTCTGAAACATACCATTTACGGAGACTTCAACCAGGTTACCGTAGAAGAGGTGGAAAACCTGATGAAGGGTGATGGTTCGGGACGCGTTTCACGTTAACCGCCCGATACGCATAAAGAGTCAAGATACAAAAAACGTATACATTATAATATGGCAAAATTTTCGAAAGTACAGGTTATAACAGCCATGACCGAGACAGGGATGGTACCTGTATTTTATCATAAAGACATTGAAGTAGCCAAAGAGGTGCTCAGAGCCTGTTACAAAGGTGGCGTAAGGGCGTTCGAATTTACCAACCGGGGCGACTTTGCCCACGAGGTATTTGGCGAACTGGTAAAATTTGCACAAAAGGAATGTCCGGAAATGATTGTAGGTGTAGGATCTATTGTTGATCCGGCAACCGCTGCACTGTACATTCAGCTGGGAGCCAATTTTGTTGTCGGCCCTCTGTTTAATCCCGAAATCGCCAAAGTATGCAACCGCCGGTTGGTACCTTACACTCCGGGATGCGGATCGGTTTCGGAGATCGGCTTTGCCCAGGAGGCAGGATGCGACATTTGCAAGGTATTCCCCGCAGGCAACGTGGGGGGACCCTCTTTTGTAAAGAATGTAAAAGCTCCTATGCCCTGGTCTTTGCTGATGGTTACCGGAGGGGTAGAGCCCACCAAAGAAAACCTTTCGGGGTGGATGAAGGCAGGGGCGACCTGCGTCGGTATGGGTTCCAACCTGTTTCCGGCGGATGTTATCGCCTCCAAATCGTGGGAGACCATCACGGCCTATTGCCGCGAAGCATTGGATATCATAGCCAGTGTACGCTAAACAACAAGGGCAGTTCCAACGAGCTGCCCTTGTTGTTTTCTCTATAAGCTGCACCCCCTGCTTAACCCAAGCGGTTCCAGCTTCACCCCTTTCGTTTTAAACTCGGCCTCCTGATATACACGGGTCTTTATCAGCAGCGCCCCATCCAAGGCATTGGCCACATACTTGAGCGTCTGGCCCGGAGTAAGTCTTTCGATAGATTCCACCTGTTTAGGGTCCATCGTCCGGATCACATAATCCGCACTTGTACGCACCCCATCCACCAACACAACCAGTTCGCCGGGTTTTAAGTTATCGTAAAAATCCGCATCACTCTTTACCTCAAACGTAGATTTTCCCCGGGTGGAAATCAGTCCGTACCTCCACGTATCAGTACCATCTTCCTTATAAATTTTCGAAACCTTAAACCCAATCATTCTGTCCAGCAATGAAATTATATCGGATGTGTAATTCTGAGTATCAATAATTTCCCGGGTGATCACATTCACTCCGTAAAAGGGCTTAGATTCTACATGCTTGATCTTTTTGCGTGCCGAGAGGGTAATCTCCGGAATCTGGTATACTTTATTCTGATCTTCATCATATCTCGATTCTATTCGCTGCTTCTTGTTGTAGGTTGCGGCCGACTCCACCGCATAGCTTGTTCCGGTAAAATCGGTACCGGCAAATACGAACACATGCGGATAGACCGTTGGAAATTCAAACTCGTCTGCTTCCACCTTCAGAGCCGGACTCTTACCCTTGGCATTGTATGCCTGAATGAAGAATGTAGTGCCAACGCCATAATCATCCACCGCCACCTCAAATGCACCATCCTTAATTTCGGCATCGTAGGTAAATCCGTTCAACTGATTAAATGCAATAACCGATCCCTCTTTCTGCTTATTGTTAAGCTCGGTAAACACCTTCCCCTGGAAAGTGAGCAGTTGTTCAGGCATGTAACGATAATCGAACCGTTGCTGCAACAGATCCGCCCAGTCAAACCGCCCCCAGGTATTGGCTATCAGCATCCTGTCCAGTTGGGAGACCGCTTCCGTATCCAGATTCTCAAAACAAGACGCGGCATCAATAAGCGGATAATTTAAATCGGTTGTAACCAACAGCTGGGCTGCGGCAAGCGGTGAATGGTCGGGCAAGGCCGGTCTGGCTCCTGCGTGATTAAATATAACACGTTCCGAAACCACCTTACCGGCATCATCGATAAGAGCAAAAGCAAAAAGTCCCTGTTCGTATTCAGACACATCAATAATACCCGAAAGCGCATCGCCCGAAATCTTTTTTTGCAGGCAAACCTGCCCTCTGAACATCAGCACCAACTGATAGGATTCGGTCAGCTTTGCCGGTGCTTGAACCATATACCGTAACTGATGCCGGTTCAGGTTAACCTGTAATACGGGATTACTATTACACAACGGAACCTTGAACAGCTCCTCTTTATCCTCTCCTTTCATCGAAAGCAGGTACTCTTTCCCCTCTGAAGGAACAAAGCTTATACAACCGTATCCGTTACGGTCGCTGCTGATTCCACTTAAAATGGTATCCCCTGAAGCACTTACCAAAATACCCTTTTTTTCGAGGGGAGCTCCCTTCGGATCTGTAATCCGGAACACCATATTCTGTAACTTTCCAGATACCAGATGTCCGCCTTCCGGGTAAAAAGAGAGGCGGCTGTCGGCAAGAGTTAATGAATCGGTCCGGGTTTGGGCATTCCCTACCACCACCGGCACCATCGGAAAAGAGGTAACCTTGTAATTGGCCATAAAACGGGTATAGCCCCGCAGGTAATAATCGCCCGAAACAATAAATTTATCGATGGGGATACGGTCGCAGAACAATCCGTTTTCCGCCCGAATCTTATGTCTTACAAAAACAGAATCATTGGCTCCCACAAGTTCGAGGTATACATACCTGCTGTAATGGGTAGAGTCCAGTAAAAACGCATCTGTGAGCCCTCCCGAGACAGCCAGTGTATCTCCCGGCCACAACTTTGAATGTTCTACATTGAGAAAAACCTTTTCGGCCTGCAATTCGGGATAGTCGGCATTCACCACGGCAAACCCCATCAGGGGAGCCAGTAACGCAATACAGAGACAATAATATTTCTTCATACGGATCAAAGTTGCATGTCTCCATCCGGAGAAGACAGACATAAAACTTAGTAACAACACACGCTGGAGATTATAAGCAGGTATTTTCATCGGAATCAAAGTTTGTGCGTTAAATATCAGAATTAATAAATTAACATGCAAACTTTTTAAAAAATTAATTCACCCTCCTGAAACATCCTCCGTACGGAGTTTGTAGCGAAACCATCTGTCATCCCTCATTTTTTGGCCCAGATCCCTTTATGGATGCGGCTTTGGGGAATGACAGATGGCTGGTGACAGATGCTTCGCATCTCTCATCTGTCAGCCTTTTATTTAGCCTCGTCCCTATCCAAAAGACGGGACAAGATCAATCCGCAACGACTCGTAAAGCGCATGGATACGATGAAGTAGGGCCATCATTACGGACAACTAATCCAAACACAACGAAGAACTATTCCGGACACAGTAGTAAACTATTCGTTTGCGATATGGACACTTTGCATTCAACAATTGTCAAACGCAAGGTATCCATATGTTGACTTTGCGTTCAACAGCTGTCAAACGAATAGTTCTTCGTTATGAAAAAGATAAAGCCCCGTTATAAAAGGATTAATTCATTTAAAGGAAGGTGCTAAAAGATAGTTATAAAATAACACGCTTCAGTTCGGCTATCTGAAGAAGTTCCACGGTTTTCCCTTTCATTGAAATAAGTCTCTCCTTCATCATCTTATTGATCTCTCTTGTTAACGCCGGACGGGTAACACAAAGATAGTCGGCCAACTCAACCTGGTTATGTTCAATCTTCACCACAGAGCTGTTTTCGGCCTTGTATTCAAACAGGTAGGCCACAAACCGGCTGCGGATATTTTTGTACGACAAAGCCTTCAGTCGCAAGTCAGTACATTTGGTGCAATTGCCGGCCACCCCCAGAAAACTCTTTAACAAGTCCGGAATCTCGCTCATTAACCTGAAAACCGATTCGTTGGTGGCAGTCAGCAGTACCCCATCCTCCATAGCCTTGAAAGTTGCGGGCAGGGTTGTATCCAGTTTAAAAAGATAGGGAGTCGCAAATGCCCTCGGAGCAATGATATACTCGATCAGTACTTCATTATCAGACGCATCCATACTATCCACCCTCAGCCGTCCTTCCAATAAGACCATCAACCGTTTGCAGTGGGTATGCTGTCTGGCTACAATATCATTTTTCTTAATGGCATAAACCGTAAAATCCAGCTTATCCACTAATAAATGTTTGATGTTCAGGGGTAAATCCCTGAATAAAGGAATCTGAAACAATAAAGCCTCGTACTTTTCGGTGAAATCTGTCTGCTCCATATTTAACACTCTGTTGTGCAAACTTAAATAAAAAAAACAATACAGGCCCATTTTAATTGAAAACCAACTCTTTTTTGGTAAATAAAATTAGCTTTTGTAATAAAGAACACATATTTATAGAAACCGGCATTCCTATATTTGTGTATCCTATATCCGAATAATACATACAAGTATGAATAAACTAAAAACAATCATTTTCTGGGGAGCGTTATGGGGAATTCTGGAAGCCAGTCTGGGATGGGTGTTGCACTTGATCCATTTCAAGGGAGAGGTGTTGCTTCTCTATCCCTTCGGGTTGCTATGTATGATGATGGCAGCCAGGCAAACCGGCGAAACGGCAACCATTGTTAAAGTAGCCTTTGTGGCCGCCACGGTAAAGCTTATTAATTTGGTGATGCATCCGGCGGTTCCGGTTTTTCATGTTACCAATCCCGCTCTCGCCATTTTCATTGAAGGGTTGGTTACCTGGGGTTTCTGTATGTATGCCCAACGGAAGAGCAGCCGCTGGATGCTAAAGATTCCCCTGGCCATTGGTATGGTATTTGTCTCAATCCTGCTATTCAGGGGATGGCAGATTTTTATGGATGCCTATGTATCCATAAATCCGGGTATCCACAAATCTGGAGGAACCGGCCTGCTTAGTCTCTGGATAGGTCGTTCGGTTATACAGGGAGCCATGCTTCTTGGAGCGGCTCAACTGGTTGAATCTACCGGTCAGCCCATCCATCTGGCAAGGTGGACCGCCCGTCTGGCTGTTCCCTTTCTGACACTATCCATCGTATTAAATTCAATCTTATAAACCATGTTACACCCGGAAGATATAACCGGAGTTGTGCTGGCCGGAGGCAAAAGTTCGCGTTTCGGATCCAACAAGGCCCTCAGCCGGTATGGGGAGAGCTATTTTCTGCAACACATCGTCCGTAAGATTCAGCCCTACACCAAAGAGGTGGTCGTTGCCGGCTTTTATCCCGAATACCAAAAGCTGGGCGTTCCTGTATTGAAGGATGTGATACCGGATTCCGGACCACTGGGGGGTATCCTTACAGCGCTTACCTACTGTTCCACTCCCTGGATATTGGTTCTTACCTGCGACATGCCCTTAATTTCCAACGAGATTATCATGCAGATGATGGCTGTCGGCAGAGGTGAAGCCATCATAGGATGGAAGCGTGAATCGACTCCGGGTGTGTTCCCTCTACTGCTTTCCAAATCTTTGCTTCCCCACATAGAAGAGGCCATCAAAGAAAAAAGATTCCGGATGAAACAGCTATTCGACCGGGGCAATGCCTGTCTTATACCCATCCCCGATGAGTTACAGCATCTGTTTGCAAATATTAATAACCAAGAGGAATATAATAGAATACTATCATGAATACAGCAAAAATATCAGGTTCACCGGTCCGGGGACTGACTGCGGCCACCATCGGATTCTTTTTTGGTTCGGCAGCCATCTCGTTGTTCGGCCCGTCGGCCACCAAATTAAACGAAGTAATGGATTTGTCTCCATCGATGATGGGCCTTTTAGTGGCCATCCCTACCCTTTCCGGTTCGTTGCTGCGGATTCCTTTTGGAGCCTCGGTTGATGAAAACGGAGGGAGAAAATCCTTTTTATTGCTGATGATCCTGTCGGTTATCGGACTGGCCGGACTTTCAATCTTGCTGGGGACTCATTATCCGTCCAACATGCAGGGAACATACTGGCTGATATTGGTATTCGGCTGTCTGAGCGGATGCGGCGTGGCCACCTTTTCGGTGGGGGCCGGTCAGTCATCTTATTGGTTTCCAAAAAACAAACAGGGCTTTGCTCTGGGTATTTTCGGGGGACTGGGTACCCTGGGGGCGGGTGTGTTCGCCATCGTTCTGCCTCTGTTACTGCACTCCGTGGGGTTTGTGTCTGCCTATTACATCTGGACTGCCTTTATGATAGCTGGCACCATCCTCTATTTTATAATTAGTTGCAATGCCTACCATTTTCAGTTCAGAAAACAAGGATACAGCGAAGAGGCTAGTAAAGCAATGGCTATCGAAGCCGGACAGGAGCTTTTTCCGGCCGGAAACATGAAACAGAGTCTGCTGTTATCCGCCCGTATCCCTGAAACCTGGATTCTGGTGATTGCCTACTTCGTTACATTCGGTGGATTCATGGCTTTAACAGCGTGGCTGCCTACCTATTGGCAGAAGGCACACGGACTTTCGGTTACACAAGCCGGACTCTTCACCTCGGTCTACGCCTGCCTGGCTGCCTTGTTACGTATTCCGGGCGGAAACCTGGCCGATAAGATAGGGGGACTTAAAGTAAGTCTCTTCGCCATCTCCCTGCTGGGCACTGTGGCGGCAGTGATGGCCTTTTCTAGCAATCTGGCAGTTTCCGGTCTTTGCACGCTGATTATTGCCGTAGCATTCGGACTGAACAATGCGGCGATCATGAAACTGGTTCCGGTATATGTATCCAAATCGGTGGGCGGTGCATCGGGATGGGTAGGCGGATTGGGTGCTTTCGGAGGATTTGTGATCCCTCCCGTACTTGGTAAGGTGGTAGATACGATGGGCGCTACCGGTTATTACCGGGGATTTCTCATTTTCTCCCTGTTTAGTGTGATTGTAATGTTAATACTTTATTTCGGACTGGTGGTTCGCAATAAAAATAAATAATATACCCCTATGATAAAGTCTCTTTTACAAAAAAAGAAATTCTTTTCGGAAGTGACTGCTTCCGAAAAGAGAGCCTGGGAAAGTTTCTATCGGAACCGCTGGCAACACGATAAGGAGGTCCGTTCTACACACGGTGTTAACTGCACAGGCTCTTGTTCATGGAAAATATTTGTGAAGAAGGGTATTGTTACCTGGGAGATTCAGCAGACGGACTATCCGCAAAACCGTCCCGGATTACCCAACCACGAACCCCGTGGCTGTCCCCGCGGTGCCAGCTACTCATGGTACCTCTACAATTCGGGGCGCGTAAAGCATCCGATGATCCGGCATGAACTGCTGGAGGCCTACCAGCAGCAGAAGACGTTGCTGCACGACCCCGTACTGGCATGGGAAGCTGTGATGAACGACCCGGCTGCCTCATTAAGATACAAGGAGAGACGGGGCTTAGGCGGTTTCTTACGACTTGACTGGGATCTGGCTCAGGAGATCATCTCGGCAGCCAACATCTATACAATTAAGAAATTCGGTCCCGACCGCCTGGTCGGCTTTACCCCTATTCCGGCCTTTTCGATGGTTTCGTATGCTTCGGGCACCCGGTATCTGAGCCTCATAGGCGGTACGGTGCTAAGCTTCTACGATTTCTATTGCGACCTGCCGCCGGCCTCTCCTCAAACCTGGGGTGAGCAGACGGATGTTCCGGAAAGTGCCGACTGGTACAACTCCTCTTTCATCATGCTATGGGGGTCTAATGTGCCTGTTACGCGAACGCCCGATTCTCCCTTCCTTACGCAGGTAAGATATAAGGGAACGAAGGTGGTGACCATCTCTTCCGATTACAGCGACGCATCCAAGTTTGCCGATATCTGGCTGAACCCGAAACAGGGAACCGACTCGGCCCTGGGAATGGCGATGGGGCATGTTATCCTGAAAGAGTTCTTTGTGGATAAGACAACGCCCTATTTCGACTCTTATGTAAAAAAATATTCCGATCTGCCCTTTCTGGTAAAGCTGGAGCCATGCGAAAACGGATACCGTACGGGTATGATGTTGCGGGCAAGCGACTTCCCGGATCATTTAGGGATTACCCAAAATGCGGAGTGGTATCCGGTCCTGCTGGACGAGGCAGACGGCGGAATGGTGATTCCCAATGGCTGTATCGGTTCACGGTGGAATAATGAAGGGAAGTGGAATCTGCGTAACGAAGATCTTCGTACGGGTAAGGCCTATACGCCGCTGTTAAGTGTGATGGATAGAAAGAGTGATGTGGCAGCGGTTTCATTCCCTTATTTCGGGGGGGAGGAGTATAAAAATCCGCACTTCAACACATCAGACCATACCGAAGTGCAGGTACGCAACGTTCCTGTTATAAAGTGCCGGACGGAGGAAGGTGAAGTGCTCTGCGCCACCGTTTACGACATCATGCTGGCTCATTACGGAGTCGAAAGGGGTTTGGACGATCCGCAGACAGCCCGCAGTTACAACGATAATATTCCCTATACGCCCAAATGGCAGGAACAGATAACCGGTGTTGCCGCCGAAAGTGTGATAACCATTGCACGGCAGTTTGCAGAAACCGCTGCGAAGACGGAGGGAAAGAGCATGATTATAATCGGTGCCGGCGTAAATCAATGGTACAATACGGATATGACTTACCGGGCTGCCATGAATCTGCTTATTCTTTGCGGAACCATCGGTCAGTCGGGTGGCGGATGGGCACACTATGTGGGACAGGAAAAGGTTCGTCCGCAGTCGGGTTGGGCTACGCTGGCCTTTGCGTCGGACTGGGTACGGCCGCCCCGGCATATGAACACCACCAGCTATTTTTACATGCATAGCGACCAGTGGCGCTACGAGAAGGTAAAGGTGGACAGTCTGGTTTCTCCTTTGTACAAGAAGGATGAATGGAGTAAACTTACCCTGCTGGATTGCAATATAAAGTCGCAGCGTATGGGATGGTTGCCGGCTTCGCCTGAATTTGATCGTAATCCGCTGCAATTATGCAAGGAGGCTGCCGCCAATCAGATGGATGTACCAAGTTATGTTACAAGCAAACTGCATAGCGGAGAACTCAACCTGGCCTCCGAAGACCTGGACGATACCAAAAACTGTCCGAAGAATCTGTTTATCTGGCGTGCCAACCTTATAGGCAGCAGCGCCAAAGGGGTGGAGTATTTCATGAAGCATCTGCTGGGTGCACAGAACAGTGTGTTCGGAAAAGAGTTGAAGGAGATGGACGAACCGCTTCCCTTGTACCAGAAATGGCACGATGAGGGAGCCAAAGGCAAGCTGGATCTGGTAGTTACCATCGATTACAGGATGACCACCTCGTCGCTGCATTCGGATATCGTACTGCCCGCTGCCACCTGGTATGAGAAGAACGATATAAGCAGCACCGATATGCATCCCTTCCTGCATCCCTTCTCCAAAGCAGTGGATCCGGTCTGGGAATCGCGTACCGATTGGGAAATATTCAAAGGTATCTCCGCCAAATTCTCCGAGCTCTGTAAAGGACATCTGGGTGTGGAGAAAGATGTAATCATGCAGCCGTTAATGCACGATTCGCCCGGAGAAATCTCGGAGCCGCTGTTTGTGGATGACTGGAAAGAGAGCGGCAATCGTCCGGAACCGGGCAGAAACATGGGAAAACTCATTGTTGTGGAACGCGACTATCCAAATACATACAAGCGTTTCACTTCGTTGGGACCTTTATTGAAACAGGCCGGTATTACGGGCAAAGGCATTACGTGGAGGTCGGACGAGGAATACGAATTTCTGAAACACCTCAACGGGACCATCCAGAGCGAAGGAAGCACCCACGGCATGCCGGCCATGGAATCCGACCTGCAGGCCATAGAAACCATCCTCACCCTTGCGCCTGAAAGCAACGGAGTAACCTCGCGCAAGGCCTGGAAAGCGTTGGAAAAACCAACCGGGCTTGACTTGAAACACCTTACCGAGGAGGGGGGAGATACACAGATCCGGTACGACGATCTGGTACAGCAGCCCCGCCGGGTGCTTAACTCTCCTATCTGGAGCGGTATCGAATCGCACGAGGTGAATTATACATCCAACTACACCAATGTGCACGAACTTATCCCCTGGCGCACAGTAACCGGCAGGCAATCCATCTATCAGGATCATCCCTGGATGCGGGCCTTCGGCGAGGGACTGGTGTGCTATAAACCGCCCTTGTCCAAACAGGAGATCAACAACGTGAAAGAGAGGTTGCACATTACAGACAACACCCTTACGCTGAATCTGATCACTCCGCACAACAAATGGACCATCCATTCGTCGTGGAGCGACAACCTGTTGATGCTCACCCTGGGAAGAGGGGGACCTGTAATCTGGATCAGCGAAGCGGATGCGGCAAAGATCGACATTCAGGACAACGACTGGGTAGAGGTATTTAACGACAACGGTACGGCAAGCTGCCGGGCCATCGTTTCGCAGCGTATTCCGGAAGGGGCGCTTATTATGTACCACAACCAGGAAAGGACCGTCAATGTACCGCTCAGCAATATTACAGGGAACAGGGGTGGAATTCATAATTCCATCTCCCGCCTATGTCTCAAACCTACGCATATGATTGGCGGATATGCCCAATTATCGTATGGTCTTAATTACTACGGAACAATCGGTGCAAACCGGGATGAGTTTGTGATAATCCGCAAATGTGCATCCGTACTTTGGGGAGACGAGGATAGTAACGATAGAAAGGAGTCTGCAAAATGAAAATACAAGCACAAATCGCCATGGTATTGAGTCTGGACAAGTGCATCGGCTGTCACACTTGTTCGGTTACATGCAAAAACGTATGGACAAGCCGTAAAGGGATGGAATATGTCTGGTTTAACAACGTGGAAACCAAGCCGGGTCCGGGTTATCCGGTGGAATGGGAAAACCAGGAACGTTATAAAGGAGGCTGGACGATGCGGAAGAAGAGGCTCGAACTGCTGCAGGGAAGCAACATGAGCATCCTTTCGTCTATTTTTGCGAATCCGCATATGCCCGAAATAAAGGATTACTACGAGCCATATACATTCGACTTTTCCAAACTTACGGGTACCAAACGTTTTCGTACGGCACCCAGCGCCCGCCCCTACTCTCTGATTACCGGTAAGCGGATGGAAAAAATAGAATACGGTCCCAATTGGGAAGATAATCTGGGCGGAAAGTTTGAAGAGCGGAAGAAAGATCCCAACCTGAAAGAGCTCGACACCAAAGGATACGAGGAATTCGAGAAGTCCTTCATGTTTTATGTGCCCCGGCTATGTGAGCATTGTCTGAATCCGGCCTGCGCCGCCTCGTGCCCTTCGGGTGCCATATATAAGCGGGAAGAGGACGGGATTGTACTTATCAACCAGGACAAATGCCGCGGGTGGCGCGAATGTGTGAGTGCATGTCCCTATAAGAAGGTCTATTTCAACTGGGAGAGGAAGAAATCGGAGAAGTGTACTTTTTGTTATCCGCTGATCGAGAACGGGAAGCCCACCGTGTGTTCCGAATCTTGCGTAGGCCGTATCCGCTACATAGGTGTGTTGTTTTACGATGCGGACTCGATCAAAGAGTATGCGGCTACGGAAAACGACCGGCAATTGTACGAGAAGCAGCTGGAACTGATCCTTGATCCCAACGATCCTGCGGTTGTTAAACTGGCCGGAGAGCAGGGTATCTCGTATCAGGTTATCAAAGCTGCGCAGGATTCGCCGGTTTATAAGATGATGAAACGCTGGAAGGTGGCCTTTCCGTTACATCCCGAATACCGTACCATGCCTATGGTGTGGTACATTCCGCCCATGTCGCCCGTCTTACAGCAGAAAGAGGTTACCGAAGATTTCTTCGGGGCAGTAAATGATATGCGCATCCCTGTAGATTACCTGGCCAAGATGATGACTGCCGGCGACGAGGAGCCTATCCGGAAGGCGTTGGCAAAGTTGTTGGCCATGAGGCAGTATATGCGCGAGGTTACGGTGGAAAAAAATGAAAACCCGTCCATCGAAGCGGCATTGGGACTGGACAGATCGGATTACGAGGCAATGTATCGCTACCTGGCGATTGCAAACTATAAAGACCGGTTTGTTATTCCCACGGCACCCACTCATTCGGAGGATGCCGACTTTGCCAATCTTCGTGCCGGATTGGGATACGATTATCCGGGTAAGACCGATGAGGGTCGCAATTTATTCGGTGGCAGATAAGGTTTCATCTAAATAATAGCGCTATGCAAAATATATATAAAATATTGTCTCTGTTGCTGGATTATCCCAATGAAGACGTGAAAGAGAATCTATCCGGAATAAAAGCTGTTGTTGAAGAAGAGAGCGTGCTGGACAAAACGCAGTGTGATTTGCTCGGCCAGTTCCTCGGTCCGATACAGGCTATTACGTTGTCCGACTGGCAGATGCTGTATGTTCAGCAGTTCGATTTCTCCTCTTCCACCAATTTGTACCTGTTCGACCACGTTTACGGCGATTCGAGGGAAAGGGGGCAAGCCATGGTGGACCTGACAGAAATGTATAACAAAGCTGGATTTATGCCTTGTTCCGACGAGTTGCCGGACTATCTGCCTCTTTTTCTTGAGTATCTTTCTCTTCTTCAAAACGAAGAAGAGAGCCTGAAATTACTTAAGGAGGTTTCTCATATACTGGAGAACATGCATAAAGCTTTGCAAAAGAAGGAGACGCCTTATTCCTATTTGCTTGAACTGCTGTGTTCATTGTGTAATGAAGATAAATATGATATTAAACAAAAGAAAGGGATTGAAGTATGATAGCTGCCGAATACCTGAACAATTTCTTTTTAGGGTATTTGCCCTATGTTGCGCTGACGGTTTTGGCGACGGGACTTATCTACCGGACCATTCGTAGAAACAACACCATACAGGCAAGTTCGTCGCAATTTATAAGCAATGATAAGAGTCTCCGGTGGGGCAGCACGCTGTTTCATTACGCGATCTTGCTGGTTTTACTGGGACATATCCTGGGACTGCTCACCCCCGAATGGCTTTACAACTGGTTTATGACTAATGAAACAAAGCGGTTGCTGGCAATCCTGATGGGAAGTATTTCCGGAGCAGCTGCCCTGGTGGGCATCACCCTGCTTGTGGTGAGGCGGTTCAGCAACAAAAGAGTCTGGGCCACAAGCAAAATTCAGGATTATGTTATCGTGGTTTTGTTGTTGGTACAGATCTCACTGGGCCTATGGTGTACCTATATCACCACCCAATCCTCGCTGGAAGATTATATGGCCATGGAATACTGGGCACAGGGTATCTTTATTTTCGAGCCCGATTCATGGAAATATATTGCCGATGCCGATCTGATTTATAAACTACATATCGTAAACGGCTTTCTCATATTTATAATCTTCCCATTTACCAAACTGATGCATATGATTATGGTTCCTGTTCTGTATGCAATAGACCATTTCAGAAAATGACAGGAAGAACAGGAAGAATAGGTAAGATACTGCTGATGACGATCCTGTTTAGTTGCAGGATCCTGGCTGATCCCGTTGAAAACGACAGTATTAGATACACTACATTAGGAGAAGTCATCATCCTGGAAAAACTTCCGGTTTCCACAGGGTCCGAGATCTCGGCTCTTAAAATGGACCGGATGGATTTACCGAGGGTAAGTCAGGCGCTGGAATGGATTCCGGGGATAACCCTGTCGGAAGCCTCATCCCGTGGAGAGAGCCTGCTCTTTCTGAGAGGATTCGACCAGACCCGTATTCCGGTCTTTATGGATGGGATTCCGGTTTCGGTTCCTTTTGACGGGTTGATCGACCTGGGCCGTATTCAGACCTCCTCCATCTCAAAGATACAGGTGTCCAAAGGGATTTCGTCGCTTCTTCTGGGAGGCAACACCATGGGTGGCGCCGTCAATATAATCAGTACAACTCCGGCAAAGAGGTTCGAGTTTGGGGTGAAGGCCAGCACGTTGTGGAATACGGCCGCAAGTCTGGGAAGCAGGTACGACAAATGGTATGTGCAGCTGGACGGAAGTTGGCTGCATAGAAATGATTTCAGGCTGCCTTCCGGCTATACTCCCGTAACAGGCCTGCAGGAAGGTGATATACGGCATCACTCCCGCACCACCGACTATCAGTTTAATGGCAAATTCGGTTTTACGCCGAAGGATGGTGACGAATACATGGTTGGTTACAGCCGGATAACCGCCGACAAATATGTGCCTCCTTATTTAGGTACGAACGGAATGCCCCGGTTCTGGAGATATAAGGACTGGGATAAAGAGCAGATCCATTTCTTTTCAAGAACGGCCATCCATCCGGACTGGAGTTTTGAAAGCAGGCTGTTCTACGATCGGTATTATAACTTGCTGAAGGCGTACGATAACAAAGAGTATAACAGTCAGCAGAGTAAATCGGCCTTCAACAGCTATTATGATGACTACTCGGCTGGTGCCCGGTTCATTCTGGCATGGGATGGAATACAGAACCATACCCTGAAATTAGGGACAAATTATAAAAGGGATGTTCACAGGAGTCATGACGACCTTGATCCGGTAGCGACGCAGGATGAATATACAGCCTCTGTAGCCCTGGAAGATACCTGGGAAGCGAGCAGCCGATTATCTTTCCTGGCTGGAGCCGGATTCTTTTATCATAAAGGGAATAAGGCCGAAATGTATGAACCCCTGCCCGGATCTAAAAACTATGGAATTGTAAGCTATCCCACCTCATCCGATCAGGATATCAATTACCAGTTCGCCGTGGACTACAAGCACAACAGCAACCATTCGTTTCGGTTTTCCTTTTCGAGGAATGCCCGTTTCGCTTCGTTGAAAGACCGCTATTCCTACAAACGGGGAAGGGCGATTCCGAATCCGGATTTGAAGACGGAGCGTTCGTTCAACCTTGATATCACCTACAACGGAAACTACAACAACCTCCGGTGGTATGCCAGTGCCTATTATATGTTTCTGAGCAATACGATCCAGGAAATTACGGGTGTGGTTGAGAGTGATCCGCTTATCTGGCAGCTCCAGAACAAAGGGAAAGCTCATCACCGGGGCGTGGAAGCGGGACTGTCTTACCACTATAATTGGATAAAGGCCGAGGCAAATTATACGTTTATAAACCGGACGAACAAGAGCGACACAAAAGTCAGCTTCACCGGAGTTCCGGATCATAAATGGAATGCCATGCTGGAGGTATCTCTTTGGCACCGGTTGGTTCTGATAGCCCATATGACTGCCGTAACCAGCACCATGGTAAGCAGCAACGGCGACCTGTCTATTCCCGGTTATGCTCTTTTTCATTCCAGCATCGGTAAACGGTTCAATCGCATCGAAGCTAAGCTGGGGGTAAAGAATCTGTTCGATAAACTTTACTATCTTTCGGAAGGATATCCGATGGAAGGTCGTTTATTCTATGCCTCCCTTTCTTATACATTTAATTCACAGTAGCTTGAGATGGTACATATTATAACAGGTGACATCCACAGTGGGAAAAGTACAAGATTCCTGAATTTATACTCCCAAGGGAACCGGGAAGTGGGGTTGTATGCTAAAAAGTTGTATGCCCCCGACCAAACTATAGCAGGCTACAACCTGGTTCTGCTGCCGATCATGGATGAAATTCCTTTTATATGTCTGAAAGAGTCCGTTGCAAGCCATGGAGATTATTACACCCAAGGCCGGTTTGCCTTTTGGAAAGAGGCTTTTAAAAAAGGCGAAGATTATATTTTAGGTTCCCCTTCCGAAAAGGCAGTCTGGATTGATGAGGTAGGCGGACTTGAACTAAAAGGGTTGGGTTTTGATTTCTTATTACGCACATTAATAGACAGCCACCGGGATGTAACCTTTACAGTACGAACCAGTCTGTTAAAGAGTATCTTAGACCGATACAACATCACAGAATACATCCTTTTCTGAAAAGAAATCCGGTGGGATTATGAACCGGACTATCGTTTAAAAAAATGTAGTATCAGATTTTTATATACTTTTGCACGTATGAAGATCGGGATACGACATAGTGAATCGAAGGTTTGGTTTCGCAGATGGAGCCGAAAGTCGTATGCCGTTTTTGCAAGTCTGCATAAACAGGTCCTTATCTCGCGGGTTGGAAAAAGTATTACCGAAGCTTCCCTTTCCAAAGAGAAAAAGGGTAAACAATTTTTTATTTTTATTACGCAGGAGGAGACAGCAGAAAATGATGCCTCCTATCCGGACCCTCCGCTTTCGTATCTTTTACCTGACACTCTTTTTGCTTTAACAGCTGTTTTAATATCAGAAACAGCTGCTAATACGTATGCTATAACCGGAAATTACAATCTTAAATATTCAAACCGTATCATTTTAGAACTGGGTTCTATTTTGATACGGTTTTTTTGTATCACTAAAAATTAAAGAATTATGAGGATGGATGACCTAGAACAAAAAATCGGACAGGGAATATCTTTAAGTGTTGAAGAGGTAACCTATATCGCTAAACATCTCACATCGGATGAGTTGTATGAAATGGCACATAAGGTGACTATAAAATTTGCATCCAGGCAGTTCGATTTATGTTCCATCGTAAATGTAAAATCCGGACATTGCAGCGAGGACTGTAAATGGTGCGCTCAATCCGGACACTACCCAACCGATACAGAAATCTATGGGTTGGTAGATCAGGAAATAATTCTCAACCAGGCCAGGCACAACGAGGAAAAAGGAATTACCCGTATTTCCTTGGTGGCAAGCGGGTGTGGACCGGCAAGAAAAGACCTGGACGCACTTTGTAAGCATATAAGCAGGCTGCAAGCTAATTGCGGAATGAAAGTGTGTGCTTCGTTGGGACTTGCGTCCGAATCGCAACTAAAACAACTTCAGGAGGCAGGTGTTACACGTTATCATTGCAACCTGGAAACGGCCCCTTCCATGTTTGGGAAATTATGCACCACCCATACACAACAACAAAAAATAAACACTCTGCTTACAGCCAAGCGTTTAGGTATGGATATTTGTTCCGGCGGCATCATCGGGATGGGAGAAACCGAAGCCCAACGCATCGAACTTGCATTCAAACTAAGGGAGTTGGAGGTACAATCAATTCCCATAAATCTATTACATCCCGTCCCCAATACACCTCTGGAGAACACTCCGCTTCTAAAGGAAGAAGAGTTGGTACGCACCGTTGCTTTATTCAGACTTATACATCCAACCGTTTACCTGAGATTGGCGGGAGGACGGGCCCGGCTTTCAGCCGATGCACTAAATAAAGCATTGTATGTGGGTGCAAATGCCGCAATTGTGGGAGACTTGTTAACCACTGTTGGTTCGAATATTGATGAAGACAAACAACGATTTAAAGAAGCTGGCTATGTACTCTGACGTTACAACTAATAATTACAATACATTCGACCGCGAACATTTGTGGCATCCCTATACTTCCGCTACCAATCCTTTGCCGACCTTCTTAGTAAAAAAAGCCGAAGGGTGTACCATAACGTTGGACAACGGACAGAAACTAATTGAAGGGATGTCTTCCTGGTGGTGTATGATTCACGGCTACAACCACCCGTTATTAAATAAAGCGGCTGAAGATCAGATTCGTAATATGTCTCATGTGATGTTCGGAGGGTTAACGCACCGTCCGGCAATAGATCTGGGGAAACTGTTATTACAGATAGTCCCCTCTAATCTTCAAAAGATTTTTTATGCAGACAGCGGCTCTGTGGCCGTTGAAGTTGCTTTGAAAATGGCTGTTCAGTATCAGTATGCAAAAGGCTTTCCAACAAAAAATAACTTTGTTACAATACGCTCCGGATACCATGGAGACACATGGAATGCCATGTCGGTTTGTGATCCGGAAACTGGTATGCATGGATTATTTGGTTCTTCGTTGCCAATCCGGTATTTTGCGCCATCTCCTCAATGCGGTTTTTCCGACGTATGGGATCCGAAGGATATCGAACCTCTGCAGAATTTAATTAAAGAAAGGCATCGGGAGCTGGCCGGATTAATCTTAGAACCCATCGTACAGGGAGCAGGAGGTATGCGGTTTTACCATCCGGAGTATTTGAAAGAGGCTTACAGATTATGTAAAGAATACGATTTACTGTTGATTGCAGATGAGATAGCAACTGGTTTTGGACGTACAGGAAAATTGTTTGCCTGTGAGCATGCGGCAATTGAGCCTGACATTCTTTGTGTCGGCAAAGCGCTGACAGGTGGGTATATGACCCTATCGGCTGTTCTCACCACCAATGAGGTGGCGGAATGTATTTCAAATGGAACTCCCGGAGTATTTATGCATGGCCCCACCTTTATGGGAAATCCATTGGCATGTTCGGTAGCTATAAAATCTATCGAACTATTACTTTCGTCAGGATGGGAAGAGAAAGTGCGGACGATTGAAAATCAAATGAGAGATGAATTGTCTCCGGCACTGTTGTTGCCTCAGATTAAAGATGTAAGGGTGCTGGGGGCTATCGGGGTCATTGAGACCCGGAAGCCCGTAGATATGGCCTGGATGCAACAGCGCTTTGTTGATGAAGGCATTTGGGTGCGTCCCTTTGGATGTCTGGTCTACATTATGCCTCCGTACATAATAAGCAAAGACGAATTACATAAGCTCACTACATCCTTAATTAAAATTGTAAAAGAAATAGTATGAATTATACAGATAAAGAAACAGCCTGCAAACAGGAGCTGATTCAATTGGAACAAACAGGGAACTTACGAGGGTTACCCGGCATTGAATTAGATGGCAAATGGATTCATCTGGATGAAAAGAAAATGCTGAATCTTTCATCCAATGATTACTTAGGAATTGCGTCCGATCAGAAGATGAGACAAGACTTTTTATCGAATCTAGACATTGACAAAGCAATATTCTCGTCGTCTTCGTCAAGATTATTGACCGGCAATTATCCTGTTTATCAAAAAGTGGAACGTTTGCTGACCGATTTGTATAAGAAAGAAAGTGCCCTGGTTTTTAGCAGCGGGTACCATATGAATATGGGAATACTTCCGGCAATAGCAGATAAAAACACCCTTATCCTTGCAGATAAATTAGTTCATGCCAGTATAATTGACGGAATAAGAATATCGTCAGCTCAGTGTATCCGCTACCGGCATCAGGACTACCGACAACTGGAAGAATTACTGGATAAGCATCATGCCGGCTTTAGAAGTATGATTATTGTTACCGAAAGCATCTTCAGTATGGATGGAGATGTTTCCCCTCTTCCGTTACTGGTTCAGCTCAAGAAAAAATATCCGAACACCTTTCTTTATGTAGACGAAGCACATGCTGTGGGCGTTAGGGGTTTAAACGGCCTGGGAATTGCCGAAGAGGAAGATTGTATCCCAGAAATAGACCTCCTTTGCGGGACATTTGGGAAAGCGTTTGCATCTATGGGAGGATTTGTTGTCTGCAGCAAAATATTCCGCGATTATTTGATCAACCGGATGCGGACATTCATCTTCACAACGGCCCTTCCGCCCATTCAATTGGAATGGAGTTTCTTTGTATTAACCCAGATGATAAATATGAAAGAGGAACGTATGTGGCTCCGGAAATCGTCTCAAACAGTAAAAGAGGCCCTGGAGGAAAAAGGATTCACCTCTACATCCAGCAGCCATATACTGCCTGTCGTTATAGGAGACAGTAAAGAAACCATCCTAAAAGCCGGAGAGATGCAACGAAAAGGGTTTTATATGCTTCCGGTACGCCCTCCTACGGTTCCCGAGGGAACCTCCAGACTACGAATATCACTTACTGCCGGCATCACATCCACCGAACTAAATCAATTAATACAGAACTTATAGAGATGAAACAACAATTTATAGTGAATGAGAATCGTCCGGGGTTACTGCTCTTCTTTGCAGGATGGGGGTGCGATGAAAATCTTTTTGCAGAAAGGGTCCCATCCGGATACGACTACATGCTTTGTTATGATTATTCTTCGATGGATTTCGACTTTACAGTCCTGGCGAATTACCAAAGCATCCGTCTGATGGCATGGTCAATGGGCGTCTGGGTGGCTGCAAAAACATTCCTGGACAGGCCGTTCGACTGGGAAATGAAGATGGCGATCAATGGTACCCTGTCACCCAAAGACGATTGCAACGGCATTCCCAAAGCAATCTTTGAAGGGACCTTAAATCAATTCTCGGCAAATACCCTGTCTCGTTTCCGAAAACGGATGTGTGCCTCATCGCAGCAGGCAGAACTGTACTCAAGCAGAACGGCAGACCGGAGCATTGAAAGTTTGAAAGAAGAGCTGACTACATTAAACCGGGAGATAGACCGTTCTGCAGAAGAAAAACTATCCTTTACATGGGATAAGATAATTATCGGACGTCAGGATTTGATTTTTCCTTTTAAAAACCAGATGAATGCCTGGGCAGGTCATAATTTTGAATTGCGTGAGATGCCGCATTACGATGCTTCATTTTTTACATTATGTATTCAGGGGGAGGATAGTTTATGGACAAGACATTAATAATGAACAGGTTTTCAAAAGCAAGACCCACATACGACACCGAAGCTGTTATACAATCTAAAATTGCAAAACACTTGGCATGCCTGGTCAACAGGTTCATCGACATCAATAAGGTTGAACGTATGCTTGAGGTTGGATGCGGTAGCGGAATGTTCAGCCGCTTGTTTTTAACCAACTGCAAACCACAGAAAGTATTTCTGAACGATTTATGCTCTGATCATAAACATTCTTTATCCGACTTACTTTCTGATAGTATCTATTTTTGGGAAGGGGATGCAGAATCAATCCGTTTACCTGACAAACTGGACCTGATAGTTTCCTGTTCGGCAATTCAATGGTTTGAAAACCCCGTGAATTTTATACGTAACTGCCAAGCTTTGCTCAATGAAAAGGGATGTGTGGCAATCAGCACTTTTGGCCCTCAAAATTTAAAAGAAGTGGGTACGTTGACGGGGATATCCCTGCGTTATCCAACGCTGAATAATCTCCTGCTCTCTTTATCAGACTCCTTTAATGTGATATATTCACATGAGGAGTTGCAGAAATTGACATTTAAAACCCCGGTGGAAGTATTGCGCCACCTTAAAGCAACAGGAGTTACAGGAATAAGTAAACAAAGATGGACCAAGGCTAAGTTATCTCATTTTTCAAACCAATATGAAAAACTATATCAGTCTGAAGAAGAAGGAATAACCTTAACCTATCATCCTGTTTATATCATTTTAAAAAAGAAAGACGATGGAAAATAAGGTATATTTTATTAGCGGTATGGATACCAATATAGGAAAAAGCTATGCTACCGGATATTTGGCCAGAGAATGGAATGCTAAAGGAATCAGAGCAATCACTCAAAAAATGATTCAGACCGGCAACAGCCACGTTTCGGAAGATATTAAGCTGCACCGGCACATTATGGGGTGCGGATGGCTGCCGGAAGACGATGAAAGATTAACAATGCCTGAGGTATTCACCTATCCTTGCTCACCTCATCTGGCATCGGAAATAGATAAACGGGCTATTAATTTTAATAAAATTAAGCATGCCACACAGCAGTTGAGTGAACGTTTTGACGCGGTTCTCCTTGAAGGAGCCGGGGGATTGATGGTTCCGCTCACCCGAAAATATCTTACAATAGACTATATTCAAGACAATCAGTATCCATTGATTTTTGTAGTTTCGGGTCGTTTAGGGAGTATAAATCATATATTATTGAGCCTAGAAGCAATTCAAAAGCGAAACATTCAGTTGCACACGCTGATATATAATCTGTATGAAGACAGGGACGGAGACCCCATTATACGGGAAGATACTAAAACCTTCATTCATCAATATATCAAGGATTTCTTTCCTGAAACAAAAATAATGGAGCTGCCTCTTATAGATTTATAAGTGAACTACCCAAAGCTATTCAGGCCTTCGGATTAGTTTTCGAAGGCCTGAAATAAATCTCTTATTTAGTTATTATATTTATTTAACCACTTTATCCTTTCGCAATCAATTAATTATGATTAGGTTTGCATAGTTAGATCTTAAATTTTAATCTTATACAAACTATGAGCAATAGTAAAGCCACACTCCTGGCAATGATTCCGGTTGCCGTATTTATTTTTTTAGTTGTCGGACTGCTTCAGTGCAATTTCATTACCGTCGATGCAGGTGCCTTCCAAAAAGAAAAGGAATATACCAAAGAAGAACTTCTTTTGTTTGCCGATTTTGCATTTCCAAATGACAGAATACGAAAGTATGATGAAGACATCAGGGTAGTTATAAAGAACAAAGAATACCTGAATGATGCATCCATACATGAGGTGGACTCTATTATTGCCATTCTAGCGCCTCTGGTTCATCCAATTAAAATATACAGGGTGGAGAAGAAAGGAAATTTAGTTGTAACCCGGAATAAGCAAACATCAGGAAAGTATAGGAGATCAAGTGGCTGTGAGAACTCAAACCTCTTTGAAACACTTTCATGGAGTAATACGTATTCCGAAATATACGATACGCACCACTATAACGGGGCGAAACACATTTTCAAAGAATTTGAACATGCCCTCGGCTTAGATGAGCCAACCAAGCAATATCCATTTTATACAAATATCAATTCCAATACCCCGCAAAAGCCCTATATATTCAGGTCTTTCGAAGAATCCGACAGTTGCACGGCTCAATTCTACATTTCGGAACAGGAAAAGATGGTGATTAAAATGTTATACTCGCCCGCCATTAAGTCCGGACTACGTAAAGAGGAATTCATGAAGCAATTCAAGTTAAGCTGAACGCTTTAAACGAAAAAAAGAGTATCCTTTCGGAATACTCTTTTTTACCTGGTGATCCGCCTGGGGCTCGAACCCAGGACCCCATCCTTAAAAGGGATGTGCTCTACCTGCTGAGCTAGCGAATCATCCTATGCGTTACTTCTGTAATGCGGGTGCAAAGGTACGGTTTATTTTTATATATGCAAGCATTGGAGCAACTTTTTTACTATTGATCGCCACTTATTTTTCCCCGCTTCAGCTGCCTTCTGGTTTTTTCCGACTCTATCTTACTCTGTTCCATCAAGATAAAACGTTTATAATAGGATAAGGAAAGTGTTGTTAAAGGTAGTGCAACAATAAGTCCTACGAACCCTAAAAGGGTTCCCCATATGGAAAGAGATAATAAAATGATGGCAGGATTGAGTCCCATAGCCTTTCCCATTATTTTAGGAGTGAGAAACAGATCCTGTATTCCCTGCACAACACACAAAACCAACAATGCCGATCCAAAAATAAGCCAGAAACTACCGCCGGTTTCGGCGGCCTTTAAGAGACTAAGAAGCAACATGGGAATTAATCCCAGAGTTTGCAGGTAAGGTATCAGATTCAATAATCCGATAAAAAGGCCCAATGAAACAGCCAGCGGGAAATCTACAATTTTAAAACCAATGGCAAGCAAGACCCCTACACATAACGCAATCAGTGCCTGTCCACGGAAATATCGGTTCATGCTCACCTCCACATCTTCGGCCAGACCTTGTGCAAAGGGGCGATACCTTTCAGGAATCAGCTTAATCCATCCTTCGGCTATCTTCTCATAGTCCAACAGGATAAAAATGAAATACAGCATTACAACAAACAGGATTGTAACGCTAAACAGCAAGGAGAAGGTACTGGACAAAAGCGTCCACATCCTGGGAGCAATCTGTTTCAGGGTATTCAGCAGGTTCTCGCGACTTATCAATTCGCTTAAATGCAGCAGATCCATCTGATTGACGATGTAGATTCTCCAGGATTCGGGTATCAGCGGAATATTTTCCGGATTGCCCTGGTGTGTTTGCAGCAATTGGAATGTACCCTGGATTTCATCTATTATGGAAGGAACCACCAGTTGATAAAGTAAAATCAGTAACCCTACCAACGATACTAAAACGGCTGTAATTGAGAGAACCCGGCTTTTAAATTTCAATTTATACTGAAAAAAACGGACGAAAGGCTGCATCATATAGGCCATCAGCCAGGCAACAAGGAAAGGTAACAGGGCATTTTTCAGCACTGCCAACAAATAAATCAACCCTCCTATCATCAGGACACTGAATACAATCCTGGATACACGGTCGAATGTAAATGGCTTATCAAACAACGGATTCATTCCAAAAGTTTTTATCTTTGCTTTCTACAAAGATAGAATAAAGAAATTAACCTTATAAGGATGACTAAAAAAATATTATTTCCGGCTATATTATGCTGCTTCACTTTGGCAATCCTGGCTCAAACGCCCCAGCCTGTTAAGCGTTTACTCAAAATGCCCTACATGAAAGGTGCCTCTTTCTCGCTTGTAATCCAGGAGGTTGGAAGTGATAAGGCAAAATATGCCGTTTCACCCGACCTGTCTGTTATTCCGGCATCTGTAATGAAAACGGTAACAACAGCCACCGCGCTCGAATTGCTGGGTAACGACTATCGCTTTGCCACTTCGCTGACTTACGACGGACATATAAAGGATGGAGTACTTCATGGCAATCTTTACATTGAAGGAAGTGGCGATCCTACGTTGGGATCCCGTTTTGTAAAGGATAACAACACTGAGTTTCTGAATGATTGGCTGCAGGGAATCAAAGCGGCAGGAATACGATCCATTGAAGGATCTATGATTGCCGACGAGCGTTGCTTTGATACCGAAGGTGTCTCCATCAAATGGGTGGGAGAAGATTTGGGTAGTTATTTCGGTGCCGGCAGTTACGGTCTTTCGGTCTTCGACAATCAGTACAAGGTGTTTGTCCAAACCGGAGCAGTGGGCACAAAACCGGTTATCAAGCACTCGGAACCCGACATGAGCGGGTTGCGTTTTCACAATTATCTAGTTGCCGGAGCCGTTGCAACCGACAGTTCCTATACCCTGGGAGCGCCCTTTGCCGCAGACCGCTACCTGTACGGCGTGGTGCCTGCCAACCGGCCGTTATATACCATGAAGGGTGATATCCCCGATCCTCCTTACTTCTTGGCCGACTACTTCAGTCGCTTTTTAAAAGGCAAAGGAATCCAGGTTGGCGGTCAGCCGTCCTGCTTCAGACTGCTGGAAGAAAGCCAACAGTCCACCTCAGCTAAAAGAGTAAACTTAGTTACCACCTACTCTCCACCCGTTAGCGAAATAGTACGTATTACCAACGAAGTAAGTCAGAATCTGTATGCTGATGCTTTACTTAAAACAATCGGACATTCCTATACTCCGGAAGCAGGCGAAGTAATCTCCTCTTTCGGGAAGGGAATCAAACGGGTAAAACAATTCTGGGATGCAAAGGGTATCGACACCTACCCGCTTTGGATGTTTGATGGAAGCGGACTCTCATCCAGTGATAAGCTTTCGGCCCGTTTTCTGGCAGACATCCTGCTTTATATGGCCACGGATGCCTCTTCATCGCAGACCTTTTACAACTCTTTGCCCCGTACGGGAATAGAGGGAAGTGTCCGGAATTTCATGAAAGGCTATTCGTTGGAAGGAAATATCCGGCTTAAAAGCGGAAGTATGAGTCGGGTTAAGGGATATGCCGGCTATGTGGACAAAGATGGCAAACGTTATTGTGTAACTTTATTCGTGAACAACTATTCGTGTGATGGTAAAATAATGACCTACGAACTGGATAGGTTGCTACGGAATCTATTTGAATAGACATCATATAAAAGAAGAAGCCCTTCACCGGACAACCGCTTGTTAAATACGGTCTGCAGGTGAAGGGCTTCTTTGTTTCTATATCCCGATTACTTGCTGAAATCTCTTGGAGCAGGAACCGGAGGCAATGGTTTGCGGTCTTTCAACTGAGCTTTAACCTCTTCGATGGCACGATTCAGCTGCTCGTCTTCGCCAGCCCATTGTTTGGCAGGGTCATTATCAATCAGGATATCCGGATCAACACCGTGATTCTCGATAATCCACTGACCGGTTTTAGGATCGTAGCTTGTAAAGAAAGGCACGCGCATATCACTACCATCAATAAACGGCAGTGATCCGCTGATTCCCACAATACCACCCCAGGTACGTGTACCGATTAGCTTACCCAATCCCAACGCACGGAAACCCCATGGGAACAAGTCGCCGTCCGAAGCCGAGTATTTATTGATAAGACAAACCTTCGGGCCGATCTGCACGGCATCTGGCACAGTTCCGATACGGGTAGAACCACGACGCATGGTTGCACGGTAGGCTTCTCTCGACAAACGCTCCAGAATCATAGGCGAAACATTTCCACCTCCATTGGCACGGTCGTCAATAATCAACCCCTCTTTATCCAGCTGAGGATAGAAATAGCGGGAAAACTCGTTCAATCCTTCCGGGCCCATGTCCGGGATGTAAATATATCCGATCTTTCCGTTAGAAGCCTCATCCACTTTACGGATGTTATTCTGTATCCAGTTATAATGATACAACGGATATTCGTTTGCAATGGGGTTGATAACCACTTTACGAGCACCTGCAGCTGAAGGTGTACTATTCAGGGAAAGTTCGGTAGGAACACCTGCCTTGCCAACCAACAACGAATAAAGATCCTTCACCGTGTTGGCCTCTACTCCGTCTACAGCAATAATATAATCGCCGGCGGCAGCTTTTACTCCGGGTTCTGTAAGCGGCGAACGCAGCTCCTTACTCCAGGAAGCACCCGGAATAATTTTCTCGATCCGGAAATATCCGCTCTTATCGCGAGACACCTCAGCGCCAAGCAGACCAGTCTGCAATCTTTCAGGACGATCCGTTTCACCCGGATTGATGTAAGCGTGACCGCAATTAAGTTCGCCAATCAGTTCACCAATCAGATAATTCAGATCAAGTCTGGTTTTAACGTAAGGCAACAACACCTCGTATTTAGCTTTCATGGCTTTCCAATCCACTCCATGCATATTTTCAAGATAGAAACCATCACGCATGTGACGCCATCCCTCATCGTAAATCTGAGCCCATTCCTTAGCATAATCTGTAGTAACCTTCATGTTGGAAGTATTTACAGCGTCGCTGAGATCCACCTTGCCTGAAGGAATGTCTTTTACGTAAATAGATCCGTTCTTAAAGAAGATCGCCTTTTTATATCCATTTTCGGCAAACATACGTGCACCTTCGGCAACTACATCTTCCTTCTGCTTTTCAAGATCATATACCTGAGTTGCTCCTCTGCCATAATAGTAAACCTTCTTTCCGTCGGAATAAATATTGTCGTAATTTGCTCCCGGAACCGGAATACGGATGATACGGTCGGCAATACCTTCGGCATCGAATTTAACGGCATTTGCGGACTTATCAACAGACTTATCAACACCTTTATCAACAGCCTTGTTCGTTTTATTTCCGGCCTTGGCATCTGTAACTGTTACAGAAACCTCCTTTTTGGCAGCAACCGCATCATCCTTTTCGAGGAAGGGAGAAGGGGTGTCTTTAGATAAAAGAGCCATGTATACACCTGACATGTTATTATATACATGATTCCACTCCGTAGAACCATAAGTAGGATTGAAGTCGCGGGCAGAAACAAAAAGCAAGTATTTGCCATCGGCACTGAACACCGGGTTATAAGAGCTGTACCACTTGTCGGTTACAGGATATTCCTTCTTAGTATCCAGGTTATACACATACACGATGTTGAATTCATTGTCGGCCGTACGGCTGTAGGTAAGCCACTTTCCGTCGGGTGAAATGGATACGTCTCTGAACTCGCCAACAGGATCCTGCATAACCAGGCTAACGTTCCGGGTGGCAACGGTATACTGGTTGATCCGGTTTTTACGATCGGTATAATAGATTTTCGAACCATCCGGACTCCATTGCAACGAACGGATATAACTGTCGTTGTTCTTTGTAAGCTGGATAGCATCCCCACCGGCGGCAGGTTGGATATAGAGTTCTGTTTCGCCGGTTGCGTCGGAGATATAGGCAATATACTTACCATCGGGCGACCAGCTGGCATTGCGTTCGTGGGCACCGGGAGTGCGGGTGATGTTTTTAGTAACCCCTTTATCGGACGGAATATTAAATACCTCACCACGGGCAGTTACAACCAAGCGCTCTCCGGCCGGAGACAAGCTGGCCGCACTGATGTTACGGGACACATCCTTCACCTCGGAACGGGCATAGATATTGTCGGACGACAGACTGATGGTAACCTTCTCCGCTTTTTTAGTATTGGCATCCAGTTTATAGATGTAACCGGCATTCTCAAACACAATCATGTTGCCGTTGCAACTCGGGAACTTCACATCGTATTCGGTGAAATTAGTCACCTTGCTGGTCTGCTTTGTTTTTGTATTGTACACAAAGATATTCATGGTACGGTCGCGGTCGGAGATGTAGAAAATCTCATCTCCAATCCACATCGGCATAATATCCTGTGCCACGTTATTAGTGATATTTTCGGTCTTTTTGGTTTGCTCGTCGTACACCCATACATCGTCCGCCATACCACCCTGATAATACTTCCAGGTACGGAATTCGCGGAATACGCGGTTGTAGGCCAATTTCTTACCATCCGGCGAATAGCTGCAGAAGCCGCCCTCGGGTAAAGGAATCACCTGAGACAGTCCACCTTCGGGAGAAACGGTATAAAGTTTACCGGCAAAACCATCGCTGATGCGGTTGCGGTACACAATGGAAGAACCATCGGGCGTCCAGGTCATCACGATATTGTTGGGACCCATACGATCCCCCAGGTCATCGCGTGAGTTTGTAGCAGTATAGGTAACGCGCAGAGGCTCTCCTCCACTTGCAGGCATAGAATATACCTCAGTATTACCATCATATTGTCCGGTGAAAGCAATGGTTTTTCCATCAGGAGAGAAGCGGGGAAACATTTCGTATCCCACGTGGGAAGTCAGCCGCTTCGCCTCACCCCCCGAGGCAGCAACCTTATATAAATCGCCGGCATAAGAAAACACAATTTCGCTGCCATTGGTGGCCGGGAAGCGCAACAACCTCGCTTCATCGGCCGCCTGCAACACAAACGGTGTGGAAGTTAAAGCCAAAAGCCCAAGAATGAATTGTTTATTCATAAAATATATAATTTAAACATGATGAACAAAAATAATCAATTCTGCTAAACAAAACTTATATTTCAAGCATTAAAAGATAAACAATCTTTTAACAAGAATCGTTGCACAATCAATCCAAAGCAAACAAGTCTCTTTCGTTACTAAATGGTACAAAAGAATGTAACAAAGAACGGAACTGTAAAGTCTACAACAAATCCGTGAATAATGGCAACAAACACCAGATCTTTTCCCGAATAACGGGTGATGATAGGTAAAGTGGTATCCATGGTTGTTGCCCCTCCGGCACAAATCGGTGCCAGTCGGCCGAAATAACGCACCATTAAAGGGGCTGCAAGTAATGTCAGAATTTCGCGGATGATATTGGCTGTAAGGGCAATGGTTCCCATCTCAGCACCTTTATATTGTGTAATAAAAACGGATGAAAGCGAATAGTAACCGAAGCCAGACCCCACAGCCAGACAATCGGTAAGCGACACATCGGCAAGTGCTACACTGATCAGGGCAGATCCCACCAGGGTACCCACAATAGTAGCCAGGGGAACCAGCAATACATCGAAACGAAGCCTTTGAAAAATTTCACGTAATTTATTATCCGCTCCAATGCTGAGCCCAACTAAAAACATAAGCAGGTATAAAGCATACCTGGTATGATCGGCCTCCAACAAAAAGTCGGGCAACCATCCGGCCCAGCCCAATACAGCCCCAAGTACAAAAAAAGATACGATGATTATACTGCCTTTCATGATTCGCCCTCTTTCTTAAAAAAGTAACGGTACACCACCCAGGCACAGACAAGGCTTCCCAAAGTTGCCGATACAGCAATAAGAAAAGCCTTGCCTCCTATTTCCGGAAGATTATTTACAATTGCCTCATTGTTCCCCACCGAGATACCCAGCAGAAACAGCAATAAAAAGATAGTATAAGAAATTAAACGCCCTGTAAAACGCATCTCTTTCCGGCTTCTGAGCAGATAACCTGCCAGAATACCTGATAGCATTATGCCAATAACTGTAAACATTGTATAAATTGTTTACGGCAAAGGTACGCGAAACCCCGAAGCAGAGCAAACGAAAGGGCTCAAATCGGCTATTCTTTGGCGCGCGAGAATGTAACAGGCATTACATCACCATTCACTTCAGCTTTACCGGTCAGCTTCTTTCCTTCTTTCAGAATAGTAACATCGATAGATGCTCCATCCATATAAAGAGTACAAGTATAGGTATTCCCTTTTACTGTAAATGATTCGATTGGAGTAACGTTACCCTGGATATCCAGTTTAGCCGACAACTTTCCATCTTTCTCAATGAAATCTATCACCCCCTGATTATAACCGTACGGAGCCGAAGTAGCTTCGTAATTCCATTTTCCAATCAATGATAAATCCTTTTTAGCCGACTGCTGGGCAGACAGACCGATGGATGTAAAAAGGCACACCAGGGTGCATGCAAGTGTTACAATGTAGTTTTTCATAATTTATTTGTCTTTGTCTTTGGTTTTATCTAGTTGTTCCAGTTCTTTCACACCTGTAATACCGGATAATTTGGATAACTGTTTCATCTCCATATTACCCGCAATATTTACTACCACGAAAGAGGTGTCGTTTTTCACAAACATCACCAGCTCCTTTACCTTATTCTTAGATCTTTTCACCATCAGCCGCATGTCCGAAGCTCCGGGGCTGCGGATGGACATGATCTCTTCAAAACCGGATAAAGATTTAAGAGACCATTTTTCGTAAACGGGCTTATTACTCGGTGCGGAAACAATACGAAGTCCGTCAATATTTTTAATCAAAGAGGCTAAATCGGGGTCATCTATGTCCATGTTTCCCATCATGCCAAACATTTCGGGAGTAATATTTACTACAGAGAAATTCCGGTCGTAATCAAACTCTTTCAGAAATTTTCCCGCAAACTGCTGCCCATAAGAGGCTACCGTTGCAGTGATCAGCAACAAAGTGACAAGCAAAGTCTTACTCCTCATACTCATTCTCCTTCAAGTTTATCAATATTATTTATGAGATCCGTAATAGGTGCTGTTTTCTTCATTTCATTGTAAACCATTTTTTGTCCCCTGTTTATTTCGGAAGAGACAAAAGACAGCGACACCTGGGCTGCTCTAAGCGCCTCCTCGGGAGTCTGATAGGTATCCTGGTAAGAGGGATCCGCCCAGTCGGTTTGATTATACACGTAGAGAGAAGCAGCAACAAGGATCGCAAGAGATGCAGCGATACCCGTAACGTATCTTCGGCCCAAATGAAACGACAGGCGTTCTTTGGGTTTGATTTTTTTCAGGATTCGCTTATCGAAATCGGCTCCCAGCACAGGAATAGCAGCTTCGTCGCGGCCACAGAACCAGGCTTTGTATGCGAGTAGATGTTCCGGAACTTCTTCCGAAGCAAAAAATCGTCTTAACTCACGCTCTTCTTCAAGCGAAGTTTCACATAGCCAGTATTTGTTCAATAGTTCATTTATCATTGCGTAATCCATAACTATTTACTTTTTCAAATGCCTGTTTCAGGTATTGGCGTATTCTGAACAGGTCTGATTTAACTTTACTTTCCGTTATATTAAGTACGCCGGCAATTTCGGCATAACTTAGCTCTTCTTCTTCCCGTAACTGAATCATTTTACGATGCAGGTCGGGAAGCGTTTCCAGCAGGCGCAACACCCATTCACGCTGGTCATTATAGGCAACCTCACTAAACGGGGTTGCATCAGATACTACAGCCAGCTGATCGTCCGTTACCTCTTCTTCGTGGCTGCGCCAATGGCGAATCCTGTCCAAAGCCAGGTTTCGGCTCATCATCATACAGTAAGCAGGAAGACTATCTATCGTATCCCAGCTATCCCGCTGGCTCCACATTTTCAACATCACTTCCTGTACAACGTCTTCCGCCTCCTCCGCGTTGCCCGTTATCCGGTATGCAACCCGTAGCAGATTATTCTTCAGAGGAAGTATTTTCGTTGTAAACTCTTCTGTTTTCATCTGTAATAGTAAGACGCTGATGTCAATTGAAAGTTGCAAGTTCCAGAAACTTTTTAGTAACTTTGTTGCCAGGTATCAACTTTTCGCCTAAATTCTCGTTATTTTTATTAAGTACAAATTAAATCAATTATTCAGAAAGTGGAAAGAACAATTGCATCTATTATTGCATTCTCCTTTTTAATATTTTTCGGATGCCAGACTAAACAGGTTGTAAAGGAACAGGAAAACAAGATACAATACGTAGATCCGTTTATCGGAACCGGTTTTCACGGTCATACTTTTCCCGGAGCCACCCGTCCTTTTGCCATGGTTCAGCTTAGTCCGGATACACATATTATGGGTTGGGATGCCAGCAGCGGCTATCATTACGATGACCGCCAGATCTACGCCTTCAGTCACACGCATCTAAGCGGTACTGGCATCGGCGACCTGGGCGATGTGGCTTTACTTCCCTTCTCGGGAGGCGATTCCATCAAACCCGTAGCCACCTTTACGAAAGAAACTGAACAGGCTTCGCCGGGATTGTATAAAGTCCGCCTGGATAATTTCGGTATCGACGTAGCGCTTACATCCACCGATCGGGTAGGATTTCATAAATACACCTACAGCAACACGTCAGACCGCAGGATGATGCTGGATCTGGGACATATCCTTCAGCCAAACTGGGGACATAAACTGGTATCGAATGATGTGGAAGTGGTTTCCAACGAAGAGATCCGGGGAACATTCCGTACTCAGGGATGGGCTCATTTCCATTCTGTTTCGTACCGTATTCTTTTTTCTGAACCGGCCGATTCCATCCGTATGTTTACCGATGGTAAAGAAACCCCGGCCTCCGTTCCTTCCAAGATGCATTCGGACAAAGATTTGAAATACCACTTCAAGTTTCCGGCATCAGACAAACCTCTGCTTGTAAAAGTGGCTCTGTCACCGGTAGATACTGACGGTGCTGTAAAAAATATGGAAAGCGAACTGCCTGAATGGGACTTCGACGCAACCGTGGCTCAATCGGAACAGGTATGGAACGAAGCTTTGAACCGAGTATCGATGACAAGCTCGGATCCAGTGGTGATGAAAAACTTCTACACCGCGCTTTATCACTCTATGATTGCACCTTTTGCCTATCAGGATGTGGATGGCAGATACCTTGGAATGGATAAGCAGGTACACACAGCCGAAGCAGGTTATACCAATTATACCGTATTCTCTTTGTGGGACACCTTCAGGGCTTTGCATCCGCTGATGACAATCATTGATCCCGCATTGGCGGCCGACTGGGGCAAAGTTATGGTACATGGATATAAAGAAGGTGGCATCCTTCCGAAGTGGCCTCTTGCTTCCAGCTATACAGGTTGCATGGTGGGCTATCCTGCCACATCAGTATTGGCCGATCTTGTTTCGAAGGGACTGGCAGAAGGAGATCTTTCCGTTTGGGCAGAAGCAGCCGCACGCTCGTCTGTCTACAGAGAAGATCTGGCAGAGAAATTTAAAGGAACGCGCGAACTGGATCTGATCACCCGCCATACTTACTTTAAAGAAAAGCTTGGATTCGTTCCGGCCGATTCGCTGCCGGAATCGGTTTCATGGGGAGTAGAAATGGCTTATTACGACTGGTGCGTTTCAAAGATTGCCGAGCATGCCGGAAATAAAGAGGTGGCGGAAGCCTACGCTCTTAAAGCACAAAACTACAAGCGCTACCTTGATCCGGAAACAAAGATGATGCGTGGCGTAATGGCCGACGGTTCATTCCGCACCCCGTTCAATCCTCGTTATTCGGCTCATATGAAGAGCGATTACACCGAGGGCAACGCCTTCCAGTGGAGCTTCTTTGTACCTCACGATATGGACAATTTTATTGATGCCATTGGTGGGAAAGGCGAATTTGAAACCCGTCTGGATACATTATTCACCACCTCTTCGCAGATTGACGGAGCCGAAGCTTCCGGAGATATAACCGGATTGATCGGCCAGTATGCACATGGCAACGAACCAAGTCACCACATGGCTTATCTGTATAACTGGACAGACGCGCCACACAAAGGACAGGAACGTCTCGATCAGATTATGCGGAACTTCTATACCAATGCGCCCGATGGCATTATTGGAAATGAAGACTGCGGACAAATGTCGGCCTGGTATGTAATGAGTGCACTGGGTATCTATCAGGTGTGCCCGGGCGAACCAGTATTTGCCATTGGACGTCCCATGGTAGATCAGGCATCCATCCCGGTAAAAGGAGGTACATTCCAGATAAAAGTGAACAACAACAGTGCTGCCAACAAGTATGTTAAGGAGGTAAAACTGAATGGCAAAAAACTTGACAAACTGTTTATTACCTACAATGATATTGTGAATGGTGGATTATTGGAGTTTACTATGACAGATAAATTATAAAAAAACGTATATTTGCTTCGTAAATTAAATCAATTCATATGTTACTTACCACCACAAACACCATTGAAGGCCGACAAATCACGCAGTATTACGGGATTGTGTCTGGCGAGACAATTATCGGAGCAAATATGTTTAAAGACTTTTTTGCAGGAATCAGAGATATCGTTGGCGGACGTGCCGGATCGTACGAAAGCGTTTTGCGCGAAGCCAAAGAGATCGCCATGAAAGAGATGAGCGAACAGGCCAAAAGCATGGGAGCAAATGCTGTAATAGGCATCGACCTCGACTATGAAACTGTAGGAGCCAACGGAAGCATGCTTATGGTTACTGCTGCAGGGACTGCCGTAAAATATGTTTAATCATATTCTATAAAACAGATGAGGGTTGGCTTCGCTTTGAAGTCAACCCTCTTATTTATTAATACCTATGATAAGACTGGAATCAGACCGTCATCGGTACTTCCATCAACAACACCTCCGAATCGGCACTGGCTTTAACCGTAAGCTGGTCGGCATCCCATACTCCCAGACCATCCCTACGGTCCAGCAACTGTCCTTCTACCTCAACCTGTCCTTCCAGCACAAACACATACAGTCCGTTACCCTTTTTCTTAAACTCGTAGGTATCCGATTTACCCGCTTCAAATTTACCCAAATGGAACCAGGCGTCCTGATAGATCCACACACCCTGATCGTCGCTGTTGGGAGATAAAATCTGATAGAAAGCATTATCCTTCGCAATTTCTTTGATGGATATCTGATCGTAGCGGGGCGTCACATTCTTTTTGTTTGAGAAAATCCATATCTGAAGGAAACGCACCTCCTTATCCTCCCTTTTATTAAACTCACTGTGATAAATTCCGGAGCCGGCACTCATCACCTGTACCTCTCCGGCTTTTATTACAGCAACATTGCCCATACTGTCTTTATGCTCCAACTCGCCCGACAACGGAATCGATATAATCTCCATATTGTCGTGAGGATGTTTCCCAAAACCCATACCGGCACTCACCTTATCGTCGTTCAGCACCCGCAGGGCACCGAAATGAATCCGTTGAGGATTGTAATAATTTGCAAAACTAAACGTATGATAACTTTCCAACCATCCATGATTGGCATGTCCTCTCGATGCCGCTTTATGCAATACTGTTTTCATATCTATTCTGTTTATTTGTTTATATCCAATCGCTTGTTTTTGATTACAATACAAAGGTACTACCGGGCGGATGGTCCGGAAATACGAATAAACAGGAAAAACATATGAAAATCCGATATCAGCGTTTTAATTTAAAATTTGAAGGAGAAATACCGGTGATATTCTTAAAAAAGGCACTAAAGTTAGCCGGTTCGCTAAAGCCCAGCCGATAACCTATCTCTTTGGCAGATTGGTCGGAGAAGTAAAGCAACCGTTTGGCCTCCACAATGATATGCGACTGGACATACTCTTTGGCCGTAACACCGATTATATTTTTCACCACCCGGTTCAGGTGGTCGGGAGTCACGTTCAATGCCGTAGCATAATCTGCTATCTGGTGCCATTCGGCAAACCTCTCGTCCACCATCTTTCTGAAAGATTTCAGCAGTGTATTCTTTGCCTCTATCGTCTGAGGATTCTCATTGGAAAGTGCACATAGATTATCGCATCTTATAAGGAGCAGGTTCAACAGAGAGGCTACAGCTTGTTCTTTGAATTTCATATTCGATTGAACGGCCTGCTCCATCTCGTCGGCATAATTGACCAGCCTTTCAAGCACATCCTGATTTAAAGCAAGCGGGGGAGAATCTCCATAATCATGAAACAGCCGAAGCTCGTCTATAAAACAAATGGGGATCTGATTATCCAACAGAAACTGGCTCGAAAACATGATGCAGTATCCCCGGGGCTTTACCTCCTCCACCATTTGATGAACCTGTCCGGGACTGACAAAAAACAGTTGGTTGTCCGTCAACTCGTACTCGTGAAAATCAATAAAATGTTTCCCCCGGGCCTTGCAAACCAGTAAAATGGTATAGAAATCGTGGCGATGAGGCACGTCCGGCTCACCATTACTCAGCTCATAAAGAGTCTCCATCCTGTAAAATGAAAAGTTCATCTCTTCATTCCATTCCTCTGTCTGCGTATATGTTTTCATTCTCCCGATGTTACTTCCTACAAATATAATCAAATAGATTCGAAGTAAGAATATTAGTTCTCTTCTAAGTCTTTCAATTCTTCCAGACTCTTTAATATTGAATCAATATTCTTTCGATACATTTGCTTATATTCCCACCAGGCCCCTATTGATCCTACTACAACACTTATTACTATCGCTATCCATCGCCACATCTCCATATTGGGAGACAAAAGACAAGCCACAACTACCAGGGCTATCAGAATAACAGCTGCACTATAATTTATTATTCTGCTTCGCTTTACTGTAATATTATAATGTTGAACCAGACGGATGTTTTCATTGACCGGATTCGTAAAATTGATTTTATTCAGAATAAGAATATTCCGGATACTACGCAGCGCGCCTACAATTGAAAAGGCAATGGCAAATAAAAAGATTCCTGTTTTAAACGGACCAAAATAGAACCGGTTCATTTGCCATATAAGTAACCCTATAACAACTACGCAGACTATCGCACTAAAGAAATCATAATTTATTATCCGGCTAAATGCTTTATCAGATCTTGCAAGCAGCATTTCCTTTATAATGGCTGCATCCATTTTCTCTTTTTGCTTCATGCGATCATTTATTAAATCCCATGTTTTTTTTAAATCATCCAGTTCCATATTTATTATTATTATTTGTTAGACATACTAAGCAGCTTCTCTTTGGTCCGCTTCAGTTTTATGGCCACATTACATACGGTTAATCCAACTATATCTGCAATCTGTTGATAACTTTTTTCCTCTAGATAAAGTAGTATGATAGCTCGTTCCATGTCTTTCAGCTGATAAATTAAACGATATAATTCTGAAACGTCCGGACTAGAATCCTCCGTTTGTTCGAATATATCCGGCAACTGAGACAATGGCACCCTCTGTGGTTTCTTCAGTTCCTTTCTTACACTTGAAATACATGTATTAAGAGCAATCCGATAAATCCATGTTGAAATTGCGCATTCGCTTCTAAATTTAGGGTAAGCAACCCATAAATTACTTACAACATCTTGATAAAGATCACCTAGCGTAGCATCATCAGAAATATAAAACGAACACACCTTATATATAATTCGTTCGTTTTGTTGGATTATTTCGATAAATGCTTTTTCAAGATCTATATTATTCATCTGTTTTTCCTTTTTCAATATTAGTCGTTCAAAATTGAAAAGAATTACAATGAAGAAGGAAGAAATAATGATTTATTTTTTCCGGGAATACATCCAAGTTCAATTTTAGACAGAAACGATGACAATGCAGGATAGGAAATTTAAATAAAAAGAATGCTTCAAAAAGTGTCGCATATAACAGTATTAGACAAATCCATACGAAGAGATAGTTCTTTCATTTAAGACTTTTATTCCGGGCATAACGAAGAACTATTCGTTTGCGATATGACTACCTTTCGTTTAACAGCTGTTGAATGCAAGTTATCCATATGACTACTTTGCATTCAACAGCTGTTAAACGAATAACTCATAGTTATGAAAGGAATAGTTTCCCGCATCCTTAGGGTTAGTTCACTTAAGGGATCGGGATAATAGATAAAGGATCCGATCCATAATCCGGGATTAAGTACACCAATAGATATAAAAGGAAGAAGCCGGTTAATAAATCCTTCGTAAGCTTACAGGATTTATTACGAATAAAGAGTGCTGGATTCGAACAAAACAATGAAATAGTGAAGGATAATTCAATAGGTGAAACATAAAGTGAAGGATATTCGGAAAAAAGTGAAGGATATCAGTCACCACCCACCATACTAATACACTGTTATAAAACGACTTACTTGAAAATGTGAAGGATATGAAGGATATTTTAGCGATAATAATATTTAAACTCAGAATTGGTCCTTGATCCTCAGTTTTATCATAAACAGACTTTCCACTATCCCCTTTATCAAAACCTACTATAGTAAGGTATTCAAGTATCCCTTTGGGTATTATTAACTCAAATCATGATTGGTTGGGATCCTTATCCATTTAATCTTATTTAGGAACACTTAGATAAATCATTTTAATTTTGACCCAACTTTTGTCGCTGATCTAATTCTTCCTATCCAGATTATGCAAAAATATATGCTGAGATACAGAGGGGGGGGGGAGAAAAAAGAAAAAGCACCCAGGAGTGGAGCCTCCCAAATGCCTTATTTCTTATTTGTAGCGAGACCCGGGATTGAACCGGGGACCTCATGATTATGAATCATGCGCTCTAACCAGCTGAGCTATCTCGCCATCATTTTCATTTTGATGGTGCAAAAGTAGTGCTTCTTTTTATATTATGCAACTCTTTAGTGAAAAAAAATTGCCCATTTTAGTAGTGTTTCAGTTAATACGTTCATTGTTAAGTGTTTTTTTAATTTGAATCCTTGGGTTTCTTGAATTATTTTTTTATCTTGCTCCGCATAAAACAGTTGATCCTGATGAAGAAAGAGAAGTTTCATATTGAATACATTTTTGATAAAGTTTCACAACGAAGCTTGTGGAATCATCTTACGACACCTCCCGGATTGTCGGCCTGGTTTGCAGACGATGTAACAATCGACGACTCGCTGTACACATTTAAATGGAACAAGGTTGAAGAACGTGCCCAGGTGGTTTCCATGAAGCCCGAGGTAAGTGTAAGATACCGTTGGGAGGATGAAGAGGACGAATCGGCCTATTTCGAATTTATTATTCATACCATCGAGCTTACCGGAGCCACATCTCTGGAGATAACCGACTTTTCAGAACCTTCGGAGAAGAGCGATTCCATCAGTTTGTGGGACACACAGGTAGATGAACTTAAACGTACTCTGGGCATTTAGAGTAGTTTCACATAAAGAATTAGCTTTTGTATCGTTTTTTCCACTACTTTTGTCCATTCAACCTGAATAGGCAATGTTTCGAGCAAAACGATTATATACATTTATGCTGCAGACATTTCTGCCATTGTTCGCTATGACATTTGGCATTTGTCTGTTTATTGTACTTATGCAATTCTTGTGGAGGTACATTGACGATATGGTAGGGAAAGGACTTGAAATTCCTGTACTTGCCGAATTGTTCTTTTACGCGGCGCTCTACATGGTACCCATGGCACTGCCGCTTGCCATTCTGTTAGCATCCTTAATGACCTTCGGAAACCTGGGCGAGCGTCTGGAATTACTGGCCATGAAGGCTGCCGGCATCTCGCTTACGCACATCATGCGTCCGCTTATTATAACCCTGGTTATCGTCAGCATTACCGCATTTGTATTCCAAAACAACATCATGCCGGTGGTACAGGTCAAGCTCTTCTCGCTCCTCTACTCCATGCGAGAGAAGTCGCCCGAACTCGACATCCCCGAAAGCACTTTCTATAACGGCATTACCGGCTTTAATGTGTATGTAAAGGAGAAGGACAATAAAACCGGACTGCTTAAAGACATGATGATCTACGATTATTCCGAAGGGTTCAACAACGCCAGAGTGATTGTAGCCGATTCGGGAAGATTGAAAACGTCGGCCGACAAGCTCTTCCTGGTTCTGTCGCTATACAACGGAGAATCTTTTGAGAATCTTAAAAGTCAGGGCTCCTCCGATATTACAACTGCCGTACCCTACCGGAGGGAATCTTTCAGGTACCGGGAAGTGCTGATTGAATTCAATGCCAATTTTACACGTACCGACGAGTCGTTCCTGCAAAATCAATATGTTGGAAAGAACCTGAAGGATCTGCGTACGTCCATCGATTCCATGACTCAGCGTCTGGACAGCGTTAAACTGGACAATGCCCGCAGCATCTACGATTTCTCTTATAAGAAGTCGTTCGCCTCCTTCAGGAACAGAGCGGCTATTCCGGAGCCGGGCAATGAACCGGTGGTTGAAGCTGTAGAAAAGGGAGCACCTGTAGTACTCAATTTCGATAGTCTCTATCAGGCAAACGACCCTTCCGGCAAAGCATCTCTGCTTAACAGGGCAAGGAGTGCCATTGAATCTATAAAATCAGAGTATTACTTCCGGGCCTCTACGCTGGAGGACGATGATTACAAAATACGCAGGCATATCATCGAGTGGCATAAGAAGTTTACACTTTCTTTCGCCTGTATGGTTTTCTTCTTTATCGGGGCGCCTCTGGGTGCCATCATCCGGAAAGGGGGACTCGGTATGCCGGTGGTGATTTCCGTTTTTCTATTCATTATCTATTACATTATAGATAACATTGGCTTTAAAATGGCGCGAAGCGGCGTATGGGAAGAATGGGAAGGCATGTGGCTGAGTTCGGCAGTTCTGGCTCCTTTAGGCATTTTCCTCACTTACAAAGCGGCCAAAGATTCGGTTATCCTGAATGCGGATACCTATATCAACTGGTTCAAAAAGGTGGTAGGTAAAAGCGAAGGAAGGAAGATTGAACAGAAAGAGGTGATTATGACTCCTCCCGATTATACAAAGGCAACGGCACGGATCGACGAGCTGTCTGCGCTTTGCAGCACATTCCTCGAATCGAACAAATCGAGAATAAGCTATATCTCTTTTTGGAAAAAAGGAGAAAAAAACAAAGGAGCGGTTCAAATTGCCACCTTGCTGGAAGAACTTGTGGAAGAGCTTTCCAACTCCGATCATATCCTGCTTCTCAACAAGTTGATGGACTATCCGTTCCTGAACGGATACAGCAAACGAAGAGAGGCTATCCCCCAGGGGTTGAACCTGGTGATTGCCCTGTTGTTGCCTGTGGGCGTAACCTATTACCTGTTTGAAATGTACAACCGGAAACTGTTGATACACGACATAGGGGTGGTTCAGAAGGTGAGCAACGAAGTAAAACAAATCATTATTGAAAACATTCAAGCAAAATAAATATGAGCGAGATTAAATTAAACACCATCGAAGAAGCGATAGAAGATTTCCGCGACGGAAAGTTTTTAATTGTTGTAGACGATGAAGATCGCGAAAACGAAGGCGACTTTATTGTAGCTGCAGAAAAAATTACCCCCGAAAAGGTAAACTTCATGCTTACTCACGGTAGAGGGGTATTGTGTGCACCCATTACTGAAGAGAGATGCCGTGAATTAGATCTTGAGATGCAAGTATCCAATAACACATCTATCCTTGAAACCCCTTTTACGGTTACAGTGGATAAGTTAGGAGACGGCTGTACAACCGGCGTTTCCATGTATGATCGGGCACAGACCATCCTGGCCCTGGCCGACCCCAACACCAAACCATCCGATCTTGGCAGACCCGGACACATCAATCCCTTGCGGGCACGTTCGCGTGGTGTATTGCGCCGTTCCGGACATACCGAAGCTGCCGTAGACCTGGCTCGCCTTGCCGGTTTGTATCCTGCAGGAGCACTGATCGAAATCATTAACGAAGACGGCACCATGTCGCGTCTTCCCGAACTGATGGAGGTTGCCAAGAAATTCGATATCAAAATTATCTGCATAAAAGACCTTATCGCATACCGTCTTAAAACCGAATCTATCGTTGACAAAGGTGAAGAGGTGGATATGCCAACCCTATTCGGACATTTCCGTCTGATTCCTTTCCGTCAGAAAAGCAACGGGCAAGAACACATCGCATTGATAAAAGGCGAATTCACCAAAGATGAGCCAATCCTTGTACGGGTTCACTCTTCTTGTGCTACAGGAGATATCTTCGGATCCATGCGTTGCGAATGCGGCGAACAGCTTCACAAATCGATGCAGCTTATCGAAAAAGAGGGTAAAGGTGTTATAGTCTATTTGAATCAGGAAGGTCGCGGTATCGGACTGATGGAAAAGATCAAAGCCTATAAGTTGCAGGAAAAAGGCCTCGATACAGTAGATGCAAACGTACATTTAGGTCATAAGCCCGACGAACGCGACTATGGCGTGGGTGCACAGATTTTACGCTCCATCGGTGTAACTAAAATGCGTCTGATAACCAACAACCCGGTTAAAAGAATCGGTCTGGAAGCCTATGGTCTGCAGATCGTTGAGAATGTTCCCATGGAGATTACGCCCAACGAATACAACGCTTTCTATATGAAAACAAAGAAAGAGCGTATGGGACACGTGCTACATAACATCAAATAATTGTCAATTAGTTGCAAAAGCCGATACTATTATCTATTTTTGTCACGATATAACAAAACATTCAATACAAATAGAAGTGATATGACACAAGTTTCAGATCGTTTAGCAAGTTTATCGCCATCGGAAACATTGGCGATGTCTCAAAAGAGTAACGAACTTAAGGCACAAGGAATTGATGTAATCAACCTTAGTGTAGGTGAGCCAGATTTCTTTACACCCGATCATATTAAGGAAGCAGCAAAAAAAGCCGTAGACGAAAATTACTCGTTCTACTCTCCTGTTCCCGGTTATCTTGATCTGCGTAAGGCTATCGTTGCTAAGTTGAAAAACGAGAACGGTCTGACCTATACAACAGACCAGATTATTGTATCAGGTGGTGCAAAGCAATCTGTTTGCAACGTATTACTAAGTATTATCGGTCCGGGCGACGAAGTAATCGTACCTGCTCCTTATTGGGTAAGCTACGTTGAGATGGTTAAACTGGCCGAAGGTACCAACGTGGTTATCTCTGCCGGAATCGAACAGGACTTTAAGATTACACCAGCTCAGCTTGAAGCAGCCATTACGCCTAAATCGAAAGCGATCATCCTTTGCTCTCCTTCCAATCCAACCGGAAGTGTTTACAGCAAGGAAGAGCTGGCAGGATTGGCCGAAGTATTGGCAAAGTATCCTAATATCATCGTATTGTCCGACGAAATTTACGAACATATCAACTATGTTGGAGCACACGAAAGTATTGCTCAGTTCGAATCGATCAGAGACCGCGTGGTGGTTATCAACGGAGTATCCAAGGCTTATGCGATGACCGGATGGCGTATTGGCTTTATTGCCGCTCCTCTGTGGATTGCCAAAGCTTGTAACAAGCTGCAGGGTCAGTATACATCAGGTCCTTGTTCCGTAGCTCAAAAAGCTGCCGAAGTTGCATTCTCGGGCGATCAGTCGTGTGTAGCCGAAATGCGCAATGCATTCCTGCGCCGTCGCGACCTGGTTGTAAAATTGTGCAAGGATATACCGGGTATCAAAATAAACAATCCCCAGGGTGCATTCTATCTGTTCCCCGAAGTGAGTTCATATTATGGTAAAAAAGCAGGCGACCGTGTTATACAGGATGCAGGCGACCTGGCCATGTATCTGTTAGAAGAAGGACACGTTGCAACAGTTGGCGGAGCTGCTTTCGGAGCTCCCGAGTGTATTCGTTTCTCGTATGCCACATCAGACGAAAACCTGGTTGAAGCAATCAAACGTATCAAAAACGCATTGGCTGCATTGAAATAAGCAGACAACCGTTAACATATGGTAAAGCCCGGTTCTTCGTAATAGTTGACCCGGGCTTTGTTTTTGTGTCTATACATTATTATATATCTTTATTTTATATCTTTGTAGAAAGATGATCCGATAAATTCAAATCAAATGAACTGGAACCAATTATTGTCCGACAAACGTTTCGGAATGGAAGAATACCACGACAGGAAGCACGATAGAACGGACTTTCAGAGGGATTACGACCGGCTGATATTTTCGGCCCCATTCCGCCGGTTACAGAATAAGACGCAGGTATTTCCGCTGCCGGGCAATATATTTGTACACAACCGCCTTACCCACAGTCTGGAGGTTTCCTGTGTTGGCAGATCCATGGGAAACAACGTTGCCCGCGGCTTGATGAACAAATATCCCGATCAGAGTGCCTCCTTTTTCGAAATAGGATCTATTGTGGCGGCCGCCTGCCTGGCGCACGACATGGGCAATCCTCCCTTCGGGCATTCGGGGGAAAGAGCTATCTCCTCCTACTTTATGGAAGGAAACGGGAAAAATCTTGAAATGAAGGTACGCGACGAGGGTGGCCGATGGGAAGACTTTATCCATTTCGAGGGCAATGCCAATGCCATCAGGTTGCTTACCAACCAGTTTATCGGACGCAGAAAAGGCGGGTTTGCGATGACCTACAGCACGCTTGCCTCCATTGTAAAATATCCCTATTCGTCGGAATTGTCCGGAACAAAGGGTAAATTCGGTTACTTTCAGTCGGAAGAAGAAACCTATAACCAAATCGCCAACGAACTGGGCATTCACACCCTGCAGGAAAACCCATCCAGGTACGTACGTTACCCGCTTGTGTATCTGGTTGAAGCGGCCGATGATATCTGCTACCAGATTATGGATATCGAAGATGCCTTCAAGCTGAGACTTCTCACCTGCGAAGAAACCATCGGGCTGCTGCTGAACTTTTTCGACGACGAGAAACTACCGCACATCAAGCGGATCATGGATATGGTTGACGATGTGAATGAAAAGATAGCCTACCTGCGCTCCAGCATCATCGGACTATTGGTAGACGAATGTTCGCGTGTATTTCTGGAAAACGAGGAAGAGTTGCTGGAAGGAACATTCAACACCACCCTGATCAAACAGGTAAACCCCAAAGCAAAAGAGGCCTATGCCCGTTGTTCGGAAACAGCTTTCAGAAAAATATACAAGGCGAAAGAGGTACTCGACATCGAATTGGCCGGTTACCGCATATTCGGGTACCTGATAGACAGTCTAACAGAGGCTGTGATGAACCAGGAAAGGGCCTACAGCAAGCTGTTGCTGAAGAGAATCCCGGAGCAATACAACATCAACGCCACTACTACCTACGGTAAGATACAGTGCGTACTCGATTACATATCGGGGATGACCGATGTATATGCCCTTGATTTGTACAGAAAGATTACAGGAATGAGTCTGCCGGCGGTTTAAAAATCCTCCCGGTATTTACTTTCTCCCTTGTCGGTAAGGATACTCAGGTAACTACGGTAACGTGATTCGCTGATGTAATGATTTTCTACCGCCTCGATAACCGCACAACCCGGTTCGTGCCGGTGCGAGCAGTTGCCGAAACGACACTTGTCGCTGTGTTTGAATATTTCGGGGAAATAGTGTGAAATCTCCGCGTCTTCCATCTCGATGGTACCGAAACCTTTGATCCCCGGAGTATCAATTATAAAGCCGCCGTCAGGCAGTTCGATCATCTCAGAGAAGGTGGTTGTATGCATCCCTTTGTTGTGATACTCTGAAATATCACCGGTTTTGAGGTTTACCCCCGGCAGCAGTTTATTAATCAGCGTAGATTTTCCCACACCCGAATGACCTGAAAGCAAGGTGATCTTCCCCTTCAGCTCCTCACGCAGCTCGTCGAGACCGATCTCCTTCTTGGCACAGATCTTGGAACAAGGATAGCCAATGGTGGTATACAGATGGATCAACGCCTCCATATACTCCTGGTCATCGGCATGATACCGGTCTATTTTATTAAATATTAGCTTTACAGGCACGCGGTAGGCCTCGGCTGTTGCCAGAAAACGGTCTATAAATACAGTGGTGGTTATGGGGTAGTTGACGGTAACAATCAACATCGCCTGATCCAGATTCGCGGCAATGATATGCGACTGCTTAGACAGGTTGGACGCACGACGGACGATGTAGTTCTTGCGGTCTTCGATCTCCGTAATAAAGGCAGTTCCTTCGTTATTAATATCGATATCCACGCGGTCGCCCACAGACACAGGATTCGTACTACGGATATCCTTCAGTCTGAAATTCCCTTTAATTTTGCTTTCGATTGTCCGACCGTCGTCCGTACGAACCGAATACCAGCTACCTGTATTCTTAATAACCAATCCTTTCATGCGAATCTATTTTTAAATGCCTGTCCGGTGCATTCTTTTAAAAACAGAGGCGTCAGTATCTGACGCCTCCACTAAATTATACAGTCATAATTTCTTTTTCTTTAGCTGCGTAAAGATCATCTATTTTCTTGATATATCTATCATGAATCTTCTGAACCTCTGCTTCCGCGTCCTTTTCAACATCTTCGGGCAAGCCCTCTTTGATGGCTTTCTTCAATGCATCAATGGCATCGCGGCGGGCATTACGCACGCTGATCTTGGCAGTTTCTGCCTCCTGTTTGGATTGCTTGGCAAGCTGTCGGCGACGTTCCTCCGTTAACGGTGGAATTCCAAGACGAATTATCTCTCCGTTGTTTTCGGGAGTAATCCCTACTTCAGAGTTCATAATTGCCTTTTCAATTTCTTTGATAAGCGGCTTTTCCCACGGGGTGATCACAATGGTCTTTGCATCCGGTGTGTTTACCGATGCAACATTGGTAAGTGGCACCAGACTTCCGTAATAGGGAACACGTACACCGTCCAAAATTTTGGGATTAGCCTTTCCGGCACGAATATGAGCCAATTGTTCATCGAGATATTCGATCGCGAATGTCATTTTCTCTTCCGCTGCCTTTACGAACTGTTTCGTATCTACCATAACTGCTTATAAAATTTGATTTTATTACAACTAACAAAAATAATAAACTTTTCCGATATAGCAAACTATTCATTAATTATGAACCAGCGTTCCAATCGGCTCCCCGCTCATCACCTTTTTCAGATTGCCGTTCGTATCCATGTCGAACACAATGATAGGCAAGTTGTTTTCCTTGCACATGGTGGTAGCGGTGAGGTCCATCACCTTCAATCCACGGGTATAAATTTCGTCGTAGGTAATTTCAGAAAACTTAGTAGCCGTAGGATCCTTTTCCGGATCTGCCGTATAGATTCCATCCACGCGGGTTCCTTTCAGCATCACATCGGCTTCAATTTCAATACCTCGTAACGACGAGCCGGTATCGGTGGTGAAGAATGGATTTCCAGTTCCGGCGGACATAATAACGATGTGTCCTTTTTCCAATAATTCGATGGCTCTCCATTTGTTATAGAACTCACCGATAGGTTCCATACGAATCGCTGTAAGCACATTTGCTTTCGCCCCCATGGATACCAGCGCAGAACTTAAGGCCAGACTATTGATGACCGTGGCAAGCATCCCCATCTGATCTCCCTTCACCCGGTCGAATCCCTTGGAAGCACCGCTTAATCCGCGAAAGATGTTCCCTCCGCCAATCACAATACCTACCTGGATGCCCATATCGGCAATCTCTTTAATCTGCGCAGCATATTCGGAAAGGCGTGTCTCGTCAATTCCATACGATTTGCCACCCATGAGCGATTCGCCGCTAAGTTTTAAAAGTATTCTTTTGTATTGAGCCATGAAAATCTGTTGTTTAATCGTTTCAGTTTACAAAAGTAAACTATTTGTTTAAGTAACCAATTACAGGAAGCTGTTTTTATTCATTATTCGCATGTAACAAACACGTAAGGCTAACGACACATGCATGTAATTTTACGATTGTATTTTTGTAATGTAGAAATAGAAACACACGCTGTTACTTGTGATTTGATTCATTAAATAACATTTTCAAAAAGACCAAAGCCTATTCCTAACTTTGTGCGGCAGGCATACACTCAGCGGAGTGGTGGCTGCCGCTATTTTACATAGCTCACCTCCTTGAAAGCATACGTCCGCTCGCTGCCATCCCTTAATTCCAGAACCAGATGTCCGGTAGGCTCAATCGCTTTGATCCGGGCTTCAAAAGCACCCTGCTCGTCGGCATACGGATAAAAGCCCTCCTTCCGGTATAACACCTTTTCGTAGGATTGCCGTATCAGCGACTCCTCGCCTTTAAGCAACCGAAGGTACCATTTATAAAATATGGAAAGGAAGCGGTCCAATACCTCACCCGGATCGTAAGTCAGCCCCGTAATAGTGCACAGCGAAACCGGATTTGGCGCGTCTCCCCGAAACACAGTCTGATTTAAGTTGATGCCGATTCCGGCAATGGTTGCATAGATGGTTTTACCGCACAGATCGTTCTCAATCAGCATACCACAGATCTTCTGATCCCGCCAGTAGATATCATTCGGCCATTTAACCGTGATACCGTCGGTATAAGCATCCAGCGTCTCCTTCACACTCAGCGCGGTGAGCTGCGATAAGACAAACTGACGGTTCGCCGGAACTGTTTCCGGATAAATAACCACACTGAAGGTTAGGTTCTTACCGGCTTCCGACTCCCACACATTGCCTACCTGTCCCCGACCGGCAGTCTGAAAGCCGGCCATCACAACCGCTCCCTCTTCTACGCGGCCCCGGGCCATCAGCTCACGCAAGGCTTTGGAGGTCGACTCTGTTTCTTCCAAATACGTTATTTGCGACATATCAAGGATTTTCTTTATATTCTTCCCTAAGCGACTTAGGTAATTTGGCAATTACTTCGCGGTACGAATGATGAATCCAGCGTTTGATTTCGGTCTCCTCCATGTCCCTCTCCAGATAAATGGAATTCCAGTATTTCTTTTTGAAATGGAATGCAGGAGTGACAGCCTGGTAGCGATCCCTCAGCTCCTCCGTGTAATCGGTGGAACACTTCAGGGAAACATGCGGCTCGTCGGCATCCAGCGGAAGCAACAGATACATCTTGTTCTCCACTTTAAAAACCAGCGACACATCATCGAAAGGGAAACACTCCGTGGTGCCTCTCAACGACAGACAATAGCTTCTTACATCTTCAATATTCATAAAACAAAGGCTTAATTATTTACGAAGCGGGGCGTAAAAAGCATCTTCAATATGCTCTGCCCTGTAACCGTCGGCATATTTAACAACGGCAATGATATCAAAACGGATGGACAGATCCACGTTAAATTTACGGGCATACACATCCGCGGCGCTTACAATACATTTTATTTTGGCGGCATCCACCGATTCCAGCGGCGAAACCAGGTAATTATCAGAGCGGGTCTTCACCTCTACCACCACCAGCTCTTTCCCGTCGGAGGCAACAATATCCAGCTCCTTATGCCTGTACCTCCAGTTGCAGTGCAAAATACGGTAACCTTTATCTTCGAGGTACTGCCGGGCGAATGCCTCACCCTCTTTACCTGTTATATTATGTGTTGCCATATGAATAATTTGTACAAATGTAATCATTTTCTTTTTTATTTACCCATTAGGCATTACATTTGCAACATATGAAGAAAGACAGGAAATACGCATCCACCACCCCTGGTCAGCCGCGGGTACATAAAGTCACCTTTATGCTTAACGACGACGAGCATAAGGCGGTAAAACGCTACCTGTCCAAATACAAGATTGAAAACAAATCGAGGTGGTACCGCGAAACCATCATTTCACACATACTTAAAACGCTGGAAGAAGATTACCCCACCCTGTTCCGCGAAAACGAAATGCGCAGATGAATCCATTTACAGACGAATATTTTATGAAACAGGCGCTGGTCGAGGCCAGGCAGGCTGCTCTGGAGGGCGAAGTACCGGTAGGCGCGGTTGTGGTATGCAACAACAAGATAATTGCACGGGCACACAATCAGACCGAACGGCTTAACGATCCAACGGCACATGCCGAAATGCTTGCGCTAACGGCAGCAACCGGGGTACTTGGAGCCAAATACCTTCCCGAATGTACCCTGTATGTTACAGTTGAACCTTGTATTATGTGTGCCGGAGCCATAGGTTGGGCGCAGGTAAGCACCATCGTGTATGGGGCATCCGACGAGAAACGGGGGTTTTCGCTTTTTGCTCCGAAGGCAATGCATCCCAAGGCTGTAGTGAAGAAAGGAATTCTGGAGATGGAATGCGCGGCAGAAATGATCTCTTTTTTTAAAAAGAAAAGGTGAAGCAGTTTATTCTTTAACCTCTTCGTAATCTACATATTCACCATCATCCTTGGTAAAAAGCTTTTTCTTGGCTGCGGCATATTCTTCCGCACGTGACTGTTGCTGACCGGCAGTAGGGTTGGTGTGTCTGCGACCGGTTTCAGTTTTAGGTGCGCCGAACAGGATACGCTTAAATGTTCTGATTACAGAAAATCCCAGCAATAAGACCAACAAAAGGAAAAAACCAAAAAGTAAAAATAGAAATTTGAACATAATTCAATACGTATTGATTGCAGCAACAAAGATACAATGTATAATTACTTCTTTTTGTTAAAAATAGACAATACTATATATAAAAGAATTGTTCCGGATAATCCCAGGAATCCGAAGGCTGCCACAAACACTACGGCACACACCACCAGCATGTAACGCAATTCGTTCCCTTTCCATTTAAGAGATGTGATTTTCAGTGCGAACATGGGAATTTCGGACACCAGCAACAACGAGGTAACCAGAGCAAGTACACAGATCAGTACCGTAAATAAAAGAGGATTGGTATACAGGACCGGAAGTACCGAATAGGCTGCACCCACCCAGAAAAGAGCATGAGCCGGAACCGGCAGACCAATAAAGGAGGTAGTCTGACGATCGTCAATATTAAATTTGGCAAGGCGCAGGGCCGAGAATGCCGGAATAACAAACGCCCAGTATGGAACTACGGCAGCAGCTGAGCCAAAAGGCAGCAGAGGAGCCACTTCACTGAGCAACCAGAACACCACCATCCCGGGGGCAACTCCGAAGCTCACCACATCGGCCAGCGAATCCAATTCTTTACCGATAGGAGAATAGGCATGCATCAGTCGTGCGGCAAAACCATCCAGAAAGTCGAACACGGCAGCAAGGATAACAAACATCGCTGCTAAAAACAGATTACCTTCCAGGGCTGCCACACAGGCTGCACAACCGGAAACAAGATTAAAACAGGTAATTGTATTCGGAACGTACTTAGCTATATTCATTTTCTAGTATGTAAACGGGCAATCGGAGTCTGATTTCCGGTAACCTTTTGGTCCATCTCAATTAATACTTCGGAATCCAGGGGAAGGTAAACATCCACACGCGAGCCAAACTTGATGAAACCCATCTGTTCGTCCACATGGCACTTCTCGCCCACCTTGGCATAAGTTACAATGCGTCGGGCCATGGCTCCGGCAATCTGGCGGGCCAGGATATCCACCCCGTTTTTGGTTGTCACCACCACGGCAGAACGTTCGTTCTCGGTACTGCTCTTGGGTAGGTAAGCCGCCATAAAACGGCCATTGTTATGAGATACATGCTTTACCGTTCCATTTACCGGGAACCAGTTGGCATGCACATTAAATACAGACATGAAGATTGAAATCTGCAATCTCTTCTCGTGAAGGATCTCGTTTTCCATCACCTCCTCGATGGCTACAATCGTACCGTCGGCAGGAGCGATTACAAGACCCTCCGAGTCGTAGGGAAAACGACGGAAAGGACTTCTGAAAAAGTTTAAGACGAGCAGAAAAAAGATGGCAGACAAGGCACTTACCGTATAGAAAAGTGTGCTTTTGCCTGATGTATAATACAATGATACGTTCAAGACGAAGAAAATCGTAAATAATGTTAGCAATAACCCTGTTCCTTCTCTGTGTACTTTCATTCCAAATTTTAATCTGTTACGTTATAATATTTGCAAAAGTATGCAATTTTACGAAATAAAAAAAATATCAGCACTACACCGCCTCTATTTTATCCAATTCCACATACCAAATATATCCTGTCACCTGTTTATAGTCCATCTGACGGATCAGCCCAACATACTCTTTCATCTGCGAAATATACGTTTTACTTTCTTTCTGACCAAACTTATAATCCACCACCACCACCTGATCATCGTATATCATCACCCGGTCCGGACGCTTGGCCAACCCTTTGCCATACAGGATATCAACTTCGTTCAGTATCCGGGCCGTACCGTCGTACCAACCGGCAACCAGCTGCTTGTCGAGTAACGCATCTAAACGTCCGCAAAGCACATCGGCCTCTTCCCGGTTTATCACGCCCGAAACCCGGTATCCTTCCACCGCCTGGCGTATATCCGCCTTGGTATGAATCCGGCTCAGCACCTCGTGCATCAGCGTACCGTGTTTGCGCTCCTTATTGTCGAAGAAAAAACCCTTTCCGTGCAAACGCAGCTGCAGCCGTTCGTCCGGCGAAACCGAATGAATCCGTTGCATCGGTATTTCGGTCACCGGTCTATCATCATTCTTTTTCTTTTCCGGATGCCACCACGAACCCAATTCAAATATAGCCGATTCGGAGTCGAAATGAGAAGCAAGAGGCAACAAAGATTCCCCTTCGCGGGTGGAGTCGTATCCGTCGGTGGACAACCCGTTCCACAACAGATCCGACATCGAACTTATCTTTTCGGGCTTTTTAGGCTTTGGCGAAAACACGATAAGTTCTTCCTTCGACCGGGTAAATGCCACGTACAACGTATTCAGGTTATCGATAAACGCATGAAGCTTCTCGTTGAAATAATCGTCGGCAAATATCGTATTCCCCAGCACCGATCCGTAACGTACCGGCACCAGATGCAGCTGATTAAAGGGAGTCTTATCCGGATGGCACCACAAAACAGGCTGCTTGCTGGGCTTATGATCTATCTCCCAGTCGCCGAAGGGAACAATCACCACTTTGAATCCCAGTCCTTTCGACTTATGTATCGTTAAAATCCGGATCGCATTCTGGGCATCGGGCGTTGCAATGGTCTTGCGGCTGCCCGTATCGTCCCACCATTGCAGAAAGCGCGAAATATCTACACTCTCCCGTTGAGTGAACTCGGAAACCATGTCCATCAGGGCCTGTACAAAAACCTGTTCGTTATCGGGGAAGCGGTCGTTAAACAAGCGGAACAATCCTTCCGTCATTTCATAGAGCGAATGATTGCTCAACCCATGCAACGCACGGTTCAGCTCCTCCGGAAATTCATCCAAAGGAATAAAATCACGTGCACCATCGGAAGCATTGTCAGCTTCGGGCACAGCCAATGTATAGGCAAAAAGCGCCAGCCTGTAATTGGTCCTGTCGCCCGGGTTGCGCAGGTAACGCAGCAGTGCGATCAAGAAACGCACAGCCGGCGAGCTGCTGATAAACAAGGCCTCGTCCGAAATAATATCATATTTATATGTATCCGAAGGATTCTCCTCCTTGTAAGCCAGCAACGAATCGGCCACCATGGCCCCTTCGCGGTTGGTTCGTACCAGAACCGCAATATCCTTAAGCGAATACCCGTTATCCTGCAAACGCTCCAGCACACCGGGCAGACGGTCCACCGCCTCCTCTTTCCAGTCCTGATCCTCCTGCGAAATAAACTCCACCCGGATATGTCCCTCTTTATTCTGAAAAGGAAGAGGCACCCGCTGGAAAGACTGATCGTAAGCCGTCATAATCTTGGTGCAATAGCGCCTTTTCTGCACATCCGAAAGCGAAGAGCCATCCAGGGCCTCATTAAACAGATTCTGCAGCAAAGCCGGAGCAATTGTAAACAAGGAATTATTGAAATCCACGATGCAACGGCAGCTGCGCCAGTTGTCTTTGAGGGTCTCTTCGCGAAGTTGTTCCGGAGAAAAATCGTAGCGGATCTGTTCATCCAGCAGTTTCCAGTCGGAATTACGGAACCGGTAGATACTTTGTTTTACATCCCCCACAATCAAGTTATCTCGGTTGTGCGAAAGGCTTTCCTGTAATAACGGCAGAAAGTTTCCCCACTGCATGCCCGATGTATCCTGAAACTCGTCAATCATATAATGATCCACCTGGGTGCCGGTTTTCTCATAAATAAAGGGAGCCTCGCTACCCCCCACCACCTTGGATAGCAGTTCGGTGGTATCGGCAATCAGCATCACGTTCTTCTCCTCGCGGTACTCGGCAATCTGCACTGCGATATCATTGAGAATACCCAATGCATAATAGTAACGTACAATCTCCTTTGCCGTATAGTAATTGGTAAGATTCCCGAAAAGGGTATTGATCTTTTTGATGCAGTCATTCAGTCCGTCGTCGAATGCACACCCGATGATCTGCCTCATCCCCGACTCCGTCTTCGCCGTAAAGCAGGCCTCCAGATTATCGGCCAGATTAGCAAACGTATCGCTGGGGGGCTTCATTTCGCCGGCAACCAGTTTGGCAAAATAATGCAGCGGCGACCGGCTGCCGCCTTTAAAATCGGACGGTTGCAATCCGTATTGATCCAGCACTGCCTGTCCCTGTCTGCCCAGATCGCGGGCTTCGGCCTCGACGGACCGGATAATGGCGAACAGATGATTCTTGTAGGATTCCAGCGCCGCTTTATCTTCGATATCTTTAGCCACATCGGCACTGAAAGCCTTGTAACTCTCCTTAAACACCTCGCGCGAAAGAGCCGCAATGTCTTTCCGCAGGTTCCAGCCGCCGCCCTCTTCCACCTTATCAGAGGCAAAGCGAAGCAACCAGCCCAATAATTCTTTATTTTCGGGCTTTTCGAGTCCTGCCAACAGGTTGTCAATCGCCTCGGTAAGTACCAATTCCTGGTCCATCTCGATGGCGTATCCTCCCTGCAAACCTATTTCGCGGGTAAATGCCCGCATGGTCTGCTGAAAGAAGCGGTCGATCGTACTGATATTGAAAGCCGAATAATCGTGCAGGATAGCAATCAACACCTTCCGCGCCTGGGCACGTACCTGTGCCTCATCCAGTCCGAACCGGCTGGAAAGCACCGGCACATAATCCGATTTCTGTCCGGAGGAAAGGGTATAAAGTTCCTGAACGATGCGCCCCTTCATCTCGTCGGTAGCCTTGTTTGTAAAGGTAACCGCCAGGATTCGCCGGTAGGCACCGGGCGATGCAAAGAGTAATTTAAGATACTCTCCCGTAAGTTTATGGGTTTTTCCGGCTCCGGCAGAAGCTCTGTATACCGTAAGCATGGCTGTTAAATGATGCGGCTCTTGGTGTAGCCTTCTTTTTGCAGAATTTCAAGCACTTTGGGACGCAGATCTCCCTGTACGATAATCTCGCCATCCTTGGCAGATCCGCCTACCCCGCATTTCACCTTCAGGAACTTTCCCAAAGCTACCAGATCGTCGTTGGTTCCCCTGAATCCGGTAATCAGTGTAACAGCCTTGCCACCCCGGTTCTTTTTGTCCAGCAAAATACGCAGCAGCTGCTTATCTTTTGGAAGGGTATCCACCTCTTCCGTCTCATCCGTATCGTATTTAAAATCAGGATTGGTAGAATACATCACCCCCAACCTGTCTTTCCAGTTGTTATCTTTCATATCGTTGTCTTATTCTGTATTGGAGCTACAAAATAAGGAAAAAAATAAGAATCCCCAACAATAGTATATACAAATTGTTTTCAGAACATAATAGTTGCACCACCGTTCAACCGTAGTCCGGACCAGTCCACGCGGAGGGTGTTGCTGGTGGTGGAGAGCTTCGATCCAAATTCGATATCGTACCCGATATTGGCAGTCAGCGCAAGCTTACGGGTTAAGAACAGCTTGCTTCCCAGCGCCGGCAGCACGGACCATCCTTTTGCTTTCGTACTAACATTGTCGTTGGCCTCTTCGTGAATATTGCCTTCGTAAATATCAACCGTAGCCCTGTACTTCAGATTCGTGAAGGTAACAGCGGGAGAAACTTCGCCGTAAAACAGCAACGGAAACTTCCCCAGTTTTCCTTCGGACAAGTAGTAACGATAGGTAGCTCCAATCCGATAGCCGGTAAGCGTAAGTTTTTCGACGTATTTACCTGAATAATCGGAATAGGCAATCTTACCTCCGGTGGTCATAAACGTACCCGTCACCCCCCATTCCATGCGGTCTCTCTTATAGGTAAAATCGACCGACTGCGTTACATAGGCCGGAAAGTTATCAACAATCCGCAAACCCGCAGGCATAGTTCCTTGCTCCATCTGAAAGGCAGATTCGAGCAGTTTTTTCATATCTCCCATCTTATAACTTCCGTATCCGGCCGTATAACTTACACTAAACTGGGCATTGGCGCCCAACGTGGTTACTAGAAAAAGAATACTATATATACTTATTTTGTACATGGCACTGTTTATTTAGTCAGATTCATTACATAGCCGTTAAACATCAGCAGGTTATTGTACAGCCTGGTATCGGCAAAGGGGTTGATATTGGCCAACTTCATTCTCCAGATTTCTTTTGTACCGCTGTTGTCCAGCACTTTCACCTCGTAATTTCCGGATATATAATCGGCTGCTTTATATAATACGGCGCCGGTAAAAGGATCAATATTCTGGAAATATCCCGCCACGGTTGTACGTGCGCCGGTTTCCACGTCCACCAGCGAGAAGCGGATATCGCTGTATTCGATAACCGCCTTACGGGGATTAACGGGATGAAAGCTGATGGCACTGATCTTTGCATCGGATTCTGTACGGAGCAGCTTCAGCGAATAATCCGGGTTCACCTCATACAGTTCCAGTTGCTTTTCGCTTGTATAGTAATTTTTACGGAGTACATACAGATAGCGGGCATCCGACGAAATCCGGACAACCAGTCCTTGGTTATAGACCTCGTCCGGCGAGCTGATTAACTGCTGACTTCCAACCTGGTTTCCGGTTAAGATGTTGTACACATCAAAACCATCGTTGGTTTGAACAAATAGAAGGTTGTTGTCCGTGAGGCAGAAAAACAAGCCTTGAGTCTGAATCTGAAACAGCAAATTATTAAATGTATTGTCTTTGTAGATATAAAGGATGTTTCTGCTATCCGATACCGCTACATACCCTGTATTGGATGCCTTCATTATACAACCCGTGTGCAGCGTAAGGTTGTGAGCCTTTGAAAAGGTGGGCAAGGCCGTGGATACATCGTACTGATAATAATTTCTGAAGTCCATCCCTACCAGCCGGTTTCCATGCAGGTCTGCCGCCAGTGAAATATGCGCTTCCAGCATTCTGTCGGAAAGAGAACCATATACATAGGGATATGATTTATACTCGGATACATCCGCCGTTAAAGGTAATAGATACAGATGAAAAGAGATCCAGCTTGGAAAGTCGCCTCCGGGTAAAATAATCTCTCCGGACCGGTCCGCCTCCACAATCTTATTTTCATAGCCATATTCCACCACATACTTACAGGGATAGGGATTCGTATTAGTAATCTGAGTACGCAGACTGTTCCGGTTGATGCGATCTCCCTGAATATGTCCGGCCTCAATGGAAGAATAAGACACCGTATAATAAGTTGTGATTTTGACTTGCTGACTATTCCTCAACCGGGCGGCAATCTGATACGATTTATATCCGTAAACATAACTCTGATCCACAAACCAGGTCTGATCCGGGTCGGTAATCGTTGCAAGCAGATGTGGCGTATATTCGTTGCTGTATATTTCGTAGGATACCACATCAAATCCTTGGGGCCTGTCCCAAACCAACTTCAGGTTATTGTTGGCATCTACAGTCTGCCGCACATTCAGCACAGCGCTGTTGTTGGAAGAATCTATAAACTTCAGCTTAAACGTATATTCTCCCACATACATTTCGTACCCTGCCAGTTCGGCCAGACTACCGGTTCCGGTCTTGAAACCTACAATCATTTTAAGTTCATGCTCCTTTCCATCAAGGGGTCCGCCGTTAATATATACACTTCCATTATTTATTCCGGATGAAATATCTCTCCCGTCCAGAAAAAACTTCTGATCTAAGATTTCCTTTCCCCGGGTATCCAGCGAATAATAGAAGTATCCGGATGAATATAGATAAATAACCTGATCGGGATCAACTCCGGCAAGGTCGATGCCAATCTGGAACTGTTCGCTTGGTTTTGGCACGTCAACATAATTATCGTCGTCGCTGTCGTACGCACAGGCAGGCAAGATCAGGGTGCATAGCAAGACAAATGAGAGAAGTTTTAAGCTGACTTTAAAGGATGTCATTGGCTCCATTCTACACTATTATTAATTGAAAGAGCAAATATAATAGGATTATTATGCATAACAATAGATAATGCTTATTTTTCTTTTTTCAAATCAATTGGTTCAGCATACAATAGAAGCAACAAACTGAAATGCAATAGATATCTCTAAGCGTAAGCTGTACTGAGATTAAGTCTTTTCATCGTTTACTTCTACTCTTTTCAATACGAGAAGCTAATCGTTGAACCATGGTCTACTTTTCGTTGGACCTAGGTCAACATATCGTTGGACCATGGTTGAGATATCGTTGGACCATGGTTGAGATATCGTTGGACCATGGTCCAACGATTAGCTCTTCGTTATAAAAAATAGTAATCTTCGTAGCTTTCTTCCTTATTAACAACGGAGTAGATACTAAAGGGTCGCTTGAAAATACATGGAGTGATATCAGTTATTTTCTTTTGTGTTATACAACATATGAAATAACTTTATTGTAAATAAATAATCTATAACTTTGTTTCCGTACAAACATCTGATGAACAAAACGGCTGCTGATTCTGACCTTTTAATTTGGCCCGCAGAAAATAAAACCCTTTTCTGTTTCTCTCACTAAAATAATAAGCGTATACCTGTTCTTTAAATCAAAATTCAATTGTATGAAAACACTATTGTTTACCAGCAGTTTACTTCTTTCTGTATTATTATTTCTGTTTACCGCATGTGATAAGGACGACGAAGAGATAAAAGACTCGACCTTTGAGGTAATTAAATTGAACATGGAAGACCTGCGGTTTGCCGATCTTCCCAATTTAGCCACAATTAATGAGGCTAAGGGGGAGTTTGACTTAGAAAAATACCGGGAAACCGATTCTCTTTTTATTGTATTTCCAAAGGTTAGGGTTAATGGGAGTATACAGCAATTAATATTATACCCAACAAAACTACCTAAAGATATGCCTGTCAGAGGAGATATGTTTTTGTTTTCAGGCGAAATTAAATTCAGCCCATCTACTCCATTTACTCCTATAATACTATCTGAATTTAAGTATTTTTTAAATATTGAAATGTAACCTATTGAAAGACATTTCTTTAAGCGACTGTTTTGGCCCCGAGGAGACGATTACGGGAAAATGACAGATGACAGATCGGTGACAGATAAAAAAGCAATCTATCATTTCTCAACCCGCTGACGGTGTGCCATTTAGATTGGAAAAATGATAGATGACAGATAGATTTTAGTTTTTTGTAATTAAAACGGTTGCATAGGCTGAAATGCCCTCCTGGCGACCGGTAAAGCCAAGCTTTTCGGATGTTGTGGCTTTGATGGAGATGTCATCCGGATCAACAGCCATCACCTCAGCCAACGTTTGCTGCATAGTTGGAATATGATTCTTCAGCTTGGGCTGTTCGGCGCAAACCGTGGCATCAATATTGCCGAGTTCGTACCCTTTCTCCCGCAAAAGCTTCAGTGTATCCCTCAGCAGGATTTTACTATCAATGTCTTTATATGCTCCGGCAGTATCCGGAAAATGATACCCGATATCCCGCATATTGGCTGCCCCAAGCAAAGCATCGCAAATGGCATGAATCAAGACATCGGCATCCGAATGTCCCTGCAAACCCAACGTATGTTCAATTTTAATACCTCCCAACCACAAGGCGCGGTCAGGAACCAGGGCATGTACATCATACCCGAAACCAACTCGAATTTTCATCATCAACTTATTATTATTGTACCAAACTTCTCAATCCGTCCATATCGAAGGAGAGAGAGAAACGAAGCGTCTGGTCCAGCGGATTACTTTGTATCGTACTGATCAGATAAGCTGCATCCAGCTGGAACACGCTCATACGGAAACCGGCACCCAATGAAAAATACTGGCGGTTCCCCTTATTAACATTTTCATAGTAATAACCGCCGCGAACAAAGAACTGTTCATTGTAACTATATTCTGTACCCACAGAAACCATCACCTCTTTCAATTCTTCACTTAATCCGCCCGGAGCATCGCCAAAGGATTTAAATATACCCGATATGGGCGAAAGCGAATTAAAGTCGTCAAGCTTCTTTTGGTGGGCAGCCTGATCTTCGGGGGTGGATCCGGTATATACAGGTACCGTAGGCACCAGGTATTTGTTTAAATCGAGGTTGAAGGAGATCGTATTGTAGTCGTCCAACGGATAAAGCAACGAGGTACCGATCTTCAGGTTGGTGGGTAGAAACTGGTTGGTAGTACCCCCGTCGTACGAAATCTTTGTACCGATGTTGGAGATATTGAATCCGAGCGCCCACAGACATTCACTGCTACCCAATACCACATACTTATTTAGATATCCTGCCACATCCGCCGAGAAGGCATTGCCGGCCTGGATATCATCGTCTACTCCGGCTCCCATATCCGAACGGATGTAGCGTAAGGCTACAGCCATGGAGTAGGATTCGGACAACTTACGCGAATAACTCACATCGAAAGCCATTTCATAGGGTGAAACCTGGTTGTATACGGCTCCTCCGTATTCGGTCATCGCAATCTCTCCCAGCGAAAAATAGCGAAGCGAAGTTCCGATTGCCTGCTGATCGTTGTCGCCCAGCTTATAAAAGCCCGACACATAGGCCATCGCCACATCGTTCACAATTTTACGTAACCAGGGGGTATACGAAAGCGATACGCCTGCCTTACTGTAATGAAATGCATATTTTGCCGGGTTCCAGTACTGCGAATGCACATCGGGGGTGGTTGCGGCTCCAATATCTCCCATACCTCCGCCCCGGGCATCGGGTGCGATGGACAAGGCCGGTACTGCCGTATATATGGGATTGAATGTGTTCTTAATATCCCCGGGCGGATTACCGTTTACCGGAAGGGTCCACAAACAGGCTGCGGCGAGTGTTGCAAGAACGCTTTTTCTTAGATGAGTCATACTTATTGAATACTTGTTAGAAGCTTAAACACTTATAAAGGCGCTTTTATTGTGCCAATATGATTAATTTTTTTGTTTCGGTTGCCTCGCGCGACTGATCGGTGCGTATGGCTGCCCGGTACAGATAGATACCCGGCTTGAGGCGGACTCCGTTTGTACCGGTGAGATTCCATCGGATCGTATAATCGCTGAACAGAGCCGACGAGCCGTTTTCTTTATACGACCATACAAGCTGACCGATCATATTGTATACATATAGCTGAACATCCAGTACGGCTTCGGGACGGTTGTGTGATATAAAGAAGGTTACATCGCTCCGGGCCGGAACCGGACCAGCGGTGAGTTTATACAATACGGGCTTTAAACCTTCAACGACTTCGAAGGTAAAGGTGTGAAGCGACGAATTGTTCTGTACATCCCATACTACAAATTCGGCCGTATGCATTCCGGGCTCGAGGGCGGGTATGGGAAACACGATGCGGCCTTCGCCCTCGGAACCTGCAACCGATTCGTAGTAGCTGTTCAGGTTGTAGCTTTGGGAAATAAGTCCGTCTATCACCAGCATCACATCGTGACCGATGCTGCTTCCGCTGATGTTTACTCCGCTTTCGTCACGCAAATAGGCTACAAACAGCGGGGTGGTATTCACTCTGCCCCCATCCCTGAAGGTGGAATCGTTGAGGTACGCATACAGAATCTCCGGACCAACGGTATCTTTCTGTGCCGAGTCGGAGGTTCCTCCTACCTTAAACTGCAGGAAGGCTCCTTGTGCCTCATCCCTTGTTTGGGTATTTCCGGCATACAGGCTTAATTTTCCGTTGTTATTGGAATACGAGATGTCTTTCGGTACGGTAAAGGAAAAGCTGAACTCCCCCTGACGCACTGAATCTTTACCCGTATACATTACATTGGGATAGGTGGTATAGGAAAAGGGGTTGCCTGTTTTATCGTTGTCGAGGGTGGTAAGCGTCTGCTTGCTGTCCAGCATGGTGGGCGACAAGACACCCGAAAAATCGGTATCCCGCTTTCCATCCGGCGTAAGCACCTCTCCTTTTACAGTAACCTTGTCCAATGCTTTTAGCTGAATAGGCTCGCTTCCCACCGGCTGACCGTTTACCTCCGTTATGCGCATCTCCTTACCGGGATACGATAGGGTAAGGGCCGGATCTCCTATCAATGTAAAGTTTAGTTTGTTGAGGTCGTTCCCCAGGCTCACCTTGGTGGTACGCATGATATCTCCCAGACTAAGCCTTTTACCGCCGTTCTTTACAAAAAGATTGTTTATCAGCTGTTTGTTTATCTGAAAATTAGGGTTGGCATCCACCACCCGGGTGGTGGTGAACAAAGCTATCCCTCCGCTGGTGGGATTAAGGAATACATCTTCGCCGGCCGAGGTATTTACAGCATCGAAACGGGCAAAATCGCAGGTAGCCGTTATCCACAAGGGAAGATAGGGATAGTTGAACTGCTTTATTTCGGATTGGGATAGCACCCCTTCGGCTCCCCAGTAGGCGGTGCTACCGTGACCGGTATAATTTAGAATCATCTGCCCGCTCTTAAGCTCTTTCAGGATACGGGCGTTTACATCCGGATATCCCACCTTCCCTCCGGAAGATTGCTTTTTGTAGGCATCGAAATAAATCTTATTGATCAGAAACTCGGGGTGATTTGTTTCCAGATAATCAGCAAGCAGATTGGCCTGCGACATGTGCAGGTTATTGTCGCCGTCGTCCGCCACAAAGCTTATGTTGTTTTTCCAGGCTCCGGCTGTTTTATTTTCAATGTATGCAATGCTTTTGTTTACGGCAATCTTTGCCTCCTCGAGGGTTCGTACCGGAAACCGACCGATACCGATATCCAGCTTGTCGCCCGACAGGTTGGCTCCTTCCGAATCGTCCAGAAAGCCGAAATAATCGTCGGTCACGTAGGTATACATATTAAGTGACTCCTTTGATTGGTAGGTAAGCAGCAGGTTGAGGTTGGTAAGGTTCTTCCATTCGCTGGTAATCATGCGGTTGTCGAAAGTTCCGTCGCCAAACAGCAACAGATACCGGGGGGCGGTTCCGGCTTGTTTGCCCCGGTCGTAAAACATCTTCATCAACCGCCTGTAGGCTGTGGCATCGGGTGTACCGCTCGAAAACTCGTTGTATACGGGCTCGGGGGTTACAACGGTAACCTTAAGTCCGGATTCCGATCGATGTAGTGCAGCCAGACGCTCGGCCTGTTCCATAAAAGCCGGATGTGTAAGGATTACCATATCTGTCTGTTCCAATGCGTGCAGGTTCTGATTGGAAACCACACCCACGGTTTCGGGAGCCGGAAGTGTTTTTGAGATATCTACGGCTACAAACTCCCTAAGGGTGTTGGATGCCGGAATCGTAAAGGAACATTCCGTTCCGTTCAGGGTAGTCTCCATCTCGACCGGTAGCACCGGGTTGGTAACATCCCATATCTTAACATCGGCAGAGGCCTCCTGAAGCACGAAGCGGGTCACATTGCCCACAGATGCGATGCTGCGAAAAAAGGTATAAGGTCCGTACATCTTGAGTGTACGTACGGCATGCAGCCGGATGTAATCCAGATGCGCCAGGTCGTTGGTGTTACGGCTGTAGGTTATTCCTACCTGTACGTACGGGGTTTTGGCTCCGTTCCAGCTTACCGTGCGCGAAAGTTCCAGCGCTTTGGTATAGGAATCGTCTATGCTGCTTCTGGGAATTGATGCATTTAACAAAGGCTGAGTACCGGCGGTGAGGATTACCAAAGCCTGTCCGGTGGTAGGTTTGGCAATAAACCGGAAGGATATCTTGGCGGGATCGTCCGTAATACCCGGCACGGCAAAGGGGAATGTCTGACCGGTGTTAAGGGAGAACGATTCTCCGAAAAGTTCGCGGCCCGACTTGTTGACCGACACCTGGTCTTTTTCGTGTACAAAATAGTCGTCGTACGTATTAACCTGCAACGAGGCCCCGGTTACCGAAGTCTCTTTGGCAAGGGTCTTTACAGGCGATGTGTCTGAAAGGAAATAATAGCCATAGCTCGAATAGGGATTATTCTCGTGTACAAACGTGGCTAAAGAGGGACTATAGCTCCATTTAACCGGACCTCTACCATAAAAAAGCAGGTAGTTATCCCCTTTATATACGGCTGATTGCGGAAGATCGTCTGCATAAGGCTGTCTGAAATCCTCGTCCAAAGGCCATCCGCCATACCCATACACCGATACCGCCGCCGGATTGGCAAAGCCCATCTTCCGCAGTTCGTCAAAGGTAAATTTATATATTCCTGTTTGAGCCACCCGTATCTTTACCCACCGGCCTTGCGATAGCACCGAAGAGGGGGCATATTCCACTGCAGACGCTCCGAGTGAAGCGCATAGGAAGCATAGAGTTATAAGTAGTGACAAAAAAGGCTTTCTCATGACTTTGTTATCTTACCTAACAAAGAAATCGAGCAATTTATGTTGGCCAATATATCCTTGCAGGTGATCATCAATATGTACCGGGCCCACGCCCACCGGAGTACCTGTATAAATCAGATCGCCAATCTTCAATGTAAAGAAGCGGCTTACATAAGCCACAATCTTATCCACCGAAAAAAGCATGTCGCCGGTATTGCCTTCTTGTACCTTCTGTCCGTTGATATCCAGATGAAAAGAGAGGTTGTCCACCTTTCCCAGCTGTTCCAGCGGCATAAAAGTTCCTGTTACGGCCGAATTATCAAACGCCTTGCTGATTTCCCACGGTAATCCCTGCGAACGGAGCTTCCGTTGCAGGTCACGGGCGGTAAAATCGATGCCTACGGTTACCTCGTTGTAGTAACGGTGGGCAAAACGTTCTGCTATATTCTTTCCCAGACGGTCTATTCTGACTACAATCTCCGTTTCGTAATGAATCTCTTCCGAAAAATCCGGTATAAAGAATGGCTTACCATCCTTAAGCAGAGATGAATCCGATTTCATAAAGATTGTTGGCTCCGCTAATTCTAACGTATGATCCAGCTCTTTATTGTGAGCCGCATAATTCATTCCAACTGCAATAACCTTCATTTTTTAGTTTGTTGAATTCATTCGGTTGAACATTAATGCCAGATGGGCGTATAAGGAGGTGTTCTGTACAACAATATGCTCCGGCACACGGATACGGAAGGGGGTAAAGTTCCAAAGGGCCTTGATGCCTTCGGTTATAATGTGATTGGTTACCTCCTGGGCTTTATCAACCGGAACCGTGATAATCCCGATAGTGGCTCCATACCTCTTTTGCATGGTGCTGAGCTCGCTCATGTGATAAACCGGAATTCCGTTTATCGAAGTTCCGGAAAGTTCTTCGCGGATATCGAAACCGGCTACGATCTCGAGTCCGTACTGACCAAGTCCGGTATCCTGCAACAAGGCAGCCCCCAGGCTACCAACCCCGAACAGGAAGGCTTTATGAGTTGAGTTGAATCCCAGAAAATCTTCCAGCACATCAATCAGCGTGTCTATTTCGTACCCTACCCTGGTTTTTCCGGAGATGTTTACATAAGATAAGTCTTTGGCAACCTGACTGGCATCCACGTTGATCTCTTTGGCTATCTGTGTAGACGAAATCGACGTTTCTCCTCTTTGTTTTAACAACTTCACAAAGGCTAAATACCACGGAAGCCTTCTTAGGGTTGGCTCTGGTACTTTCCAGGTCTGTTTTAATTCATCGTTAGCCATTTGCCGTTAGATTATTTATTTTTTGTGAGGGACAAAATTACAATTTTTTTTACAAACTATAAACAAATGAAGTACATAGTATTGACGTTGGTATCAAAACAAACAGGGTGCATCTGTATCAGACACACCCTATTCATTATATTTAATTTTAAAATTACATGGCTGCCAGCGTTTCGGTAAGGAATGTCCATACTTTTTGAACGGAAGAGATACCTACTCTTTCGTCGGGCGAGTGCGGATATTGCAGATCCGGACCAAAAGAGATCATATCCATATCCGGATAAACCGTTTGAATGATACCACATTCCAGACCGGCATGCATTACTTTTACATTCGGTGTTCTGCCAAATTTCTGTTCGTACACTCTTTGCATGACACCCAGGATCTCCGATTTGATATTGGGTTGCCAACCTCCATACGAGCTACCATACTCTACTTTGGCTCCGGCAAGGGCAAAGACGCTTTCCAGACTTGAACAGATCTGCTCTTTACGACTTTCGGATGAACTACGGGTAAGTATCTTAATCTCGATCAATTGGTCGCTTTTCTTGACAGAAGCCAGATTGGTAGAAGTTTCTACAGTTCCGGGGAAGTCGGCCAACATGCTGATCACCCCGTTCTGGCAACCTTCAATGGCATTGATAAGGTCGTCCTGAATCTCTTCCGGAATAAGGGAAGCGGGCAATTCGGCAGGCTCTGCAACAAACAAAACCGACTCTTCTATTCCCTGATATTCTGTACGGAACATATCCTGATAATCGGCTACCAGTTCCCAAAGCGCTTCTACATTGTCGCCGGGAATGGTGATGATAGCAACGGCTTCGCGGGGGATGGCGTTACGAAGCGATCCACCATCGATACTTGACAACCGTGCTCCATAATCCCGTACCGCCTCTTTCAAAAAGCGGAACATCAGCTTATTGGCATTGGCTCTTCCCAAATGGATATCCACTCCCGAGTGTCCGCCTTTTAAGCCAGTAAGAGATAATTTTACCGCTACATCTCCTTCGGGGATGGCAATATCCTCTTTAAACTGGAAAGATATATTTAAATCGGCTCCGCCGGCACAACCAACAAAAAGTTCACCCTCTTCTTCTGAGTCGGCGTTGATCAGGATTTCTCCTTTAAGGAACCCGGGCTTCAAACCGAAAGCGCCGTCCATACCAACCTCTTCGTCCACAGTAAACAGGGCTTCAACCGGTCCGTGCTTCAGCGTATTGTCCGAAAGCACAGCCAAAGCAAGTGCCACACCGATTCCATTGTCGGCTCCCAGCGTGGTATCTCTTGCGGTTACCCAATCGCCATCGATGTAAGCATCGATCGGATCGGTTTCAAAATTATGTACAGTCGCAGTATTTTTCTGAGGAACCATATCCAGATGGCCCTGAATGATTACAGTCTTGCAATGTTCCATTCCAGGAGTGGCCGGTTTTCTGATCACAATGTTACCGGTTTTGTCCTGCAGGGTTTCAAGACCCGATTCTTTTCCAAAAGCAAGGATATAACGGGTTACCGCATCCATATGTCCTGTTGGACGTGGAATCTGCGTGAGGTCATGGAAATAGCCCCAAACATGCTGAGGAGAAAGATTTCTGATTTCTGCTGCCATAGGAGTTAAAAATTTACTTTGAACAGATAAAATAAAAAAACACTTACTTATTTGCAACCGCCGGTTTGTCTTTACGATTCGTAACCGAGAGTGCTATTATTCCTGCCACGCCAACCAATCCGGTCCAGACTGTCTGCAAGGTATGAACCACCAATGCAAAAGCGGCGGCATCGTTTCCGTTTACATTAAAGCAAACCAGGGTGGCGATTACCATGAAATGCCAGGGGCCGATAGCTCCCTGAACCGGTACAGCCACGCCGATACTACTCATTGTAAAGGCGATCAATCCCACTGAAATACCGAGTTCTTTTGTAAAGTCAAAAGCATAGAACGTTATATAGAAGAAAAGGAAATAGCCTACCCAGATCAATAGGGTATACAGAACAAACTTCGTCTTTTCTTTCATAAACCAGACCGAACGGATTCCATCCCACACATTAGACAACGTTGCTTTGATTTTCTTTACCAGACTGAAATGTTTCATATAGGTAAAAACAAACCATACAACCGCTGCTATAATTACAAGAACCACATAAATCCACAAGGAGGTAAAGGTTGTTTGGAATCCTTGCAGTAACTCGGGATTCTTGGAGAAGAAGCTCAGGAAAAATCCAAAATGGAATACGAATATGAAGGCGGTTATCAACCCAACCATGATTGTATCCATAACACGATCTACCAGTAGTGTACCAAACAGTTTTGAAAACGAAATCTTGTCGTAACGGGATACTACGCCACATCTCCATACTTCGCCAACACGGGGAAGCACCAGATTTACGGCATAATTGCCTAAAACCGCCCAGATTACATTACTTCGTTTCGGATGGTCGCCCGAAGAATTGATAAGCAATTCCCAGCGAAGTGCGCGGATTACATTGGCTCCCGCTCCAAACAACAATGAAAACAATATAATATCATAACGAACGCCTTCCTTAATTACTTTCATAATTACGGAAATATCCATTTTTCTATAAAGAAACCAGAGCAATAATACTCCAAAGGCAAGAGGAAGACATATCTTAAGAATCGTACGGAGCATACTCTTAAATTCCATTACGCATAGGGTACTTTAAATTATTTGTTGTACTTTTGTCCATCTGCAAAGATAAGCATAATATTCAAATACAAACATTTTACACCAAAGAAGTGGATGAGATTGGTAAAACCAAAAAAATCATTAGGACAGCATTTCCTTAAGGATCTGAGCATTGCGCGCAGAATTGCCGAAACGTTGTCTGATTACAAACACCTACCCGTTCTTGAGATAGGCCCGGGAATGGGAGTACTTACTACATTTTTACTTGAAGAGGGACACGACCTTTCGGTGGTTGAACTAGACAGGGAATCTGTTGCTTACTTAAATGAGAATTTCCCTGCATTAGCCGGAAGAATCCTGGCCGAAGATTTTCTGAAACTTGATTTGGAGACTTTGTTTGAAGGTCCCTTCTGCGTAATAGGTAATTACCCCTACAATATTTCAAGCCAGATCTTTTTCAAAGTTCTTGATTACAAGGAAAAGGTGCCTTGTTGCTCGGGGATGATACAGAAGGAGGTGGCCGAACGGCTTGCTTCGGGACCGGGAAAGAAAGCTTACGGTATCTTAAGTGTGCTGCTGCAGGCCTGGTACGACATCGAATATCTTTTTACGGTGGATGCCTCGGTATTTAATCCGCCGCCCAAAGTACAGAGTGCTGTAATCCGTATGGTTCGTAACAAACGGGAGTCGTTGGGCTGCGACGAGAAGCTTTTCAAGTCGGTGATCAAGACCTCTTTCAACCAACGCAGGAAGACGTTACGTAATTCAATGAAACCTCTGCTTGGAAAAGACTTTCCGGATTATGCCTTGCCTATTTTTGATAAACGGCCGGAGCAGCTTTCTGTCGAGCAATTTATAGAATTAACTCATATCACGGATGCCTATCTGAAAAAAACAGGCGGACAGGTGCCGGTAGTATCTGACCTTTCTGAAATAGAATAAAGGTATGATTGAACTTACGAAAGAATATATAGAGCATCTTAGGGAAGTTATCGAACTCAAAGATGAAACCGCGGCAGTGAATATGTTGCAGGAACTTTATCCTGCAGACATTGCCGAGCTATTTCAGGAACTTGACCTGGAAGAAGCTATCTATCTCTACATGCTTATGGATGGAGAGAAGGCGGCCGATGTTTTGATGGAGCTGGACGAAGAGGACCGGCGTAAACTTCTGAAGGAGCTGCCCAGCGAGCTGATTGCCAAGCGCTTTATCGACTTCATGGAGACCGACGATGCGGTTGACCTGATGCGTGAGCTTGACGAAGATACGCAGGAAGAAATTCTTTCGCATATTGAAGACGTTGAACAGGCCGGAGATATCGTAGACCTGTTGAAATACGACGAAGATACGGCCGGGGGACTTATGGGTACCGAAATGATCGTGGTGAACGAGAATTGGAGTATGCCCAAGTGTCTGGAAGAGATGAGGTCGCAGGCCGAGGAGATGGATGAGATTTATTATGTGTATGTGGTTGACGATGACGAACGGCTCAGGGGGGTTCTTCCTCTAAAAAAGATGATCACGAGTCCGTCTGTATCCAAAATCAAGCACGTGATGAAAAAGGATCCGATTGCGGTAAAGGATAGCGACAGCATCGAGGAAGTGGCTCAGACTATTGAGAAGTATGACCTTGTGGCTCTGCCCGTTATTGATAGTATCGGCCGGTTGGTAGGAAGAATCACCATCGACGACGTAATGGACGAAGTTCGAGAACAGCATGAACGCGACTATCAGTTGGCTTCAGGTATCTCGCAGGACGTGGAAACTTCGGATAATGTGATCTTACAGACTGCCGCCCGTCTTCCCTGGTTGCTTATCGGCATGATAGGGGGGTTGGGTAATTCGGTCTTACTGGGAGGTTTTGAATCGAGCTTTGCAGCGAATCCCAAAATGGCATTGTTTATTCCGCTCATCGGAGGAACCGGAGGGAACGTTGGAATCCAGTCGTCGGCAATCGTCGTTCAGGGCCTGGCCAATAATTCTTTGAAACAAGGCAATGTATGGAAACAAATCGTTAAGGAATCGGCGGTTTCATTAATCAATGCCAGCATCATCAGTCTGGTTGTTTTCATCTATAACTTCTTCATGCTGAACAACCGGGCGATTACGGCCTCGGTTTCACTTAGTCTTTTTGCTGTAGTGATGTTTGCCAGTATATTCGGCACCCTGGTTCCGATGACTCTGGATCGGTTTAAGATTGACCCGGCTTTGGCTACCGGGCCATTTATCTCCATTACAAACGACATCATCGGTATGATGATCTATATGTTTATTACGGCCGCTCTGTCTTAATCCGTAAATTTGTTAGCGCACAGGGAATCATCTTCTGTTCATCACTGATCAGAAGATGCCTCCTTTATACATATCGTCGAAATTGGTATGTTGCCCTTCAATCTTTTTAGCCTCTTCACCCTGAGGGTCAAGTTCTATGGCCTGCTTCAGATCTTCAAGCGCCTCTTTCGATTTTCCCAGCAGCGTGTAGGCCCGTCCTCTTTCGGCAAAGGCCTTGGCAAAATCGGGTTTAAGCTCGATGGCATCTGTGAACAGGTCGGCGGCTTCGGCAGGTTTCCCTTGTTTTATAAGCAATTTACCTTTCATCACGTAAGCATCTTCATTAAACGGATTCAAGTCGAGCACATACTGGTAATCCTCGTGTGCAGCATCCAGATTATCCTGTGATTCATGAATCTGTCCGCGTAGCAGATACAATGCCTCTTCCTCCGGCGAAAGTTCAAGGGCTTTCTCTACATCCGTCAGGGCTTCGTCTGCCTGTCTCATTCCCTGCAGGACTTCCGCCCTGGACAGGTATGCTTCTGTATAATCGTCTTTGAGTGCAATGGTTCGGGTAAGATCGGCCAGGGCATTCAGAAGATCGCTCAGTCCTTGGTATGCTTTGCCTCTGAGATAAAAGGCGTTGGCTAGCGTATTGTCTTTTTCTATCACATAGGTGGTGCCTTCAATTACAGATTCGTAACGCTCCATCATATAGGCCAGATTGGCGCGGGTGATCCAGGTTGACAAATGATCTGGCTCCGCCTCCACCATCTGATCGTACACCTGAGAGGCTTCTTCCAGCTGATTTACGGAAGTATAGGCTACTGCCAGATATCCCATCGTTTCAAAATCTGACTGAATTTTCAATGCTTCAAGAAAACATTTGATCGCATAGGTAACCTGACCTATTTTTTGTGCACGCACACCGTCGTACTTAAAGATATCGAAGTTTTTCTTATCTTCTTTTGCCTTGCTCTCTTCTGGCGATTCGGAACTACCGGAAAACAGTGATGTAAAGAAATTTCCCATGAGTGATTATTTTATACATGCAAATATATAAAATCATTTAGAATGCCATACTGTTTAATAACAACAAGATTCGTTATTTACTTTCAAACTAATTTAAACCGCCCATAACAATTTTACAATATATAATTTTTAATGCCTTTTTTTCTATTATTTAGAAGTTTTGACACCTTAAAGATTTCGTTTTTCAATTTTTTCACAAAAAAGGGTATGGCTCCTTCACACATTTGGTTACCTTTGCAAGCATTTGTAACCAGGCAGACTTTTATCCATTCTCCGGAAAAAGCGCCTTCTAAACTAATTTTATGGAAAACTTTGAAGTAGGAATTTTGTTAATGTCGGTTGGTATGATTACTGTATTTGTCATCTTACTGATCGTGATCTACCTTGGAAAAGGATTGATAATTCTAGTTAATAAGTATGCCCCGGAAGAGGTTATTGCAAAAAAGCAGCCCCCTACCCATTCATCCGGTTCAAATCCGTCTCTTCCCGATGCCACGTTAGCCGCAATTGTTGCCGCTGTTGGTGTTACTACGGAAGGAAAGGGCAAGGTTATAAAAGTGGAGAAGGCCTAAACTCCCCCACTTTCATTTTTTTTCGTAGTGATTCCTTGAATATTTAATACGTTTAATAGTTATATTATGAAAAGAGAAATTAAATTCAGTCTGGTCTTCAGAGACATGTGGCAATCTGCCGGAAAATATGTGCCCCGCGTAGACCAGCTTGTAAGGGTTGCTCCAGCCATCATCGAAATGGGATGTTTTGCCCGTGTTGAAACCAATGGCGGGGGCTTTGAACAGGTAAATTTACTATTCGGCGAAAATCCAAATAAAGCGGTAAGAGAATGGACCAAACCTTTTAAGGAAGCGGGTATTCAGACACACATGCTGGACCGTGCCCTGAACGGATTGCGTATGAGTCCGGTTCCTTCGGACGTACGCCAGCTGTTCTATAAGGTGAAAAAGGCACAAGGAACAGACATTACACGTACCTTTTGCGGACTGAACGATGTAAGAAATATCGCTCCTTCTATCCAATATGCCAAAGAGGCAGGAATGATCTCTCAATGTGCACTAAGTATCACTCATTCGCCCATTCATACGGTAGAATATTATACCAATATGGCTTTCGAGCTGATTGAACTTGGAGCCGACGAGATCTGTATCAAGGATATGGCCGGTATCGGACGTCCTTATTCTCTTGGTCAGATTGTTGGTAATATAAAAGCCAGACATCCGGAAATACCTATACAGTATCACAGCCATGCTGGTCCCGGATTCAATATGGCCTCCATCCTTGAAGTCTGCAAAGCTGGATGCGATTACATTGATGTAGGTATGGAACCTCTGTCATGGGGTACTGGGCATGCCGACCTGATCTCTGTTCAGGCCATGCTGAAGGATGCGGGCTTTATCGTTCCCGAGATCAACATGGAAGCTTATATGAAGGTACGCAGTATGATCCAGGAGTTTATGGATGATTTTCTTGGATTATACATCAGTCCGAAGAACCGCTTAATGAACTCACTGTTGATCGGACCGGGACTTCCGGGAGGTATGATGGGAAGTCTGATGGCGGATTTGGAAACCAACCTCGAAACAATCAACAAGAATAAAGTAAAGAACAAACAGCCGGTAATGACACAGGATCAACTGTTGATAAAACTGTTTGACGAGGTGGCCTATGTATGGCCCCGCATCGGATATCCTCCTTTGGTTACTCCGTTTAGCCAATACGTTAAGAATCTTGCCATGATGAATGTTATGCAGATGGAAAAAGGCAAAGAGCGTTGGGGTATGATTGCAGACGACATATGGGATATGATATTGGGTAAAGCCGGAAAGCTGCCCGGAACGCTTGCGCCTGAAATTGTTGAAAAGGCTAAAGAAGAAGGCCGGCAGTTCTTTGAAGGAGACCCGCAGAAGAATTACCCGGACGCGCTAGACAAATATCGTAAGCTGATGAATGAGAAGCAATGGAGTGTGGGCGAAGACGATGAAGAGCTGTTTGAGTACGCTATGCATCCGGCCCAATACGAGGCTTATCGTTCGGGCAAAGCTCAGGTTGAATTCCTGGCAGATGTTGCCAGCAGAAAAGCGGCATTACATGAAGCGCAAGCTCCTGCAGCCGTACAGGTACACCCGGCACTGCCATCTTCTCCTCAAACAATGACTGTAGATGTGAACGGACAGGCATACAAAGTAACCGTATCCTACGGAGATACAACAAATACACCGGTTCAGTCCGGCGCACCATCTGCCGCTCCTGCAGCAGCACCGGCTACCGGAAGCGGAATGGAGCTGCTATCGCCCCTTGAAGGGAAATTCTTCCTGGTGAAAAGCGCATCAGACATTCCCGTCAAGGTTGGAGACGTAGTGAAGGAGGGACAACTTCTCTGCTACATTGAAGCGATGAAAACCTACAATGCAGTTCGTTCGGAAGTGAGCGGAACTATCACGTCCATCGCTTATGGAAATGGAGATTCAGTTGTTGAAGATGATGTTTTAATGACCATACAATAATGGAAGATATTTTTCAGAACTTATATGAAATGACTGCGTTCAGCAATATCATTGCTGAACCGCAGTTCCTGATAATGTATGCCATCGCATTTATCTTACTCTACCTTGGCATAAAGAAACAATACGAACCTCTTTTATTGGTTCCCATTGCATTCGGAGTTCTGCTTGCGAACTTCCCCGGAGGCGATATGGGGGTGATACAGGCCGATGAAAACGGCATGATAGCTGTAAAAGGGGTGATGAAGAATATATGGGAGATGCCTTTACACGACATAGCTCACGAGCTGGGTCTGATGAATTTCATCTACTATATGCTTATTAAGACCGGCTTTTTACCTCCCATCATTTTCATGGGGGTTGGTGCATTGACAGATTTCGGACCTATGCTGCGTAACCTGCGTTTGTCTATTTTTGGAGCTGCGGCTCAATTGGGTATTTTTTCGGTTTTGCTGGTAGCCATTTTGATGGGCTTCACCCCTAAAGAGGCTGCAGCTTTAGGAATTATAGGCGGTGCCGATGGCCCCACAGCCATCTTTACGACCATCAAGCTGGCTCCGCATCTGCTGGGACCAATTGCAATTGCAGCCTATTCTTACATGGCACTGGTTCCAGTTATCATACCCATGGTTGTTAAGCTTCTGTGTACGAAAAACGAGCTTAAGATCAATATGAAAGAGCAGGAAAAACTATATCCGAGTGATACGGAGTTTAAAAATATGCAGGTTCTTAAGATTGTTTTTCCCATCGCCGTAACCACAGTTGTTGCCCTATTTGTGCCGTCGGCTGTTCCTTTGGTTGGTATGCTGATGTTCGGTAATCTGGTAAAGGAAATCGGAACAAATACATTCCGGTTGTTCGATGCGGCATCCAACAGTATCATGAATGCCGCCACCATATTTCTGGGACTTTCGGTAGGTGCAACCATGACTACGACCGCTTTTTTAAATCTACAGACAATCGGAATTGTGATTGGAGGATTCTTAGCTTTTGCCTTGTCTATATCCGGTGGAATTCTGATGGTAAAACTATTTAATTTATTCAGTAAGAAGAAAATAAACCCATTAATCGGCGCTACCGGATTAAGTGCGGTACCGATGGCTTCACGTGTAGCCAATGAGATCGCCCTAAAATATGATCCTAAAAATCATGTCCTTCAGTATTGCATGTCCAGCAATATTTCGGGAGTAATAGGATCTGCTGTCGCTGCCGGGGTACTTATATCATTCTTATCTTAATAAGTTAGACGACAAGCTAAAAAAAGGAGTTTGAAGGATTAATCCTCTAAACTCCTTTTTTTTTGTTCTTTTTAAGGATTATTGATTAATTTATAAGAAATAATTGAAATAAAATGTGGCTATAAAAAAATAATTAGTTTAATTTGTGACAGATATAGGAATAATCATCCTTTTTTAAATATGACTGAATTATGAGCGACATTCTTGAGACTAATTTGCCGGCAGAAGAAAACGCAGGCAAATTGGAAGAAGCTAACGTTCCGGAGGTAACACCGGAAATTACAGTATCGGATATGGAAACAGAAGATTCGACAGACACTGTTGCATCCGGAGCTGTAGGTAAATTATCAAAAGAAGAAATTCTTAGCAAGTTATCCGATCTGGTTGAAGTATCCGTGGAGGAGTCGCGGAGTGAAATTGAATCACTCAAGCAAGCCTATTACAAAATTCGAAGGAACGAAGTGGAAGAGCTCAAAAAAACGTTTCTTGAAAATGGAGGGGACGAAAAAGACTTTTCTGCTCCTGTAGACGAGATCGAGACTCAAATAAAGAATCTGCTCAATGTATATAAAGAAAAAAGAGCTGCCCTTGTAGCTGAAGAAGAACGCGTTAAAGAGGCTAACTATGCCTTGAAACTGCAGTTGATCGAACAGCTGAAACAGCTTACTGAAAGTCAGGAAGACTTTAACAAACTATACAACGACTTTAAAGACATCCAGAATCGCTGGAAAGAGGTTAAAGCAGTTCCTCAGGAGTTTGCCAATGAACTTTGGAAAAATTACCAGATTTATTCAGAGAAGTTCTACGACATAATAAAAATAAACAACCAGTTCCGGGATTACGACTTTAAGAAAAACCTGGAATTAAAGACAGCGCTGTGTGAAACTGTTGAGAAGCTGGAGGAAGAACCCGATATTATCTCGGCATTTCACCAACTTCAAAAACTTCATCAGCAATGGAAAGAGATCGGTCCTGTTTCGAAAGAATTACGTGAAGAGCTTTGGACTCGTTTCAAAAATGCATCAACAGCAATAAATAAGAAACATCAGGCTCATTTCGAAGGATTGAAATCCCGCGAACAAGAAAACCTGGATGCTAAAACCGCTATCTGTGAAGAGATTGAGGCCATCGATATGGATGCCCTTAAAACCTTCAAAGACTGGGAAGAGATGAACAAGCAGGTTATTGCTCTCCAGGAAAAATGGAAGACAATCGGCTTTGCCCCTAAAAAAGCAAATGTAAAGATATTTGAACGTTTCCGTGCCGCCTGTGATGCCTATTTCAATAGGAAGAACGATTTTTACAAGGCTATCAAAAATGATATGGAACGCAACCTTGAATTGAAAAAGGCATTGTGTGAAAAGGCGGAAGCATTAAAAGACAGTACGGACTGGAAAGATAGTACTGATAAACTGATTGCGTTACAGAAAGAATGGAAAACAATCGGTTCTGTAGCCCGCAAACACTCTGATACAATCTGGAAGCGCTTCATTTCGGCATGCGACTATTTCTTCGAACAGAAGAACAAGAATGTATCTTCTCAGAAATCGGTTGAACAAGATAACCTGGCTGCTAAAAAACAATTGATTGAGAAAGTAAACTCTTTGGATGAATCTCTTAAGGCAGATCAGGCAGTATCCGTATTAAAAGGTCTGATTGCAGAATGGAACACAATCGGTCATGTACCTTTCAAAGAAAAAGACAAGGTATATAAAGAATTCCATGACGCAGTAGACAAACAGTTCGACCGTCTTAAAGTAGGTCAGGCTGAGCGCAAAATGCAGAGCTTCCGCAGCAGCATCACCGACATGAATAGTGGTGAAAAGGGGAAAAACAAGCTTTACGGCGAACGTGAACGATTGATGCGTTACTACGAACGACTAAAAACCGAAGTTCAGACTTACGAAAACAATATTGGATTCTTAAGCGTTTCTTCCAAAGGCGGAAGCGGTTTGGTAAAAGAGATGGAACGTAAGATTGAAAACCTGAAAGAAGAGATGGCACTTACAGTGAAAAAGATAGATGCCATTGATGAGAATCTGGAATAGAAAAAAAATGAAGAAGCCGTTTCCTACAGAGACGGCTTCTTTTTTCATATAAACATGCGTTATATTCACTATTTTAATCCAGGTCACGAGATGGCCGTACTTCAGGGACAGCCTTCCTATACAGCGCCTTCCAATGTCCACAAGATGATGAAGGAGCTTGAGTTATTACCGCTATGGTATGCAGACAGCCAGGATTTCGTGTTAGTCGATAATCCCGAAAAAATTAAAGAATTGAATCGGCCTAACGAATTTGGGCCTATGGCTTCTCCGGTATCTACTGAGTTCATCCTAAAAAAAGGGTCGACTCTACCTCCTGCAACCATTAATCCTTGGGGAGTATCGTTTCATAGTCTGCATATGTTTTCCAATTTGAAGAAGCTAAGCGGCTGGCCGCTGGTTATTCCCCAATGGAACCCTGCCTACACCAAGCTCTGTGGACGACAAACCGCGGCCCTATGTTTAAAGAGAATAATTGAAATCGAGCCATCCGTTGGAGAAATCGTAATTCCTGTATTTTGCAACTCGCTGGAAGAGGTGTACAAAGAGCTGAAAACCGCTTCTTTTCCGGTAATCTGCAAGATGCCTTATTCTTCATCGGGAAGGGGACTCCTTTGGCTGGATTCATCAGAACTGGTTACCTCTGAAAGTAATTGGATAAAAGGGGCATTAAACAAACAAGGGACTATAAGCATAGAAGCCGCTCTGAATAAAGTGCAGGATTTTGCAATGGAGTTCTATTCCAACGGGCAGGGAACAATAGAATATAAGGGACTTTCTCTTTTTTCTACGGAAAGAAGGGGGGCATATTCCGGGAATATACTGGAAAGTCAGCAGAGACTGAAGGAGAGGCTCTCTTCTTATTTAGGTGAAGAACTTATTGACGCCGTACGAGATGCTGTCAAAGAGGTGCTGGAGACAGTCTATGGCACGCAATACACGGGTTACCTTGGTGTAGATATGCTTGTATATAAAGACAAGCAGGACAAGTACAAGATACACCCTTGTATTGAGGTAAATATGAGGTACACCATGGGAATGCTCGCTGTTCATTTATACGAACGCTATATGGCGGCAAATTCAGCCGGTAGATTTATCATCGATTTTCATAAGAAAGCAGGAGAAGCACAAAAGACACACCGTATGCTTCAGGAGAAAAATCCACTGTTTTTTGAAGAAAATAAGTTACGTTCTGGTTACTTACCACTTTGTCCGGTTACAGAAAACAGCCATTATATTGCTTATATAATGGCCTCTGCTACTTGTTCTTGATCAGATTGATAAATTCTTCCCTGGTTTTGGCTTGCTGAAAAAAACCGGTAAAATCAGATGTTGTAGTAAGCGAATTCTGCTTCTCTACACCCCGCATCTGCATACACATATGCTGAGCTTCAATAACGACCATAACACCCAGCGGATTTAACGTATTCTGGATACACTCTTTGATTTGCAGCGTCATGCGCTCCTGAATCTGTAATCTGCGGGCAAAAATATCAACAACCCGGGGTATTTTACTTAATCCGGTGATATATTTATTCGGTATATAAGCAACATGCGCCTTCCCAAAAAAAGGCAACATATGATGCTCACAGAGAGAAAAGAAATCAATATCCTTTACAATAACCATCTGTTTGTATCCCTCTTCCTCGAACATAGCCGCCGACAACACCTTCTGTGGGTCTTCGTCATATCCTTTCGTAAGAAATTGCATCGCTTTGGCAACCCTTTCAGGAGTTTTGATAAGCCCCTCACGCTCCACATTTTCACCTAGCAGATCCAGAATGCGTGAATAATGCAATGCCAGCTCTTCTCTTTTAAGTAAAGTTTCTTCTTTAACTTCTTTCATCTTTGATTATGCAAATTTAGAGAGGAATATTAACTTCTTCTTTAACAATATATATTTCCTTACCATAGGTAGGAAAAGCTTCCACCAGCTTTCTTTTTAGGTCATAAGCCTCCTCATGACTACGGAAATCACCCACTCGCAACTTCCAGAAAGGAGCTGTATAAGTCACATAGGTAGTCAGCTCAGGGAATATTTCCTTAATTTCTTTTTCCCTTTTGAATGCTTCATCTTTAGAAAGCCGTTGATTTCCGGTAAATACCTGAGCCCGAAATCCCTGTACTTTTATAAAAGCATCATTACCGGTTCGCTGTACTTTATCTCCGGCCAATCGTACACCTACCATCTTCTTAATGGAAGGATCTTGATTAACCACCACCTTTCCTTTCGAAAGCGAAGGCTCCTGAAATGCATCAAAAATAGTGGTTGTGGCAGTTAAGTCAGAGTTTACCTCCTGAGCAAAGGCAGAGTGAGACGTCAGAAAAGCAGCTGTGATTAAAGCTACATATGAAAATTTTCTCATAGGCTTATTTTATGAATAAAAGAATAGGGACACTTCGGGTTACGAAGCGTCCCCTTTGAATCATTTAATATCAAAATGCTTCGATAATCGGCATGAATTTATCCACAGCCAAAGAAGCACCACCAATCAGACCACCGTCTACATCCGGATTAGCAAACAATTCTTTTGCATTTGAAGCATTACAGCTACCTCCGTAAAGAATTGAGCAATCGTCGGCAACAGTCTGTCCATACTTGCCAGCAATTGTCTGACGGATATGTGCATGAATTTCCTGAGCTTGATCAGCTGTAGCAGTTTTACCTGTTCCAATTGCCCAAACCGGTTCGTAAGCCAATACCAATTTACCAAAATCTTCGGCAGAAAGATCAAACAAAGAGCCAGCAATCTGAGCATCAACAACTTCAAAATGCGTTCCGGCTTCTCTTTCTTCCAGAACTTCACCGATACAGAAAATAGGTGTAAGTCCGTTTGCCAATGCCAATAAAACTTTTTCTTTCAGAATTTCGGCTGTTTCGTTATAATAAGCGCGTCTTTCTGAATGGCCAAGTATCACATACTTTGCACCTGTAGATGCAACCATAGCAGCCGATACCTCTCCTGTATATGCACCACTGTTTTTGTCGGCGCAATTCTCTGCAGCTACACCAATTTTGTTTGTGTCGATTGCAGCAGCAATACTTGCCAAATGAGTAAATGGAGTACCGATTACTACATCACAGTTGATTGCCTTGCCTTTCAGGGCAGCATCCAAACCTTTTGCCAGTTCAAGACCTTCTTGCAGCGTGGTGTTCATTTTCCAGTTACCTGCAACAATATTTTTTCTCATGTCTTAATTAATTAAATATATAATATAAAATATCAACTCTCAATTTGCTTATCAGAACGTTTCCTCCGATTTCTAAAATAATCATATATCCAAACAAGCAGCAAAGGTACGGTAAAACTCAATAACATGAATAATATACCGTCATCTTCTTTTGGATTAACAGACTTCCCGTCCAGATGGTTCTGCATTGTTTCTTTAATGTAATCCTCGTCAGGCAAATCGTTGGGATTCCATTTTGCCCGAATTACCCCGTCATTAATAAGAATCAATCCCGGATTAGCACGAATCATAGTCTTAAGTAAAACATCATCCGTTGTAATAAATGTATATTCCGAACCCGTATTATTTTCCCAGTCGGTCATTGATTCACGGGAAGACCCTGTTAAACAATAAAACGGATACCCCTGTTCCTGGGCAAAGTCAAATACATTATTTATTGCATCGATATTTTTATCGTCCGCCTTTTCTATTGAAGGAATAACAAGCCAGAACATTGGCCCTTTGTTACGAAGAACTTCATCCGTAATATCAACTGATGCACTGTCATACAGTACAAATCCGGGAACCGGGGGTACATACCCCTTCTTAATCAAATCGGAACGCGAGCTAACGTATGTCCAGGTAGAATCATCCGCAGGATAATTTTCCAATGAGAATTCTTTCTTTACTCCGTCCTTTTCGTAGGTAAAATAATATGCATACTCATCGGCAGGCGCATTGTCGGGTATCGACACCAATACCGGAATATCGGCCCCTACTTTGAACGGTCTGAAATCAATAATGGGGAGATGACTGTAATTACTGTAGTTAAAGCCTATACAGAATAAATAGGCAAATAGCGTAACAAACCAATAGGCCTTAAAGGTATAGAAATTACATATATACCGATTATAGATAAAAGCGACTACTGCTGCGGCTAGCAGAACTATATTTTTTAAAAAAGTTTCCCAGTTTGTCAGAACTATTGCATCACCGAAACATCCACAATCCGACACCGGATTAAATAGTGCCAGATAGAGGGTGAGAGGAGTCATAAACAACATAAATACCAGAACAAAAAAGGATGAATACCTGCGATACACCCCTAGCAGCATACAAACGCCCAAGGTGAATTCGGCAGCCGAAAGACAGAAAGTCAGCAGCAATTCAAAAGAAGACAGCCAGGTAAAACCAAAAGCCATAAGATAGTCGCCGATCTTTATTGCTCCACCAACCGGATCAATAGCCTTAACTATTCCCGAAAAAATAAAAACAACGCCAATCAGCAAACGGCTAATTTCCGCAACTACTTTTTTTACCAGCTCTGTCCTAACCATATCACTCCTCTCCGAATTCTAATTTTATCAGTCCAAAGATTGCATAGTTAATCATATCCATATAATTCGCATCTATTCCTTCCGAAACGATGGTCTTGCCATTATGCGATTCGATTTGTTTTGTACGATAAATCTTCATCAGAATTAAATCTGTATAGGAGCTGATACGCATACTTCGCCAGGCTTCGTCATAATCATGATTTTTAGCATACATCAACTCTTTTGTTTCAGTAATATATTTATCATACAGAGTCATCGCCTCTTCGGCTGTCATATCGGTAGTATCGGCAAAACCTTTCGCAAGTTGTATCAACCCTATCACCCCATAGTTGACAATGCCTATAAATTCGGGCTTTATGCCTTCATCCACCATACTGACACCCTTCAACTCAAGACTCCGTATTCTATTTGCCTTGATGAATATTTGATCAGTAATTGACTGTGGACGCATTATCCTCCAGGAAGGACCATAATCAACCAGTTTTTTCTGGAATAAATCCCGACAAAGGGCTATAACCTTTTCAAATTGTGCTATTGTATCTGCCATATGAAGATAAAATTATGGTACAAAGATAATAAAAAACGACAAAAGGCACAGAAGCTACTAAGCAACTGTGCCTTTTGTTCTATAAATGTGACGTTACGAACAACGCAATGAACGTCCGAGTCGTAAAGTTGTTGTCTTGGAAATGCCATTCAATTCGCAAATCTTACCTACAGAAGTACCGTACTTACGTGCGATAGCACCTAAAGTGTCGCCAGATTTGATACGATGATAGGTTGCATTATTGTCTGATGATGTTTCGACAGTAATATTCTTTTTCTTACTGCTTGATACCGTTGATTTTTCATCGTTGCCCGACTCATTCTTAACAGAAGCCGTACGTGTTGTTGAACCTGCACTGCAACGGATTGCCTGACCTAAACGTAAAACGGAAGTGCTCTTCAATCCATTCAATTTACACAGCTGACTTACGGACGTTCCATACCGGCGGGCAATTGCGCCCAATGTATCTCCTGATTTCACCCGGTGATAAACCATCTGATCTCCTGAAGAGGTATATACATTACTGTTTCTGCCATTGATCTTTACATTATGGAAAACATACAAATCCTCGTGAGGAACTCCATTTTCAAAATCAATAATATCAGCAGGGTCTATATCTTTACCCAGGAAGCGTGTTTCAAAATGAAGATGTGAGCCCGTTGAACGGCCGGTATTTCCTCCTAAAGCAATCGGATCACCAGCCTTAACTTGGTCGTTCACATCAACCAGAAAATGAGAAAGGTGTCCGTAAATAGTTTCAAGACCGTTGGGATGGCGAACCACCACGTAGTAACCGTATCCTCTTCTCTCGTAATTCTTGATACGGATTTTACCGTCAAATGCGGCACGGATTGTATCACCTATCTGCACCTTCAAGTCTATTCCGCGGTGCATTCTGCGTCTTCGCGGACCATACTTTGAAGTTACGTTTACTTCGCTGGTTACAGGCAGAACAAAAGTTGAACAGTCAATACGAAAAGAATCAGGTAAAGTAAGATCCTCTTTCTTATAGGGATTCACCCAGCGGTTGTCCCAAATTGAACCGTATAACTCATCGGCAGGAAACATTTTGTCTTCTTCAGCCAATTCTGCCTCCAACATTTTGGAATTTAAATCCGACAGCTCTTTAGCTGCCATTTCTTTTTTAAAGCCAACGCGATCGGCCATAAGTTCCGTAACCTTTGTGTCCATTTGACGCATACGGTTTGCAACTTTCTTTTTTACGGGAGTCAGCGGAGTTGCCGCTGATGCCACAAAAAAGAAACCGCAGAGGAATAATAATGTTCTTATGCTCATTTGTTGTATAATTAACTTAAATAGGGGGGTGACCAACCGATAGACATATCGGGTTACATAGCCAACATGTCAAAGTTCGTATTTTAGAGTATACCAGCCAAACTAATTGAAGAAAAATTTCGGCAATAAGTCTAAACAAGATTTAAAATACAACTTTAAATTATTGAATTAAAGCAAATTAGATCAAAGCATGTTTTACAACACATTAACTAATCATTCCCCAGTTTATTTTGTTGGAAAAAAGCTTCTTAAGCTTATAGTTCAGCATTCGATTTCTATCTTCCGTAAGGTCCGGATCTTCGGCTAATATCATTTGAGCCATATCACGGGCATATTGAAGCAGCTGACCGTCTGCTGCGAGATCGGCAATTTTGAGATCTATCCCCTCGCCGCTCTGCCGGGTGCCTTCCAGATCTCCGTGACCACGAAGGCGAAGGTCGGCTTCCGCAATTTCAAAGCCATCATTACTGTTAACCATAATTTCAAGGCGCTTACGGGTATCATTGCTGAGCTTGTAGGAAGACACAAGTACACAGTATGACTGCTCGGCACCCCTTCCCACCCTGCCTCTCAGCTGATGCAATTGCGACAATCCGAATCTTTCGGCGCTTTCAATAACCATCACTGAAGCATTAGGGACATTGACACCCACCTCTATAACAGTAGTAGCCAATAATATATGAGCTTCACCTGAGATGAATCGTTTCATTTCGGCCTCTTTATCGGCCGCCTTCATCCGTCCGTGCACCATACTCACCGTAAATTCGGGGAAAACATCCTTAAAAATCTCATATCCCTCTTCCAAGTCCTTGTAGTCCAGCTTCTCACTTCCTTCAATAAGTGGAAAAACCACATAAACCTGCCTGCCCAGGTTGATTTCCTTTCTTAAAAATTCGTATAGCAGCTTCTTATTGGTATCGTATCGATGGACTGTCTTAATCGGTTTCCTGCCGGGAGGCAATTCGTCTATTACAGACACATCCAGGTCCCCATAAAGCGTCATAGCCAGGGTACGCGGGATGGGTGTGGCAGTCATAACCAACACATGCGGGATCTGCTTGTTTTTTTTCCATAACCTGGAACGCTGCTCAACACCAAAGCGATGTTGCTCGTCGATGATAGCCAATCCAAGGGATGAAAACACAACGGTATCTTCTATCAGGGCATGTGTTCCAATTAAAATCTGAATCTCTCCTTCGGCTATCTGTGCCAGCAAACGTTCCCGTTCCTTCTTTCGCGTTGAACCGGTAAGGAGAGCCACCTTCACATCCATATCTTTCAAGAAACCTTCGACTGTTGCAAAATGCTGGGTTGCCAGAATTTCGGTTGGAGCCATCATACAGGCCTGATACCCATTATCCAAAGCCAAAAGCATCGACAACAAGGCAACCAAGGTTTTCCCACTACCGACATCCCCCTGCAGCAAGCGGTTCATTTGTCTGCCGCTTCCCATATCGGTACGTATCTCGCGCACCACCCTCTTTTGAGCCCCTGTAAGTTCAAACGGCAGATATTCAGAATAGAAGGTATTAAAGTAGGACCCAACACGCGAAAAGACCAGCCCCTTGATGCGCATCTTACGCTGACTGGAAGTCTGCAGCATATTTAACTGGATATAAAATAGCTCTTCAAACTTCAAACGAGTCTGTGCTTCACGTAACTTTTCGGCCGAATCCGGGAAATGAATCTGACACATGGCTTCTTCAAAAGAAATCATGCCAACACGCTTTAAAAGATATTCCGGCAATAAATCGGTCAATTCATCCAGCGATGAATACAATACATTATACACCAGATTCTGAATCGCCCGGGAATTCAAAAAAGCTTTTTTCATCTTTTCTGTAGTTGAATAGTAAGGAGTCAACCCAGAGGCCACCTGCTCCAAACTACTAATGGGATCAATATCCGGATGCGGAATACTAAATACCCTTCCAAAAGCAACCGGTTTACCGAAAACAATAAAATCCACGCCCGGTTTATATTTCTCCAGAATATAATGAACCCCTTTGAACCAAACCAGATCAATCACCCCGGTACCATCGGTAAATTTACCTATCAATCGTTTGCTCTTGCCTTCGCCTACTGTCTCAAAATATTGAAAACGTCCTTTTAGCTGAATATAGGGCATATTACCCTCTATTTCGCTAATCTTATAAAATCTGGAACGATCAATGTATTTATAAGGATAAAAGCTTAATAAATCGGCATAGGAACGTACACCGATCTCTTTTTCAAGAAGTTCGGCTTTCTTTGGACCTACCCCCGGTAAATAAACAATCGATCTTCTTTCCAGGTCAATCATATATCAATCAGCTAAATGTTAGTACGCCCCTTCAATACAGCCTCGGCAATCAGCAGATCAAAGGGTGTTGTAATTTTAATATTCTCACGGTTGCCAGCTACCAACGTAACCGGATGTCCGCTAGATTCAACAACGGAAGCATCATCGGTGAAGCACTCATCAAATGGGACATCGTAAGCCGACAAGACTGTTGCTGAATCAAATACCTGCGGAGTCTGCACAGAGCAATAACGAGTCCGGTCCACCGGCATACTCCCCGTTGCATTATATTCGCGCAGAGAATCTATCATCGGCAACACCGGAATAGCCGCTTTATCGGATGCCGCAGCCCTGAAGCAGGCATCAATAACGTCGGTCGTCACCAAAGGACGCACCCCGTCGTGAATAGCGACCAACCCGGATGAATTTACCAATTTCAATCCATTTCTCACCGAGTGGAAACGGGTTTCACCCCCGGTAGCTATTTGATGCGGAACAGAAAAATTATATTCTCTGCATAAGTCCTGCCAATATTGTTGATGCGATTCGGGAAGCACAACAATAAGGCGCACCGATGCATCGTAACGGACAAAGGCATCCAACGTATGCATTAGTACGGGCTTCCCTGCTATCGGAATAAATTGCTTAGGAAGCTGTTCTCCCATCCGCAACCCCCTACCTCCGGCCACAATCAGCACATATTTGGGTAATTCGTTCATAAAAAGATATGTTTTAGAAGTGATACCGGCAATTATTCCAACTCTTCCAGTACTTTTTTAACCTCAAGATCGGCCTTATAGAGTTTGTCTTTACAGAGTTTAATCAACCGGCTTGCCTCTTTAACCTTCTCCGAAAGAAGATCAACCTCCAGATCACCCTTCTCTATTGCTTCAACAATCAACCGAAGCTTTTCGATTGCCTCGTTATATGATTCTTCTTTTATATCCATAACCTAATCCAGTTTTATCATTCAATAATTCTACTCTTCTTATCCCCATCAATAAAGTGAATGGAGAGCTCGTCTCCTTCATGCAGATCGACGGATCTTTTCACCAGGCGCCCATTCTTATAAATTAAACTATATCCCTTTCGCAGGATATTTTCGGGCGATGCCAGGGAAACATATTGCTCGGAAAGTTCTAAGGCATGTTTCCTTTTCAAAAGGAAATCATCCACCGATTTCCGGAACATAGAATCAATTTTCTCAAACACGGAATTTTTACGTTCCATATTCTGCTTAGCAGTAGCAGGCAAAGTAACGACCAACCGCTGCAATGCGAACCGATTCTGCTCCAACAGATTATTTGCCAAAGATGGCAACTTCATACCCAATAGTTGTAACGAAGAATGATTGGATGTCAATCGGCTCGTCACCATTGAAGGAAGCATGGTTGCAAGTAAATCGAGGCTGTTCTTACGCTCAGTTAAGATTTCGATTGCTTTGGAACTGCATTTCTCCTGTAAAGTATTTAGCCGATCAGCTGCATCATCCATCCGGTTTATAAGAAATTCGGCTACAGCTGTAGGTGTTTTCATGCGAGTGTTGGCAACCATATCAACAACGGTATCATCCCGTTCGTGACCAATACCGGTAATGATCGGCAACGGAAACTGTGCACAATTGGCTGCCAGCAGGTAAGAGTCGAAACTATGCAGATCTGAGGTAGCCCCACCTCCTCTTATTATAACAACCACATCGAAGCAATCCAGATGCCGGTACACTTTATCCAATGCTCCAATTACAGACTCTTCCGTTTTTTCGCCTTGCATAATCGCCGGAAAAAGATGTGTATAAAAAATATAACCGGATTTATTCTGAACAAGCTGCTTCATAAAGTCTTCGTATCCAGCTGCAGAAGGAGATGTGATAACCGCTATTCGTTGCGGGAGCAGTGGACAATCCAGCTCCTTGTTTAAGGAAAAGACTCCCTCTTCCTGAAGTTGCTTAATTATCTCCATGCGTCTGCGCACCATGTCGCCCAACGTATAGGTAGGATCAATGTCGACCACCGTGAGACTATATCCATACAATTCATGGAATTCTACGGTAACCTTTACCAGCACTTTAATACCGGAAGCAAAAGATTGCCCCGTCTCCATCTCGAAATAAGGCTTTATCATCCGGAAGGTTTTAGCCCAGATAGACCCTCTGGCTTTTGCCAGCAATTGTCCGTTTACCGGATGTTTTTCAACAAATTCGAGGTAACAATGACCGGAGGCGGCATGCTGTCTTACATCGCTCATCTCCGCACGCACCCAATACGTATCGGGGAAACTCTGTTGTATTACCCCTTTGATACGGTTATTTAGTTCCAGCAGCGTAAACTCCTGCCTTGATTCGCCCAAATTCTCATCGTTCCGATACATGTTTACACTGTGATTTATAGGCTTTATACAAATCGGGCAAACCATATCCCAATTCTGCATCCGGATGACTACTGATATGTCCGGCCCGTTGAAGGGTATCAATCATCTCCTTAGGTGTAAGTTCCGGTACTGCCTGCCACAGGCACACTGACAATCCGGCCAGAATAGGCGTGGCAAAAGAGGTTCCGTTTGCATAGGTGATATTGCCCGAGGCATCCACAACGCTGCATCCGCTTCCTAAGGCTACAACATCTGGTTTTACACGGTAATCGGCTGTAAATCCGATCGAGCTGAAAGTACTTTTCTTTTTATCATCCGTAACTGCTCCAACCGTCACTATCTCGTCGGCATCGCCCGGGAAAGTAATCTTACCCCAGGAGCTGGCACCTTCATTTCCGGCACTGCTGAACAATAAAATGCCTTTATCTGCCGCCATTGAAGCAGCTTTACTTATTAAAGCCGTTTTACCGTCCAGAGAACACTGACTGTAAACGGAATCTTCGGTATCAAACATGAAGTATCCCAAAGATGAGGTAATAACGTCTACGCCAACACTATCGGCAAATTCTACCGCAGCTACCCAATAATCCTCCTCTACAGGAAATTCAGAACGGTTATCTTCACTTTTAATAAGCCAGTAAGAAGCATCAGGTGCTGTACCTACCATCACACCCGGGCTGTTGGCCGCCATACAAGAAAGCACTTTTGTTCCGTGGTCATCACTTTCATACACACTCTGACCGGGCGAAACAATATTCTTTGTACCCAGCAACCTCAGGGAATCAAAAACAGAAATACGGTTTACATTTTGAAATCCCGCATCAATAACAGCTATATGCATCCCCTGTCCCCTAAATCCTGCCTGATGCAGTTTTACTCCATTCAACATGCTTATCTGGGAATCAGCCTGACCATAATAATTAGCCACGGGCAGATCTGAGGGGTAGAATTTCGAGGTATCAGGTTCCAAATTCTTAGGATAATCTGCTTCGCCTTTCCAAACCCATTTTACAGAATCAACGAAAGAGAGTGCTTTCAATTTGTCCACCACCAAACTATCAGGAGAATTCATAACCACCGTAGACATCCATTTGCTTTGAGCCACAGGTTCGGCTCCGGTAGAAGAAAGACTGTCTATGTATGATTCTGAAATTGGAATATCCGAACTTGTTACAGCCACTTTACGCTGAGCACGTCTTTCCAGGGCCTCTTTGGAGAGAAATTCTTCCGGACGGTCAATACTATAACCTGTATTACCTTTATCCTTCAGATACACACGAAAGCGATACGAGTGGCTTCCACTAACGGTAGCAGAGATCAACAATCCAAATGCTCCTAAAAAAAATATTTTTTGTATGGTTTTAAGCATGATTCTATTTTTAGTAAGCAAAGGTAGTAATCCTTCTTTAAATAAAAAAGAAAACAGGCTGACGGACAATAAAAAAGCCCTGCATCCAAAGACACAGGGCTTTTTTATTTGTAAACCATCTTACAGTACGTTACAAATAGGAATTTCACGTTTAACACTTTGTCTCAGAGAAATAAGAGTTTCCGTAGCCGTAACACCTTCGATTTCCTGAATCTGTGAATTCAACAATTCCATCAGGTGTTCGTTATCTCTAGCATACAATTTGATAAGCATTGTATACGGACCAGTAGTAAAATGACATTCCACCACTTCGGGTATTTTTTCAAATTCGGGCACCACATCCTTGTACATTGAACCTTTTTCCAGTTTCACTCCGATATAAGTGCATGTATTATATCCTAATATCTTCGGATTGATGTGATAACCTGATCCAACAATTACATTCATATCAATCATGCGTTGTACGCGTTGGTGAATGGCTGCACGAGAAACGCCACATTCTTCTGCAACATCCTTGAAAGGAATCCTGGCATTCTTTGAAATAATGTTCAGAATTTGCCGGTCCAGTTTGTCGATCTTCTCCATATTTGCTTTAAATTAATATACACATTTCAATTAAAGTATCAAAAGTATATATATTTTTTGATTCACATAGCAATCTGAAAGAAAAAAGTGCAAAATAAATAATAATGGCGGGTAATTAATGCTAAAAAGCATATATTACCCGCCATTAAGATATAAATAATGAAATTATTTTACAATTTCCAGCAATTCCACTTCAAATACAAGTGTTGAATTAGGTTTAATATCCTGTCCTGCACCTCTTTCGCCATAAGCAAGGTCTCCCGGAATCCAGAAAATATATTTTGATCCTACAGGCATCAGCTGCAAACCTTCTGTCCAGCCTTTGATTACCTGACCAACACCAAACTGAGCAGGTTCACCTCTCTCGATTGAGCTGTCAAATACAGTTCCATCCAGCAACGTTCCTTTGTAGTGTACTTTTACATTGTCTGTAGCAGTTGGTTTTGCACCTGTACCTTCGGTGATAACCTTATATTGCAAACCGCTTTCGGTAGTAATTACACCTTCTTTGGTTTTATTTTCTGCCAGGAATTTATCGCCTTCTTCCTTTGTTTTGGTAGCTTGTTTTGTTGAAGCTTCCATAAAGTAAGTTTGCAGGTAAGCTTGAGCAGCTTCCGGAGTCATGCTTGTTTCCTTACCTTTAAGAGCAGCAGTAAAACCAGCGATCAATGCATCAACATTAGCGCTATCTGGTAATGTTTTCAAATTTTCTTTGTAACCGGCACCTGTGCTTACACCAATTGCATAACTGGCGCTATCGATAGCACTCTTTAAATTTGCACTCTTTTTAGAGTCACAAGAAGTAGCGGAAACGCCAACAGCCACAGCCATTGCTGCAACTAAAACACTTGCTTTTTTCATTTTAATCCTTTTAGTATTTATTACTTTACAATATCCAATAATTCAACATCAAAAACCAATGTGCTGTTCGGCTCAATCACTTCGCCGGCACCATGAGCTCCGTATGCAAGAGCCGAAGGGATAAACAATCTCCATTTAGCACCCACCTCCATCAGCTGAAGGGCTTCCACCCAACCAGGAATCACCTGTGAAACGCCAAATTCTGCAGGCACACCTCTTTCAACAGAACTATCAAAAACAGTTCCATTAATCAACGTACCATGGTAATGACATTTTACTGTATCTGCAGCTGTCGGTTTGGCTCCCGAACCGCTTTTAAGGATTTCATACTGCAAGCCGCTGGGCAATTCCACAACACCTGCCTTATGTTTGTTTATTTTCAGGAATTCCTCGCCAGCCTTCAGGTTAACTTCCAGCTTTTCATTTTGCAACTTCATAAAGAAGTCATTGATAACTTGTTTAGCCTCATCATAGCTGATTTCCGGCTTCGCATCTCCAAGCACATCCTTTAATCCCTTTACAAAATCTTCAATCTGAAGATTATTGATACCTGAGTTCTGGAAATTATTTCCAATACTTAAACCCAAAGCGTAACTAACTTTATCCATTCTTTGTCTAATTCAACTTATTAAGAGCCACAAAAGTAACACATTTAATGGTAATTATATTAAATCCGCTAAACTTTTTAAAGAGCTATCAAAAAAAGTGACCTATTCTTTTTTCAGCAAGATTATGGATTTATTAAACATACCTTGCATGCATTCCTCAAGAATTCAATTCCAAATGCACGCAGATACACAAACGGAATAAGTATCAGTACAAGTTTTTATGTCATTTTGACAAAAAAACAGCTCCCAATGATCTATTATAAACAAGTTTTTGTAACTTCGTGGATGAATATTTTGTAAAAAAAGAAATCCGAATGAAGAAACTTGTAGTTCTTACCGGTGCGGGGATGAGTGCGGAAAGCGGACTTTCCACCTTTAGGGGATCGGATGGGTTATGGGAAAAGCATCGCATTGAGGATGTGGCATCTCCGGAAGGATTTGCAGCCAATCCGGAGCTGGTGTTCAATTTTTATAACCACCGGCGGAGGGAACTGCTTGCTGCGAAGCCTAATGAAGGACATATCGGTCTGGCGAGACTGGAAAAGGAGTTCGATGTGCGTATTATCACCCAAAACATTGATAATCTGCACGAACAGGCAGGAAGCAGTCATGTACTTCATCTGCACGGCGAATTGATGAAAGTCCGCTCCGTTAATCACCCTGAGCGGATTTACGAATTATCCGAAAGCAATTGCGATATTCATTTAGGAGACAAAGATCCGTATGGAGATCAGCTGCGCCCCCACATTGTGTGGTTTGGAGAGGCTGTTCCGATGATTGAACCGGCTATTGAGCTGACAGAACAGTCGGACATCTTTGTAATTATCGGGACCTCTCTCAATGTTTATCCGGCTGCCGGTCTGCTGAATTATGTACGCAGAAGACAGCCTGTATTCTTAATTGACCCGATGGATGTTTACACGTCCCGTCGTGACCTGCATATAATCAGGGCCGGAGCATCCGAAGGTGTTGGTATTCTTACAAAACTACTAAAAGATATATAAAATGAAAGTCTATGCTACTTACATAAAATCACCCATCGGGTGGATCGAGTTACGAGCCACCGAGACTCATTTGATCATGGCACGCTGGGTTGCCGAACCATCCGCCGAAAGAGAAGAGTCGGTAAATCCGATTCTGCAAGAGACCATCTGGCAACTTGAAGAGTATTTTGAAGGGAAACGGACCTCTTTTGATCTGCCTTTACTACAGGAGGGGACTCCCTTTCAGCAGCGTGTTTGGGAAGAGTTGCAACTAATCCCTTACGGCAAACAGATCTCGTATCAGGAACTTGCAAAAAGAGCCGGTAATACCAAGGCCTACCGGGCTGCAGGGTCTGCCAATGGCAAGAACCAGATCTTTATTATTGTTCCTTGTCACCGGGTGGTACTTGCAGATGGCAATGTAGGAGGCTATGCTTATGGTCCTGAAATGAAAAGATTTCTTCTCGATCTTGAAGAAAAAAACAATCACATTTAATTTGTGTTGCCTCCAAACGGCAATTACCTTGACATACCCAGCCAAATTAACGCTGGCATTTTGTATGATTTGGAGTGAATCATTCCAATAAAAGGGATATACATGCCCGGAATCGGACAAATCCATATGTTTTGCAACACAATAGTTATTATTTTCCCTTTTAATTAGGAATAACCAAAATATAGCTTTAGATTTGCAATATAAACAACAATAGAGCATAAAACCTCACATGTTGTTTCATTACCAAAATCTTACATCTACAACAAAGAGGGTATCCTTACGGGTACCCTCTTTTCATTTTATACAACCGTATAATCCTTTCTCCCTAAAACTTTTATCTTTTATCCCGATCTGTTAAGTCAACTATCCCTTAGCATACGAGCAACTATTTGTTTCATAACGAACAACTATTCGTTTGTCATATGTTGAATGCAAGTTATACAGCTGTCTACTTTGCATTCAACAATTGTCAAACGCAAAGCAGACAGCTGACAAACGAATAAGTCCTCGTATTGAAAAATATAAAAGGCTTAAGGGAAAGATATACTTCTCCGTAGCAATCGGTTTATATGGTCCTTTATCCGGATACTTATACTAAGAAAGAGTCGACTGCGGCACGCCAATCCTCTTTATTCTCTGGACAGTATGTAACAATCCCCATACTGGAAGCCATTTCCACATTACGAATGCCATCATCGATAAACAACGTCTCCGACGGAATCATTCCGCTATCTTTAAGCATGAATTCGAATATTTCTTTGTTGGGTTTTGTAATTCCCACCTCGTAGGAGGCATAAATCTTATCAAAATAGGCAGTAATGGGTCGACCAGCCTCCGTAAAAGACGAGGTTCGGGCCCATTCTAAAATAAAAGGATTCGTATTACTTAGCAGGTACAACTTATATTTGCTTCTCAAATCCAGTATATAATCTAATTTATATTGGGGAATGTCCGTAATAAAACCTCTCCAGGCATTCAGGGCCTCCTCATCGGATATTTCCTTACCCGCATACTCACTTAACTTTTTACAAAACGTTTCCCGGTCGGCCAATCCCTCCTCCAGTTCCAGGAAAACCCCTTTCTGTTGATAGGCATTTACCAATTCCGGTGCGTTTTTCACCCCTATTTCAACAAACCGGCTTACCGCCCGATCTGTATCCAGGTCCATTATAACTCCTCCTAAATCAAAAACAATATTCTTTATCATTTCAATTTCTATTTATTACATTGTTATTTCTACTTCAAGTTTCTTGTCTGGTATAACTGGTCCGGTCAGCGTTCTGCATCTGGATAAAGTCGGCCGCGTATTTTCTGGATACCGGAATCTCATCCTCAACATGCATAAGTTTTACCATATAACCGTTGGAGTTGCCGTTTATCTGATTTATCATCCTACGATTCAAAACAAAGGACCGGTGACAACGATACAGATCCGGATGCTCCAGTACAGCCAGATTTTTCAACGTATTACGCACCACTCTTGTTGTCACTTTCGCTTCGTCCGATAAGTAATGGATTTTAAGCAAATTCCCCATGGATTCGATATACAGTATACGATCTGCCGTAAGTACCACATCCGGATCTTTCTTATTTACAGATGAGATACAGATAAAATCCATGCTTTCTCTTGCTTGAGATCCGGTCACGGCATCCACCGTATTGTTGTCTCTCTGCATCACTTTTATGCCGGCATTCCTACTTAATGCAAATATTATAGCAAACAAGATTCCGACAGGAAAGGTTACGATAAAAGCATTGGATAATTGGAGAGCCCCCCAAATATCCTGGTGGAAAAAGAAGAATCCCACAACAGCATTATAGATTCCGTTTCCTATAGCAATCGTAGAAAGGAAAAAGATATTCCAAAGAATCTCGCACCAGACAGTCCAAAGGATCTTCACTCTTTTCATGAACTGGTTAATCAACCAATAATCAAAAAGCAGACATGCAATGGTTATAAGTCCAAAGCCCAGCGTATAAAAAAACGTATTCCCGGGAAATCGATTAAGGCCCAGAGGTTCAAAGGTGAATAAGAACAAAAAAACAGCGAGTCCTACTATGACAGCCGACTTCCAGCCACCATACACAAAAGGGTATGGTTTATCTACAACTTCCTTTAATCTGCCCAGACGAGTCGAAATTTGAGTATTCATTTATAACACAGATAACGTTATACGTTACAAAAATACAATATAAAAGCAGATTAATAAAGTTTACCTGCATTAGATTGATCTTCAACCTATAGAGCCTAAATCTGCATTCACTTTTTTAATGCGGGCAGGCGGAGTGAAGTTGGATTTTGAGTTCATGTTATTTGAACCGAAGTTTTATTTTAATAATTTTGCTCATTAAAAAGTAAAAAGCTGCCTGTTTACGAAATGCATCCTGACGTATTCTTTTTACAATACGAATGTAACTCATAATTGATAATAAATTAAAACAATGAAAAGAATTAGTGTATTCTGCGGTTCCAGTTTTGGAACAGAAAAAATATATGAACAAGAAGCCTACAACCTAGGTAAAACATTGGCAGAACAAAATATTGAACTCGTTTATGGTGGTGCAAATGTTGGTTTAATGGGGGCTGTTGCAAACGGGGTGTTAGACAATAACGGTAAAGCTATCGGAGTGTTGCCCACCTTTCTGCAAAAAGTTGAAATTGGTCACGACAATTTAACCGAACTGATTTTAGTTGAAACAATGCATCAACGGAAAACAAAAATGGATGAGCTTTCGGACGGAATCATTACACTTCCGGGAGGTTTTGGAACACTCGAAGAATTTTTTGAAATGCTTACATGGGCTCAGCTCGGATTGCATAAAAACCGGTTGCAATTCTTAACACCAATGGATTTTACGACGAACTGTTATCGCTTATACAGAAAATGGTAGACAATGGTTTTTTAAAACAAGCTAATCAGGAAATGCTAATCTTAAGTGACGACATTGATGATTTAATCGATAAAATGAAAAACTACAAAGCTCCTGCTTTTGGGAAGTGGATTAATAAAAGCGAAATCTAACTTTAATGGGAAATAAAGCATTGCCGACAGCAGGACTGGTGGTTGTGAAAGGAGACAAACTCCTTTTAGCCTATAGTAAAAACAAAAAAGCCTGGTATCTGCCTGGTGGGAAAATTGACGATGGAGAAAGCTCTTTAGAAACTCTACAAAGAGAAATCTTTGAAGAACTGAATATTGTGCTGAATGCTGAGCGATTGAAATATTATTGTCATATTACCGCTCCGGCTTATGGAGAAGAACCCCCTATTATAATGGAGCAGGATTGCTTTATTTATCAATTGAACGAAAAAATTGAACCTAAGAATGAAATAGGCGAAGTCAGATTTTTCGATATCAAGATGTATCAATCAGAGCCTGCACAGGTACCTGGCGTTTTACTCGTATTTGACAAGCTTATCAAAGACAAAGTTTTACATTAACATCCTACCTCTTTATTCAAGGATATGAGTTGATTCAGCATAAAAATAATGGGTCGAACGTTCAATCGTACTATAAATTAGACGAACAGATCAAAAGCTAGTTGTTTATCCCAACTATTTGATTTAGAAGCAAACATAGTTTTTCTTTGCTCCCAAATCAAATAGGATTGCGATAATGAAAACACATTGCCGATTGCTCTTTTTTCTTTCTGTCTTCTTACTTCAGACAGCTATTTCGTATGCGCAGACGTACACCGTTGCCGGAATCGTTGTAGACGATAAAGGTGCGCCGATGATGAGCGTGAATATTTACATCCGGGAAACGCTGGAGGGAACAAGCAGCAGAGAGGACGGTTCGTTTGATTTCAAAACCACAGCCAAGGGCGAAATCACCCTGTGCGCCCAGATGTTAGGATACACCCCTGCGTATATGAAGGGTGAAGCATCCGGGATGGGCCGGGTACATCTGGTGTTGCATCCTCAAAACGTTGCATTACAGGAGGTATTTGTTACTGCAGGGAATTATCGGTTACAGGGAAGTTCCAAATGGAAAGAGATGTCGCCGGTAAGCATCGCGACAACCGCCGGAGCTGTGGGCGATATTTACAACGGCATTGCCTTATTGCCGGGAGTGCAGGCCGCAGGCGAAAGCGGTAAGTTGATGGTGCGTGGCGGCGACAGTCGTGAGGCGCAGACCTTTATTGACGAGATGCACGTACTATCGCCCTACACCTATACGCCCGAAAACTCGGCCGCACGGGGCAGGTACTCTCCATTCTTATTTGAAGGGATTAACTTCTCGTCGGGAGGCTTCTCTTCCGATTATTCCCAAAGTTTGTCCAGCGTACTCCCTCTAACTACAAAAGACGAAAGTCCGGTTACCAAAATCGGCGTCAGCCTGTTATCCGTAGGTATGGGTGGAGGGGGCACCAAAGCATGGGCAAACTCTTCGCTCTCCTTCAACGGCGATTACCAGAACATCGGACCATACAACAAGTTGTTTCCGGACAGCTATGACTGGATCAACCCCTACCAACGAATCTCAGGCGAGAGCCAGTTCCGAAAAACATTGGCAAATAAAGGGATCTGGAAAACATATCTGGCGTACGACCGCACCTCGTTTGCCCAGCATACCAGCGAAGCCTTTAATCCGATCAATCGCCGAATGGATTTTGAGGAGGATAATCTGTACCTGAACAGTACTTTTAGAAAGACATTGGGAAAAGGTTACAAATTCTTTTCGGGCGTTGCCATTTCGTCCAACAAGAAACGAATGGATGGAGCCAGGCTTGCCTCCGATGCATTAAAGGAGACGGAAAGCGAAATTCATCTGAAAATAAAAGCAGAAAAACGTTACAGCAATCTATATAAGCTGACCGCCGGTGCCGAAAGCATGCTTCGGCGAGATTCGTTGTCTTACATGTATCCTCCGGCAATCCTGACAGGGGGCGAGATTAGCCATAGCATCAACTCGCTGTTTCTAATAAACGACTTCAACCTGTCGACCAGCTTGCAAGGAAATGTTTCGGCACGGGTGGAACAGACATCCCTGAACGACCACTGGCAGATTCTCCCCCGCGCGTCGCTTACGTATAAGATGAAGGACTTCTATCTGTCGGCCATCGCCGGATTGTATCAGCAGCTTCCCGAAAACAGTTTCCTGCTCCGGAATCAACACCTGTCGGCCGAACGTTGCTGGCAGTATATTCTCGGGGCCTATCACGAAGCGAATGGAAAAACCTTCCGCCTCGAGGTCTATAATAAGAAATATCATAACCTGGCAACCAACCTGAATAGCATCTACACATCCGACGGCTACGGTTATGCCAGGGGAATTGATCTTTTCCTGAATGACCGCGAGGTGGTTAAGAACCTGGAGTATATGCTGGCTTATTCCTATAATGATTCCAAACGAAAATACGGGGACTATCCCGCAGAGGCTATGCCTCAATATGCCACCAGGCACAATCTGTCGCTGGCACTCAAATACTGGGTTCAGCCCATCCGGTCCACTATCGGCATAACCGACCGCTACGCCAGCGGCCGACCGTACCATAATCCCAACGAAGAGGGATTCATGCAGCATACAACCTCACCCTATAATAGTCTGGATTTGAGTATCAGTTTTCTGTTAAACAAAAAGGTGATTATTCATGCTTCTGCCTCCAACATCCTGGGAAGAAACAATGTATACAATTATACGTATTCCAGCTCGCGGGGAGAAGACGGAGCCTTCGCAAGCAGCCCGGTGAACGCTTCGCGCAACAGTTTCTTTATGATCGGTATTTTTATCACCCTCAGCGGTAATACAGCATACGATGTTTCAAACTTTTAATACACCACAAAAATGAAAAAAATGAAATTGTTTTTACTGATTCTGTCTCTGTCCGGCTTCGGATTTATCAACGCTCAGAATGCGCAACCGGAGTTTTCGGATATCATGACCCGGGCATACACGTCGCTGCAAGATGCCGAAAGTCCCCAGGACCTTGTTAACGCACGAAATACCATGGAGCGGATTTCCATGAAATTCACGGATCAATGGCTGCCTGTATATTACACAAGCTATGTGGATATCATTCTTTCCTTTGTAAACGAAAACAAAGAGACAAAGCTGACTTATATCACGGAAGCAAAAGAGCTGGCAAAAAAGCTGAACAACTATCCGGATGCTGATAAGTCGGAAGTCTCGACGCTTGCCGGGTTTGCGCTTAATGCTCAGGTCGCTGCCGATCCGGAGAACAACGGTCCGGCTCTTTTCGGCGAACTTATCGGAGCATACAAAGCCGCCATCGCCATCGATCCGTCCAATCCGAGACCCGTTTACCTGCTGGCCCGCTTCAACCGGGATATGGCAAAGTTTATGGGACAAACTTCGCCCGAATTCTGCAAAGAGCTGCTAAAAGCGAAGGAGTTGTACGAATCCCGAAAGGATAAACCCTTCTACCCATCCTGGGGAAAAGAGGAGGTAACCCGGTTATTGCTTGAATGCGACAAACAATAACCCGGGAAACCGCTTTATTTCTTCAACAATCCATCCAGGTCCACACTATCCGCATCATTGGGAGCCGGTTTAATTTTCAACAGCCGGCAGATGAGCGGATAGAGACTTATATTGGGAAGCGACGGGTGTGTTACATTCTTTTTAAAGGAAGGCCCGGATGCATAAAAGATAGCCTGCATGGTAGGATCAAAATTGTCATATCCATGTGCCCCTCCTAACCAAGGGTTACCCTTGTCACGGAACTGGACCATACATCCCACATCCGGTAATACAATCAAATCTCCGATGCGGGCATTCGAGCCATACTGATAACGGGCCGGAACCTCTTCTTTCTTCCACACAGTGATGTTCGGAACCTTTTTCAAAATTTCGTAAGCTGTATCCGTGTATCCGGGTTTTGGATAAAGAACGGTAGGCACTCCGTCGAAAACAAATTTGAAACTATCCCTGGGAAGATAATCTCCCAGATTTACATATTTATCGGGAACAAAGGTTGCCATCCCGTGATCGGACGTCACGATAAAATCAATTTTAGGTGCGATATCCAGTTTATTAACCTTGGAGAAGAAACGGGCCAGAACGGCATCAAGCTCTTCCACTTTGTCAATTACCGCAGATGAATCGGGGGTGGCATCATGACCGATGGCATCGGGCTCTTCGATATACCACATCACCAAATGAGGCCGTTGCTCTTGGGGCAACGAAAGCCAGGCAACCACAGAGTCGGCTCTATCATTATAAGGCACCGAACTATCAAACACTTTCCAGATCGAATTGTGCTTTCCTCCTACAGGAGCTTCAGATCCAACCCAAAAATAGGTAGCTGCCTTCACGCCCTGACGCTCGGCAGTGTTCCATACCGGCTCACCGCCATAGAAAGCCGGATTGGATACAGCCTCCCGATCCTTGATGCGGTACATTTTCTGCATGGTACTGTCGTAAAACGAATTGTTGACCAACCCATGGTTATTGGGATGCAAACCCGTAGCCATACTATAATGGTTTGGAAAGGTCACACTGGGGAAACAGGGAACAAAGGAGGCCCTGACTCCAACCTTGGCCAACGAATCGAGCGTAGGCGTATGTCCCCTTCCGGGATAATCGTCCCGAAAGCCGTCCATAGATAAAACCACAACGTATCTTTCCTGGCGTGTCGTCTTACAGGCAGAAAAACTCCATGTAAGGAATAGGGCCAGAAATAAAACAAACATATTCTTATTCATCGGCTCATAATTTTAAATATAAAAGCAGGTAAAAGAAAAAGGCGCCACATGGAGCAGCAGCCTTTTTCAAGATATAACAGTTTAACACCCTATTTGGTCTGAGTGAATTAGAAAATATACCTTACACCCAGCTGAGCTCTCCAGCGTGAATTATAATCGCTCTGGTTGTACAAAGCATTGCTGGCTGGTTTGGTAAACGAGAAGGTAGGTGTACCATCCGAAGCGATGCTTTCAACCTTTATCGGCGTATAGGAATAACCCGGCGAATTTACGGTACCCCAGGCTCTGTTAAACAAATTACCGATATTCAACACATCCAGGTTTACTTGCAAAGTATGCTTTCTACCTCCTACCATCAGATAGAAGTCCTGCATGATGCGTAAATCGAAATGATGTTCGAATGGCGTAATCAGTCCGTTTCTTTCGGCATACTTACCCTGTAAATCTTTCAAGCCACTTTCTTCGCTGTTGATATAGGCCTTCAGGTCGGTCCGTTGCTTATCGGCAGGCAGATTTGTCAGAGGTTTGATTAGCATGGCATCTATTTCCGAGTTGGTAGGAACGTAAATCAGATCATTTCCCTTTACACCATCCTTGTTTAAATCGCCATTATAGCACAACGAATAGCGGCTGCCGCTGTTTCCGCTGTAAAACAAAGCGATGGAAGTGGCCAGGTTCTTTCCGTAGGCCACCTTGTAAGATGCCGAAGCGATAATACGGTGAGGCTGATCGAAATCGGTATAAGAAACCTCCGGGTTATTGGATCCGCGCCAGTTTTCATTGTATGACCAGTTGGAGTAGGCCTGACTGGATGTACCGTCGTTCACCCCTTTCGATACACCGTAGGTATAGGCAGCCATCAGGTCTAATCCGAAGTCGAACGATTTCTCCAACTTTCCTGTTACGTTGTAAGAATAACCTTCGTTGGTATTGCTTAACAGGATAACAGATGTATAATCGGCAGAAATAGAAGGTCCGTATAAGGGACGTTTATCCTTAAAATTATTCAACATTTTGCCCGACTCTTCGATATTGATATTCTGATAATAGATGTCGTTCATCTTCTTGGTATAGATACCTTCCAGGGTTCCACGGATATCAAACGGAAGCATTTTTTCGACAGCCAGGTTTACACGGAATGACTGCGGATATTTAAAATCTTTCGACACCACGTCTACCTCAGTACTGGTCATCGCCTTGCCCAACGGCTGGTTATAGGGATCCGGACTAAATTTGAAATTAATATTTTTCAGATCGGCAGTCTGCAAACGTGTACGTATATACTCTACGCCGGTATTTCCGAAAGAGTTTGAAATCCATACGAACGGGATTCTTCCCGTAAAGATACCTGCCCCGCCTCGAAGCAGAAATGAATTATCTCTGTTGATATCCCATCTGAAACCTACACGGGGAGAAAATAACGGTGTAGATGACGGCATTTTGTTTGTAGCCAGATCACGCGATTTTGCAATCTCGGAGGCATTAAACTTTTCATTTATACTGGGCTTATCCAAATAGAGCGGTATATCAACCCGTAAACCATAGGTAAAGTTAAAGTTATCGGTCAGATTCCATTTATCCTGCACATATAACCCCAGCTGCATGGCTCCGAAGGAGGGAGCCCAATTCTTACTTCCGGTAATTGTTTCATTTGAAAATGAATAATTATATTCCTCCGGCTTTGCCTCTTTGGCGGAACCGATAGACAGGAAGTCGGCTAAAGAACTATACACATAGGAACCAAAGTTCTCGCGGATGAAAAGATTTTCCAACATGAACAGTTCGTTGTGTGTTCCGAAGGTAAGCTGATGCGAACCAAAGCTCAGGTTAAAGTTATCGGTTAAAGTAACAATATCCTGATCCAGGCGGTTGGCTGTTGAGTAACGCTCCGTACCCATTTCAATATACCGTAAATTATCAAGTTTCACCTTAACATATGGGAAAGGAGTAGAACCGAAATCGCGGTTATCACGAACACGTGTATATCCTACGCGCAACTCGTTATTCATCGTGTTGTTAAGCTTCGTATTCAATTCGGCAGCAAATGTGTGTGTCTTGCTGTTCATATAATAACCATTGTCATTAAAGCGTAATCCGTTGGCCGAAAGCGAGTAGTTAAGCTGTTTTCCGCTTACATAACTATGGCGGAGCGTAAACTTATTGTTATCGTTTATGTTCCAGTCGATACGCTCGAGTATCTTATACGATTTAGTGGTAACATCCATCGGACCATATCCGCCTCCGTTGTAACCGCCCGAGATTGACATCAGGTGGTTCATCACCTGATCGGCCTCCTCTTTGGTAACATTCGATCCTTCACCTACATTGTAGGAGGTAGGATAACTTTTGTCGGTTATTTCGCCGTTCACAAAGAAGAATAGTTTATTCTTGATAAGTGCTCCACCAAGACTTACACCAAACTGCATATCTGTCTGCTTGTCCAGCTTCTTCCTGTTTTCCACATTCTTTCCGGCAGTGGTACCCACAAAATCCTGGTTATTACCATAGAAATAAGCACTTCCCTTGAAATCGTTACTTCCCGATTTGGTGATCGCATTGATTCCTCCGCCGGTAAAACCACTCTGGCGAACGTCGTACGGGGCAATAACCACCTGAATCTGTTCAATAGCATCCAGAGATATGGGCTGAATACCAGCCTGTCCGCCGTTGGTTCCGGTACCTGCCAGACCAAACACGTCGTTGTTCACCACTCCGTCTACCTGAAAACTATTGTAACGATTGTTTGTTCCGGAAAAAGAGGTACCTCCATTGGATGAGGCTGCCTGAGGGACCAATCTTGTAAAGTCGCTTACGCTTCTTGAAATTGAAGGCATCAGCTGCAATTGCTGCGAAGAGATGTTGGCCGAAGCTCCTGTTCGTTGCGTATTAAAACCAGGCGCAGCTACTACTACCAATTCATTAAGTGCAATTGAAGATTCATTCATAACCGGATTATAGATGAAAGTCTCGCCCAAAGGGAGGTTGATTCCTACTAAATCCGACTTTTCATACCCGATGTAACGAGTTTCAATCCGATAGGGGCCTCCGGGCTTCATACCCATAATTGCATAATAGCCATCTACGTTTGAAACACCGCTGTAATAAGTTCCCGAAGGAAGGTGAATGGCAACTACCGTTGCACCTGGTAGTGCCTGCTTTTGTACATCCACAATTTTACCTGAGATTGCAGATGTTGTAACCTGTGCATACGATAGGGTTGTAAAGAACAACATCATTAATAGAACAAAACAATACTTTTTCATAAATGGTTTGAGGATAAATGTGTTAAATTGCCATATTATACATTGCAAATATAGCAGTTAATGTTTAACATATCATTACATTCATATTACATTTTTTGACATAAAAAAGTCGGAATTCAAAGATTTAACATTTCTGCAACATCTTTGAAATCCGACTTAAATATCAAACAATCAGTATAGTTTATTCAAGCATGCGAATCACGCTCTGATTTGCCTCCTTAACGGCCTTTTCGTTAATTTTTATTACTTTACGATCGTAGGTCATCAACCCGTTCACTTCGCCCTCTACATCGGTAGTCTGGGTATAAACTGCAGCAGAAAATCCTCGTTTAACCATGTCTTTCAACTCATTGGCAAACTTCACGTATTCGGCTGTCACCTCATCGCTGTTCTTGAACTGAACATATCCCCAGTTTTTGCCTTGTTGCCACAGGTGACCTTCCAATGGAAGTCCGATTCCGCCGTACTCGCCCAATACATTTACTCTTACAGCATCAAACAAGAACATATTCGGTCCCGGATAATTGTGTAAATCCAATACATCACCGCAAGCACGATGGTTTCCTCCACTGGCCGGATTAACCAAGCGGGATGGATCATACTTCTTAGTCCACGCAATCACCTCTTCAGTTTTAAACTGACCCCAGGCTTCATTAAAAGGCACCCACATTACAACCGAAGGATGCGAGATGCACAGATCCATAATCTCTTTCCATTCCTGATAGTAGTTAGCGATGGATTCGTTGCTTCTGTTTTTATCGGTTCCGCCATTATATACATGAGGTTCCCAACGGTTTCCGTGATCGCCGCTAGGCATATCCTGCCAAACCAGGATACCTTCCTTATCACAATGATAATACCAACGTGCAGGCTCCACCTTTACGTGCTTACGAATCATATTGAAACCCCAGTCCTTAGTCTTTTTGATATCATACAACAATGCTTCGTCTGTTGGAGCTGTATACAGACCATCGGGCCACCAACCCTGGTCAAGCGGACCATATTGGAAATAATCTTTGTTGTTCAATTGCATACGCATAATGCCGTTTGCATCTCTTTTTGTTGAAATCTTACGCATCGCGGTATATGATGAAACTTCGTCAATCTTCTTACCATTGCTGAAACAAAGAACCTTCATATCGTAAAGAACCGGATTTTCGGGACTCCATAACTTCGGACTCTTCACTGCCAGGCGCAATGCCTTACCGGCAACGCCCTTAGCTGTTGCAATCTGTTTTCCTCCGTCCAGGATAGCCACTTCAATATAATCGGCTGCACAACACTTAGCAGCAGAAACAGTTACATCTACCAACTCCTTGTCAACATCCGGAATAGCCTTGATTGCAGT